>NZ_JCAFRY010000002.1:0-441182 GCF_059368675.1 Stenotrophomonas sp. YJH_SMC_120
CCGGCGGCGTCGTCCTTGGCGCTGTTGATGCGCGAACCGGAGGACAGGCGCTGGATGGTGGTGGCCAGCGAGCTGCCGCTGGTGCTCAGGTTACGCTGAGCATTCAACGACATCGTATTGGTGTTGATGACTTGTGCCATGAGGAGAGGTCCTTGAGCGGTTGCACGTGAGTTGGGTTAGACGCCCCCGACGTGCCCCGGGGGCGGCTCATGTCAGCGCTGCAACAGGCTGAGCACGTTCTGCGGTACCTGGTTGGCTTGGGCCAGCATGGCCGTACCGGCCTGCTGCAGGATCTGGGTGCGGGTCAGTTCGGCGGTTTCCTTGGCGAAGTCGGTATCGCGGATGCGGCTGCGCGATGCGGACAGGTTCTCCGAGGAGGTCTGCAGGTTGGCCACCACCGAGGTGAAACGGTTCTGGATCGCGCCGAGGTCGGCGCGCACGCTGTTGACCGACTCGAGGGCCTTGTCGACGATCGACAGCGCCTTCTGCGCACCTTCGGCGGTGGTGACGTTCAGGTCCTTGACGAAGTTGGCCGTGGCGCCGGTCAGCAGACCGCCGTTGGTGCTGGTTTCGGTCAGGCCCAGGCCGGCGATGGTCGCGGCGGTGGCGCCGGCCGGCGGGGTTGCGGCACTGACGCCCAGGGTGAAGGTCTGGCCGTCCTTGACCGAGGCCAGGCTGATCACACCGGCATTGACCGAGGCCATGACGCCGGTTTCGCCCAGCTTGTTGTTGATCGCGGCAGAGGTGGCCGAAGTGATCGATTCGCCCGCCTTCACGGTGAAGTCGTTGATGGTGACCGTGGTGGCGGTGCCGCCCGGCGGGGTCACCGAGATCTGCAGGCCGGAGTAGGTGGTGTCGGCGGTGGCCTTGTCGGCGGCGGCCAGGCTGGTGCCGGTGTAGCCGTTGGCGAAGGTTGCCGCGCCCAACGAATCGGCCTTGGCGTTGACCACGCTGTTGATGGCGATGGCCTGGCCGGCGTTGGCGCCGACCTGGAACAGCTGGCTGGTGAAGGAGCCGTCCAGCAGCTTGGTGCCGTTGAAGTCAGCCTGCTTGGCCACGCGGTCGACTTCCGAGACCAGCTGGGTCACTTCAGCCTGCAGGGCCTTGCGGTCGCTGGCCGAGTTGGTGGCGTTGGAGGACTGCACGGCCAGTTCACGGATGCGCTGCAGGTTGTTGCCGACCTCGCTCAGCGAACCCTCGGCGACCTGGGCCAGCGAGATACCGTCGTTGGCGTTGCGGATGGCCACGTCCAGACCGCGGATCTGGGTGGTGAAGCGCTCGCTGATGGCCAGGCCGGCCGCGTCGTCCTTCGCGCTGTTGATGCGCAGGCCGGACGAGAGGCGCTGGATGGTGGTAGCGAGCGAGCTGCCGCTGGTGCTCAGGTTGCGCTGAGCGTTGAGCGACATCGTATTGGTGTTGATTACCTGTGCCATGGGGTCGTCTCCTCTTATATGGAACCCGTTGGTGAATGAAACGAAGCGCCGCCTGTTTTTTTGTGTGGCTGTGTGCTTCGCTGTTGCCAAATGAATAACGGCGCTTTGTCAACAACCTTTAGCCGTGAATTCCGTCGATGCTGAAATCCGGTGCCGGAGGCTGTTTTTCCCGGGTTTTCCAGCCCTGGCTGGGCGTGAAGGCGACCCCGGAAAGGGCGGTTGGGCATGCCCAACCAGCGCTGATGAAGGTATCGGCGGGGCAGGGCCGGGCTTGATGGGCAATCACGGAAAATGCGTGCAGCACGTTTCCGGTAGCGCCGGGCCACGCCCGGCGAGCGCGACGGAACGGGCAAGCAGAAACGAAAAAGGCCGCGATGCAGGGCATCGCGGCCTTTCAGGGGTGACGCAGGAGATGCGTCAGCGGATCTTGTTGAACAACGACATCGACTGCATCTGCGAGAAGATCGTCTGTGCCGCCTGCAGCGCGGTGCTCTGCAACTGGTACTGGCTCAGTGCATCGGCGTAGTCCAGGTCGCGCATCTGCGACAGCGTGGTCTTCAGGGTCACGCTGTTGGCTTCGCGCATGTCGGCGGCATTGTCCAGTGCCTTCAGCTGCGCACCGCCGGCCGCACGCGAATCGATCATCCGTTCCGACGCACGGGCCACATCGCGCAGGGCGCTCTGCAGTTCGTTCTGCTGCGCGCTCATCCTGGCGGTGGTGCCGGTGTCGGCATCCAGCGCGGCAATCAGCTTGTCCATGGTGTCGAAGATGTCGCGACTGGTTGCCGGCTTCACGTTGAAGCTGTCACCGGCAGCGGGTCCGCCGGTAATCTGCAGGCGGACACCGTTGACTTCCACGTTGTCACCGGCCTTGAACGTGCCGGTGCCGGTCACGTTGCCAGCACCGTCCAGTACCTGGTACTGGTCGGCGGCGGTGAATCGGATGCTGAAGGACTGGCCGTTCCAGCTGTCGCTGCCATCGCGGGTGATGTTGGTCAGCACGCCATTGCCGGTATTGCTGGCTGCGGCAACACCATCGACGAAGCCGTCGCCGGTAGGAATGCGCATGAAGATTTCGCTGCCGGGCAGGGCATCCCGCACATAGGTGTCGGGGCCGACTTCAATCTGGCGCTGGGTCTGGTCGCCACGGTAGACCACCTTGCCATTGATCTTGGCGAACGGCGGATCGCCATCGTTGGTGCCGCCGAACACGTAGCGGCCGGTGCCGTCGTCGGCGTTGGCCAGCGACAGCAGGCCCTCGCGGATCTGGTTCAGTTCGGTGATCAGCGTTTTCTTGTCGGCGGCGCCCAGTGCCGGATTGCTGGCCTGGATGGTCAGGTCGTTGACGCGCGCCATCAGGTCGTTGACCTGGGCCAGGGTGTTTTCCTGTACGCCCAGTCGGTTCTGCACGTTGCCGGCATTCAGTTTCATCCGGTCCAGTGCGGCCAGGCTGCGGTCAAGCCCGACCGCCGCACCAGCGGCAACCGGATCGTCCTTGGCGCTGACGATCTTGCTGCCGGTGGCGATCTGCTGCTCCAGGTGGCTGAGCTTGGCCTGCTTGGCCATCATCAGCGACACGGACTGGTTGAACATCATGCTGGTGGAGATACGGCTGCTCATCGACGGACGGCTCCCAGGATGGTCTGGAACATGCTGTCGGCGGTGGAGATCAGCTGCGAGGCTGCCTGGTAGGCCTGTTGCAGGCGCAGCATGTCGGCCGCCTCCTCGTCCAGGTTGACGCCGGATACTTCATCGCGTGCTTCCTGCGCCTTGTCATTGATCACCAGCTGCGCTTCCAGCGAATACTCGGCCGAGCGGGCGGCTGCACCGACCTGGGTGGTCAGGCCCCCCAGGGCGCCGTTGAGGGTGACCGTGCCGCTGTTGAATGCCTTGGCGCTCTCCACCTTGGACAGCCTGGAGGCGTTGCTGTTGTCCGACGAGCCCGCCGGAGTCGGGGTGATGTTGAAGGTGTCGCCAACCTTCGGCGCACCGTCCAGCACGAAGCTCCAGCCATTGGCACTGATGGTCTGGCCGGGGGTGTAGATCTGCGGCGGCCCCCCATCAATGGTGTAGGTGGTGGCCGAGGTGAACACGATCGCGGCCGGATTGCGCAGGTTGGCGTTGGTCGAATCGCTGACGGTGACACCGCTCAGCTTGCCGGTGCCGGTGTTGGACGTCGCCGCCGCGCCCTTCACTGCCGCAGCAGCGGCGATGCGCGACGGATCGGTGATCGCCACTTCCATGCTGCCAGCCACGCCTGCGGTCGGCTGCAGCAGGAAGCGGTCGTTGGCCGCCGGAGTACCGCCGACCACCAGCTTGACGCCGTTGATCACCAGTGGATCGGCGGCCGTACCGGTGCCGGTCAGCGGAACGTTGGCACCGGTGTCGGCACGACTGGCCTTCCAGTTGGTGCCATCGAACTGCAGCACCACGTTCTGCGCGTCCAGCTTGCCGAGGTCGCCGTAACTGGCGCTGAGGCTGGCGGTGCCGGTGTTGGCATTGTTGGCGGTGACGCGCGGGTTGCCGATGTTGAAGAAGTCACCCCCCAGCTGGCCATACAGGTCCACGCCCTGGTGATGCACCTGGTTGAAGCTCTCGGCCAGGCCTACCGCCAGCTTGCCCAGTTCGGCCTGGGCAGGCGTCAGCACGGTGTCGCGGAATTCCAGCAGGCCGCCGATCTGGCCACCGACCGCCTTCGGGTCGAGCCGGATGGTGTTGCCCTGCGTTTCCAGCGCCAGCTGCAGCCGCTCCGGCTGGTACGGGTCGGCCACGGTGGTGACCTTGGTCGCCGTGGTGCCCACCACCAGCGCGTTTCCGCCAGCGGTATAGACATTCATGATGCCGCCGTCCTGGATCACTGCGGTGCCACCGGTGTAGCCGATCAGCTGGGTGATCAGCTGGTCGCGGCGGTCGAGCAGGTCCGGTGCGGCGGTAGCGATGTTGGTGCCGATCGCACCGTTGATCTGCGCGATCTCCTGCGCCAGCCGGTTGACCTCGGTGGCGCCGGCCAGCAGGCCGTTGTTGACCTCGCTGTTGAGGTTGTTCAGGTGCGTGTTGAGCTGCACGAAGCGGTTGGCCAGCGCCTTGCCACCATCCAGCATGTTCTGGCGGTCGGCGGTGCCGGCGGCATTGGAGGACAGGCCGCTGACCGAATCGAAGAACTTCGACCAGACGCCGGACACGTTGGTTGCCGCGTCGGAGAACAGCGAATTGACCCGGTCGGCCATGCCGGAGAGCTGCTTCAGGCGCGCCAGCTCGCCGCTGCTGTCGAGCAGGCGCGAGATCGCCAGCTGGTCGGCGGTACGGCGGATGTCGGTGATGCGGGTGCCGTTGCCGACCGTGCCGTAGCCGTAGTTCTGGGGATCAGCCGTGGCGAAGTTGACCTTCTGCCGGCTGTAGCCGGGGGTATTGAGGTTGGCCACGTTGTGGCTGGTGGTCGCCAACGCACGCTGGAAGGCGAGCAGGGCACCGGTACCGGTGGAAAGTACGCTGGACATGGGGTTCCTCAACGACGGGTGATACCCAGCGCCGCGGTTGCGGTGCTGGCGAAGGTCTGGCCAAGGCGCGAGCCGGCATCGGCCACGGCGCTGACGGCGCGCTCGATGGTCGGTCCGCCGGCGATCGCGGCGATCTTGGCCGCGTAGCGCGGGTCGGTGGCATAGCCGGCGCGCTGCAGGCCACGGGCGAAGCCCTGCACGTCGGTGCCGGCCTGCAGGGCCTGCTGGTAGCGCGGGCTGGTCTTCAGCAGGCGCACGTAGTCGGCAAAGCTCTCGGCCGGCGAACTGTAGGCACGGAAGCTGGCGGTTTCGTTGCGGCGCACGCCATCGACGTACTCGTGGGTGCCGGCCACGGCGCGCTGGCCGTTCCAGCCATTGGCCTTGATGCCGAACAGGTTGTGCGAGGTGCTGCCGTCAGCATGCTTGATGTGGCGCTTGCCCCAGCCGGTTTCCAGCGCCGCCTGGGCGACCAGGGCGCGGGCATCCACGCCCAGTTCCTTGGCCGCACGCTGCGCGTGCTGCCAGATGCTGGCGACGAAGCCTTCCGGGGTGTGTTCGCCCAGCTGGGCGACGGCGGTGCGGGTCGCCATCGCATCGGCCGGGCTGATGGCCGTGCCGCGGTTGCTGGCGGTGGCCGACCACTGGTCGCTGTTGGCAGCCCAGTCCTCGCCTTGCAGGCCACCGATGTACGGATCCTCGGTACCCAGCGAGCGGTGCATGCTGCTGCTTTCGCGCCCGGCGATCAGGTCCAGCGCCTGTTCCATCGGTGCAACCGCCGCGTGTGCGCCGGACTGCGCGCCGGCGGCCATCTGCTGCAGCAAACGCACGGCCTGGCTACCGTCTTCCAGCGGCAGCGACGGTGCCGGCTTGGCCGGTGCATTGAGCTGATAGGCACGGCTGGCCTTGGCCGGGTCCACGCGGGTATCCAGCGCCGGGCCATCGACGGCCTGGCCGGACAGCTGCCGGCTGATCATGCCGGACAGGCCAAGGCCCTTGCCGCGGGTCATCGCCTCGGCAATCTTCTGGTCGTACATCTCGCGGAACATCTTGTTTTCGCCGGGGAACAGCGAGTCGCCGAAGCTGGCGTCACGCATGCTCTTGACCAGCATCTGCGCGAACTGGCCTTCCAGCTGGCGCGCGACCTTGTCGATCCTGGCCGGATCGTTCTGTTGTGCCGGGTGCAGATCGAATGCGGGATTGATGCGCATATCAGATCACCTCGAGCTCGGCACTCAATGCGCCGGCCTGCTTCAGGGCTTCCAGGATCGCGATGAGATCGCCTGGTGCTGCGCCCACGGCATTCACCGCGTGCACGATCTCGTCCAGGGTGGTGCCGCCGCTGAACTTGAACATGCGGCTGCCGTCGTTGGTGGCGGTGATGGTCGACTGCGGGCTGGCCACGGTGCGGCCGCCGGACAGCGCATTGGGCTGGCTGACGTTGGTGTTTTCCTGGATGGTCACGGTCAGCGAACCGTGCGAGATCGCGGCGGGTCCCACGCGCACCTGCTGGCCGATGACCACGGTGCCGGTACGCGAATTGACCACCACCTTGGCCGGAGCGCTGCCCGGGGTCAGTTCCAGGTTCTCGATGCGCGCCAGCAGGCCGATGCGTGCGCCCGGATCGGTCGGCGCGGTAACCGCCACGGTCACGCCGTCGACCGCACGCGCCGCACCGTCGCCGAACGCATTGTTGAGCGCAGCGACCATGCGCGAGACCGTGGTGAAGTCATTGTTGTGCAGGTTCAGGGTGATCTCGCCGCCGTTGGCCAGCGGATCGGGCAGCGCACGCTCCACGGTCGCACCGTTGGGAATGCGGCCGACGCTGGGCACGTTCACCGAGACACGGGAACCATCCTTGCCCTGTGCACCAAAGCCGCCCACGATCAGGTTGCCCTGGGCGATGGCATAGATCTGGCCATCGGCGCCGCGCAGCGGGGCCATCAACAGCGAACCGCCACGCAGCGAGACCGCGTTGCCGATCGAGGACACGGTGATGTCGATCGGCTGGCCCGGCTTGGCGAACGGCGGCAGTTCGGCGTGGATCGCCACGGCGGCCACGTTCTTCAGCTGCGGATTGACGTTCGGCGGAACATTCACGCCCAGCTCGCCGAGCAGGTTCTTCAGGCTCTGCACGGTGAAGGGTGCCTGGCTGGTGCGGTCGCCGCTGCCGTCCAGGCCGACCACCAGGCCATAACCCACCAGCGCATTGCCACGCACGCCTCCGACCTGGGCCAGGTCCTTGATGCGCTCGGCGCTGGCCGGGGCTGCCACGACCAGCAGCATCAGCGCGACGAACGACGCCACGCGGCGCTGCCAGGAAGAAGAGGAGAAGAGTTTCATGGCCATACTCAGAACGGCGTCAGGCCGGAGTTGAAGAAGCGGCTCAGCCAGCCCATCGCGTTGGACTGCGCGACCGGGCCGCGGCCGCCGTAGACGATGCGGGCTTCGGCCACGCGGCTGGACGGAATGGTGTTGTCCTGGCTGATGTCGCCCGGGCGCACGATGCCCTGCACCTGCACCAGTTCATCACCCTGGTTCAGGCGCAGGTTCTTCTGCCCCTGTACCACCAGGTTGCCGTTGGGCAGGCGCTGGATCACCGTGACCGTGACGCTGCCCTGCAGGCGGTTGCTCTGCGCGCTGTTGCCCTTGCCGGTGAAGTCACGCGCGCCCTTGGCCGTCGCACTGAGGATGTCCTTGCCGCCCAGGGTGACCGGCGCACCGAGGATGGACGGCGTGCCCAGGCTCAGGTTCGATTCCTTGTTGGTGGCAGTGTTGGCACTGGTCTGCGCGGTGGTGTTTTCCAGCAGGGTGATGGTCAGCAGGTCGCCGACATCGCGCGCGCGACGGTCCGAATACAACTGCAGGGTCGGGCCGGCCGCGTAGATCGCGCCGGCGGTCGGTTCGGCCTGCGGTGGCATGATCGGCTGGATCGGTGCCATTGCCGGATAGGGGCGCACATCGCCCGCGATCACGCAGCCACCGAGCAGGGCAGCCACGGTGCAGGCGAGGGCAGTGCGGGCGAAGTTGGAAATGGGCGACATGGCGGTTTCCCGGGTTGGCCGGTCAGAGCTTGTTGTTGAGGTAGCCGAGCATCGAATCGGTGGTGGAAATCGCCTTGGCGTTCATTTCGTAGGCGCGCTGGGTTTCGATCATCGACACCAGCTCTTCCACCACGTTGACGTTGCTGCCTTCCAGCGCGCCCTGCACCACGGTGCCGAGGCCGTTGAGGCCGGGGTTGCCGTTCTGTGCCGGGCCGGAGGCCGTGGTCTCGAGGAACAGATTCTCGCCACGGGCCTGCAGGCCGGCCGGATTGACGAAGTCGGTCAGGGTCAGCGCGCCGACTTCCACCGAGGCGGCGCCGTCGGCCATCTTCACGCTGATGGTGCCGTCGGTACCGATGGTTACCGACTGCGCGCCTTCGGGAATCTGGATGCCTGGCTGCACCGGGTAGCCGCTGTTGGTGACCAGCTCGCTGTCCTGGTTGATCTTGAACGAGCCATCACGGGTGTAGGCCGAGCTGCCATCAGGCATCTGAACCTCGAAGAAGCCGCGGCCATTGACCATCACGTCGAGGGCGCGGCCGGTCTGCTGCTGGCCACCCTGTTCAAAATTCTTGGCGGTGGCGACCACGCGCACGCCGGTACCCAGCTGCAGGCCGGTTGGCAGCTGCGTCTGTGCCGAGGAGGAGCCGCCGGGCTGGCGCACCTGCTGGTACAGCAGGTCTTCGAAGCTGGCACGGTCCTGCTTGAAGCCGGTGGTGTTGGTGTTGGCGAGGTTGTTGGAAACCACCGACATGCGCATCTGCTGCGCATCCAGTCCGGTTTTCGCGATCCACAATGCCTGGTTCATCTTCGGTGTCCTGTCTGGTGAAGCCGGCCGCGTGGTGCGGCCCTTGTATGCGGGTGTGCAAGCGGTGTGCCAGCGCCGCTGTCAGGCGGCGCCGGAATTCCGTCAGCTGCCGAGGCGCAGCATGCTGTTGGCGCTGCGCGCGTTGTCGTCGCCGTGCTTGATCACCTGAACCTGCATTTCGTACTGGCGCTGCAGCTGGATCATCTGCACCAGCGCGCCAGCGGCGTCCACGTTGCTGCCTTCCAGCTGGCCGCTGTGCACGGCCGTGCCCTGTGCCGGGGCGAACGGCTGGCGCGGGTCGGTGTTGCGGAACAGGCCATCCAGGCCACGCTCAAGGCGCTCGTCCGGCGCCTGCACCACCTTGATCCGGCCGATCTGCGCCATCGTCTGCGGGCCTTCGCCCTGCGGGATGATCGAGATCGTGCCGTCGGCACCGATCTCCATGGCCTGGTAGGGCGGAATGGCGATCGGGTTGTTGTTGTCATCCAGTACCGGACGGCCGCTGGAGGTCACCAGCTGGCTGTTCGGCGTCACCGACAGGGCTGCGCCACGCGTATACGCTTCGCTGCCATCGCTCGCCTGCACCGCCAGCCAGGTGCCGCTCTGCAGTGCAAGGTCCAGCGGTTTGCCGGTGATGTGCTGCGCGCCGGGCCGGCGGTTGAAGCCGGCGTCGACGTGCAGCGCATCCACCCGCGAGGCAAAGCCCGGACCCTTGATCGGGAAGGCTTCGGTGTTGGCCAGCGCTTCCTTGAAGCCAGGAGTGTCCGAGTTGGCGAGGTTGTGGCTGAGCGTTCCCTGCGCCTGCAGGGAGGCGCGGGCACCGGTCATCGCCACGTAAAGGGCTTTATCCATGCGGGGAGTTCCGTGACAGGGTCAGCAGCTCATCAACGGATGTTGATGACGGTCTGGGTGATCTGGTCCTGCGTCGTGATCATCTGCGCGTTGGCCTGGAAGTTGCGCTGCGCGGTGATCATGTTGACCAGCTGCTCGGTGAGATCGACGGTGGACGCTTCCAGCGAGCCGGCCTGGATCTTGCCGAGATTGGAGGTGTCCGGCATGCCGGTGCGCGGCGTGCCTGACTCGAAGGTCTCCACCCACAGGTTGTTGCCCTTCGATTCCAGTCCCTGGGTGTTGTTGAAGGTGGTCAGTGCGACCTGGCCCAGCGGCTTGTCGTCGCCGTTGGAGTAGCGCGCATAGACCACGCCCGACTCGGACACAGTGATCTCGTTGAGCTTGCCGGCGGCATAGCCGTCCTGCTGGGTGTTGCGCAGGGCGAACTTCTCGCCGTACTGGGTCGAACCGCTGATGTCCAGCGTCATGTTCAGCTGGCCAGCGCCCGTGGTCGGGGTGAAGGTGCCGAGGCCAACCTTGCCGTTGGCCGGGGCGGTCAGCTTGCCGCTGTTGTCGAAGGTGACCACGGTCGGGGTGCCAGCGGGCTGGCCATCGACATAGTTGTGCACGGTCCATTCGTTGGGGTTGGCGCCCTTCACGAAGTACGAGACCTGGATGTGGCTCACGCCCAGCGAGTCGTACACGGTGATGCCGCCGCTGGAGTGGTTGTAGCTGTTGGAGTCGGTCGGGTCGAACGTGGCCACGGTCGGCTGCTTGGCGTTGGCCGGCAGGGTGAAGCCCACCTTCACTTCGCTGGTCTGCTTCGGCGGGCTGTCGGTGGTCAGCAACTGCAGGTCGACCAGGCGGCCGGCGTCGAAGTTGGTGCCATCGGCATTCGGCGCGAACACCTGCAGGCGCGCGCCCTGCGGATTGACCACGTAGCCGGCCGAATCGGTCTGGAAGTTGCCGGCACGCGAGTACACACGCGAACCGTTCATGTTCATGGTGAAGAAGCCCTCACCGGAAATGGCCATGTCCAGGCTGCGCCCGGTCTGCTCGTTGTGGCCCTGGATGAACTGCTGGGCGACGTTGGAGACGCGCACGCCCGAGCCGGTCTGGTTCTTCGACAGGCCGTAGCTGGTGGAGGCGAACAGATCGGCGAACTCGGCGCGCGACTGCTTGAAGCCGGTGGTGTTGACGTTGGCGACGTTGTTGGCGGTGACGCTCAGGTCGGTGTTGGCGGCATTGATGCCGGACAGCGAGACATTGAAGCCCATGGGATGCTCCTGGTTGATGCGGGATGTGCGGCTCAGCTGACGCGGAGCACGTAGTCGATCGGGGCCGTGCCCAGGCCCTTGAGGTTCAGGTACAGGCCGTCGGATCCGACGGTCACGCTTTCCACCGGCGCCTGCACATAGGTGGACAGCTTGGTGCTCTTGCCGGCGGTATCGACGTGGTTGGCAACGATGGAATACTTGCCCGGCTCCATGCGCTTGCCGTTGGCATCCTTGCCGTCCCACTGGAACGCAGTCTCGCCGGCGGCCTTGGCTTCCACGCTCAGCGAGGTGACCTTGGCGCCGGTGGCATCGGTGATGTCGACGGTGATGACGCCGGCCGAGGGCGCGGCCACCGTGCCTTCAACGTTGCCTTCCTTTTCCAGCACCAGCTTTTCCGACGGCACCAGCACCTGGTGGCCGACCAGCGCCGCACCACGCAGCACCTGGTCGCTGGCCATCGATTCCTGGAAGCCCTTCACCGTCTTGTTCAGATCGGTGATGCCCTGCACGGTGGACATCTGCGCCATCTGCGCGACCATCTGCGTGTTGTCCATCGGCTTCAGCGGATCCTGGTGCTGCAGCTGTTCGGTCATCAGGCGCAGGAAATCGGCCTGGTCCAGCGTGTTCTTCTTCTTGGTGGCGTTGCTGTTCGGGGCGTTCAGACCGAGTGCGGTGTAGACGTCCTGGTTGGTCTGGTTGTTGACGGCGGTGGTCATGGCGGTATCCGGTACTGCGGGCCTCAGCGGCCCATGGTCAGGGTGGCCAGGGCCAGTTCCTTGGCGGTGGTCAGCATCTCCACGCCGGCCTGGTAGTTGCGCGAGGTCGAGATCAGGTTGACCATCTGCGCCACCGGGTCGACGTCGGGCTGGTAGATGTAGCCATCGCCATCGGCCAGCGGGTGGCCCGGCTCATAGCGCTTGATCGGCGCCGCATCGCTCTGGGTGATCTCCTTCACCTTCACCGAGGTGATGTTCGGATCGTTCTTGCTGGTGACGGCCTGGAAGATCGGCTCCAGCGGCTTGTACACCGCGTCGGCGGAACCGGCGACGGTATCGGCGTTGGAGAGGTTGGAGGCGATGGTGCTCATGCGCACCGACTGCGCCTGCAGCGCGGAGCCGGCGATATCGAAGATCGGCAGGTTGCTCATGGCTTATTGCCCCGTGATCGCGGTCAACATGGAACGCACCTTGCTCTCGACGAAGCTGAGCGAAGCGCGGTACTCGAGCGCGGCGCGGCCATAGGCCGCACGCTCGGCATCGGGATCGACGGTGTTGCCGTCCAGGCTGGGCTGCACGCCTTCGCGCGCGATCTGGAACGGGTTCAGGCCACTACTGATTTCGTAGTGCTGCTCATGGGTGGTGGCCATCAGGCCATTGGCATCCTGCCCCTGGGCATGGCGCAGGGCGGCGTCGAAGTCCAGGTCCTGGGCCTTGTAGCCGGGAGTGTCGGCATTGCCGAGGTTGCTGGCGATCAGCTTCATCCGCTGTTCGCGCAACGGCATGGCCTGGGCATGGACGCCCAGGTAGTCGGTAATCAGGTTGCGCACGGTGCACTCCCACGGGAACGTTGCCCGGGAAGCTGCAAGGGGTGTGCCAAATTCGAGAGGGTAGTGCCGGCCGCTGGCCGGCTCCCCGATGGATCTGCGGTTGCCGGCCAGCGGCCGGCACTACCGGATCAGTGGCCTCAGGCCGCCAGCGCCACCTTGCGCAGGCGGTCCAGCACGAAATCGGCCAGCTCGTGCGGCGAGTACTTGGCGACGAAGGCGTTGGCGCCCACGCGCTCGACCATGGCGTTGTTGAAGACGCCCGACAGCGAGGTGTGCAGCAGCACGTACAGCCCGGCCAGGCCCGGATGGCGCCGGATTTCCGTCGTCAGCGTATAGCCGTCCATGGCCGGCATCTCGATGTCCGAGATGACCATGGCATAGCGCTCGGCCGGGTTCTCGCCCGAGGCGTGGATCTGCAGCAGATGGTCCAGCGCCTGCTTGCCGTCCGAGAGCAGGGTGGCACCCACGCCCAGCTGGTCGAGCACGCTGCGGATCTGCTGGCGGGCAACGCGCGAGTCATCCACCACGAGCACCTGCAGCTGCGGGCCGTCGGAGGGCATCGCCATCGCCGGATCGAGCACCGCTTCGCCGCGCACCTGGGCGATGTCGGCCAGGACGCTTTCCACGTCGATCACCTGGATCAGTTCACCCTGGAAGCGGGTCACTGCGGTCAGGTAGCTCGATTCGGCGCCCAGTTCCGGCGGCGGGTGGATGTCTTCCACCGCGATGTTGACGATGCGCTCCACGCCGCTGACCAGGAAGCCCTGGATCGAACGGTTGAATTCGGTGACGACCAGATAGCCGGGCGAGGTGTCCGCATCGGGCTCGCGCTCGGGATGGCCGATCGCCAGCCCGAGGTCCAGCACCGGCACCGAACGGCCGCGCACGTCGGCCACGCCGGAGAACTGGCTGGGCAGCCCGGGCACCTGGAACAGTTCCGGGCGCCGCAGGACTTCCTGCACCTTGAAGACATTGACGCCAAAAAGCTGACGTCCGCCGAGACGGAACAGCAGCAGCGCCAGGCGATTGTGGCCGGCCAGACGGGTCCGCTGGTCGATCCGGTTGAGCAGGTCATGGGACATGGCTGCTGTATCGGCGGGGTAGGCGCCGAACTTGAGGGCGCTCTGCCGCCCACGCGCTCCACACCGCTTCTGTAGAATCGACTGTGAGTCGACTGCTCTTATAGTCGACTGCTCTTCGCGGTCGACTGCTCTTGTCCGATCGCGGGAGATCCCGCGCTTCGCGCGAAAGTCGACTAACGGTCGACTCTACACATCCCCATCCCGAGACCTCGTCTCTGGCACACACCTTGCACGCAGCTGGGCCAGGTCCCATCGACAGGAGGCGCCATGCGCCGGGTCACATCTCTATTGGCCATCGCGCTTGCTGTGGCCTCGCCGTGGGCGGCGGCCGCCGACTGGCAACCCGTAGCCAGCATCCGCACCGCAGCGTTGTCGACGCTGCCGGCCGGCAGCGAGGGTGAGGCCCAGGTGGCCGATGCGCTGCGCCTGCCCAGGTGTGGCGGCGCGCTGCAGGTGCAGCCTACCGCCAACACCACGGTGGAGGTCAGTTGCCCTGATGCGGGGGGCTGGCGCCTGTTCGTGCCGGTGAAGGTGCGGCGCAACCAGACCGTGCTGGTGCTCAATCGTGGAATCGGCACTGGAGAAACCCTCACCGCCGCCGATATCACCACTGCCCAGCGTGACGCTGCCCGGATTGCCGGTGCGGTGCTGGCCGATCCCAATGCAGCGATCGGCCGCATCGCCCGCCGTCCGTTGCAGGCCGGAGCCCTGCTGTCGAACAACGACCTGGTGGTTAAGCGTCTCATCAAGCGAGGAGACAATGTGGCCCTGGTGTCGCGTCGCGGTTCGGTCGAGGTCCGCATTGCCGGCCGTGCGATGGGTGATGCCGGTGAGAACGAGCGGGTCTCGGTCGAGAACCTGTCCTCGCGGCGGATCGTGCAGGGCACGGTCGATGCCGCAGGTGACGTAATCGTGGCGCGTTGAATTACCGCAAAATATCCCTAAAGATCACGGCCCTGCGGCCGTTATCCCTTGTGAACGGCAACTCCAGGACACCCCATGAGCCAGAAAATCGACGGCAACCTGCAGGTCCCCCAGGCACTGCGCAGCGTGACGACCCCGGCCAACAAGCCCGGCGTCAGCACCGATGCGGCAGCACGTCCGGTCGAAGCGGCCGACAGCCTGCGCCTGACCGGCGAGGCCACCAATCTGCAGGCCATCGAGCGTGAGCTGACCACCGCCCCGGCGATCGACGCCCAGCGCGTGGCCGCCGTGCGCGAGTCGCTGCAGAACGGCACCTACAAGATCAATCCGGACGCGATCGCATCGCGCATGCTCGATCTGGACCAGCAGCTGCACGGATGACCGCGGCGATGAGCGAGCCGCTGCAGCGCCTCGCCCAGGCCCTGGACGTTGAACGCCAGGCCCTGGTCGAGCACGACGTACACGCCTTGATCCGGGCCACCGGCGCCAAGCTGGAAGCGCTGCGTGCGCTGGAAGGCGCGCCGCCGGTGGGGCAGGGCGAGCAGCTGCAGGAACTGGCCGAGCGCAACCGCGCCAATGGCGTGCTGCTTTCGCGGCGCCGACGCGAAGTCAACTGGGCATTGCGCCAGTTGGGCCGTACCGAAGACGCCTCGGCCTATGACGCCAAGGGCCAGTCACACACCGTTACTGCCCGCCGCCCACTCGCCGTCGCCTGACGCGACGGCGGTCGCACTACCCACCCCCGCGGGCTGAAGCCCGCTGCGTGACCGCGTATATTGGGCGCCTGTTCGAACGTCCCGAGTCGCCGTGTCCGCTGCCAACGCCCTGGTTACCGCCCCCCTTCCGCCGCAGCCGGTGCTGCAGGCCCTGCTTGAGCGCCTGCGCGAAGGGCTGCTGCTGTTCACTGAAGACGGGCAGGTGGCGCTGGCCAATCCGGCCGCGCAGAACCTGTTGGCCGGTGGGGAGGACGGTGCACTGCCGCCGCAGCGGCTGCGTGAGCTGCTGCCACCCGATGCGCTGGAACAGGCGCGGCAGCATGGTCACTGGAACGGCAGCCTGCCGCTGGGGGAGGGGGTGGTCATCGCCCACCTCTACCACCACGGCCCGGTCGGCCAGGGGCACTTCCTGGCGTTGTTCCGCCATATCGAAGGGCAGGAAGACTACGAGCGCGAGCTGCAGCAGCGCCATGCCGAGCTGCGCCAGGCCTACCTGCGCCTCAACGGTACCCAGGAAAAGCTGCTGCAGTCGGAAAAGATGGCGTCCATCGGCCAGCTCGCTGCCGGCGTGGCGCACGAGATCAACAACCCGATCGGCTACGTGCACTCCAACCTGGGCAGCCTGCAGGAGTACCTGCGCAGCCTGTTCACGGTGATCGAAGCCTACGAACGCGCCCTTCGTGCGCCCGACCCGAAGGCATTGATTCCGGAAATCGACGATATCCGTGACCGCCTGGACATCGATTTCATCAGCCGCGACCTGCCGCAGCTGATGGCCGAATCGCGCGAAGGCATCGAACGGGTCACCCGCATCGTGCGTGACCTGAAGGACTTCTCGTATTCCGGCCGCGACGAATCGTGGAAGCTGGTCGACCTGCACGCAGGGCTGGAATCGACCATCAACATCATCTGGAACGAGCTCAAGTACAAGGTCACCCTGGTGCGTGAGTTCGGCCAGCTGCCGCTGGTGGAGTGCCTGCCGTCCGAGTTGAACCAGGTCTACATGAACCTGCTGCTCAACGCCGGCCACGCCATTGCCGAGCGCGGCACGATCACCGTGCGTACCGGTGTCGACGGTGACCAGGTATGGGTCGAATTTGAAGACACTGGCGGCGGCATCTCGCCGGAACTGCGCCAGCGCATCTTCGATCCGTTCTTCACCACCAAGCCGGTGGGCAGCGGTACCGGCCTGGGCCTGTCGATCTCCTACAGCATCATCAACAAGCACCATGGCCGCATCGACCTGGACAGCACCCCGGGCGTGGGCTCGCGCTTCCGCGTGGTGCTGCCGGTGAAGCAGCCGCGCTGACCCCTTCGGGTAGTGCCGGCCGCTGGCCGGCAACCCCATTGAACCGGACACCCAAGAGCAGCCGGCCAGCGGCCGTCTCTACCAGGGCTTGTCCCCCACCTGGGTTCGCGCTTCGGGTAGTGCCGGCCGCTGGCCGGCAACCCCATTGAACCGGACACCCAAGAGCAGCCGGCCAGCGGCCGGCTCTACCAGGGCTTGTCCCCGACCTGGATTCGCGCTTCGGGTAGTGCCGGCCGCGTTGAACCGGACACCCAAGAGCAGCCGGCCAGCGGCCGGCTCTACCAGGGCTTGTCCCCGGCCTGGGTTCGCTCTTCGGGTAGTGCCGGCCGCTGGCCGGCAATCCCGTTGAACTGGGCATCGAGAGCAGCCGGCCAGCGGCCGGCTCTACCAGGGCTTGTCCCCGACCGGGTTCGCGCTTCGGGTACTGCCGGCCGCTGGCCGGCAACCTCATTGAACCGGGCATCGAGAGCAGCCGGCCAGCGGCCGGCTCTACCAGGGCTTGTCCCCGACCTAGAGTCGCGCTTCGGGTAGTGCCGGCCGCTGGCCGGCAACCTCGTTGAACCGGGCATCGAGAGCAGCCGGCCAGCGGCCGGCTCTACCAGGGCTTGTCCCCGACCTGGAGTCGCGCTTCGGGTAGTGCCGGCCGCTGGCCGGCAACCTCGTTGAACCGGGCATCGAGAGCAGCCGGCCAGCGGCTGGCTCTACCAGACGGGATCGTTACCGCAGCGGGCGATCCTCGCCGCCATCCCCGCTCTCGGCAGGCGCCGGACCGGCGTTGCTGCGCCGCTGCTCCTCATAGGTGCGGAACGCCTGGTGGATGTGCTTGCGCAGCTCATCGTCGTTCCACGGCTTGGTCAGGAAGCGGTAGATCGCACCACGGTTGATCGCGTCGGTCACCGTGTTCAGATCGGTGTAGCCGGACAGCACCAGCCGGATCGTGTCCGGGTACAGCATCTTCACCCGGCCCAGGAACTCGGTGCCGCTCATGTCGCTCATGCGCTGGTCGGACAGGATCACCTGCACGTCGTTGATCGCCAGCAGATCGAACGCATCGCGCACGTTGCCGGCGGCCAGGATGCGGTAGCCATCGCGCCGGAACAGGCGCACCAGCGAGCGCAGCACGTTCTCCTCGTCGTCCAGCAGCAGCAGCGTGCGGTCCGGGCGGGTCTCGGCGAAGGCTTCCGGGCGCAGGTAGCGGCGGCGCAGGGTCATGCCGGCGGCATCGGCCGACATCGGCTCGCCGAACAGGTAGCCCTGGAACACGTCGCAGTCGTTGCGGCGCAGGAAGCCCAGCTGCGCCTGCGATTCCACGCCGTTGGCAATGACCGTCATGCCCAGCTGGTGGCCCATGGCGATGATCGCGCGTGCGATGGCCGCTTCGCGGTTGCCGGCTGGTGCACTCTTGATGAAACTGCGGTCGATCTTCAGCTTGTCCACCGGGTAACGCACCAGCGCACTGAGGCTGGAATCGCCGGTGCCGAAGTTGTCCAGGCTCAGGCTGATGCCTTCGTTGCGCAGGTTGGCCAGTGTCTCGTGCACGAAATTGACATTGTTGGTCAGCGCGCTTTCGTTGATCTCCAGCGTCAGCATCTGTGCCGGCACGCCCGCGGCCTGGATCAGGCCCATCACTTCAGCGAAGAAGTTCGGCCGCAGCAGCTGCAGGGTGGAGACGTTCACGGCAATGGTGAAGTCGTCGAAGCCCTGGTCGCGCCACAGGCGGGCCTGCTTGAGCGCGCCCTCCAGCACCCAGGTGCCGATCTGCACGATGATGCCCAGCCGCTCGGCGGTGCGCATGAAGCGCTCCGGCACCAGCATGCCCAGCGTGGGGGACTGCCAGCGCAGCAGCGCCTCCATGCCCACCACGTGGCCGTCGCGGGCACTGACCAGCGGCTGGTAGCGAAGCTTCAGCTCGCCGTTGGGGATCGCGTCGACGATCTGGCGCGCGATGATGCTTTCGCTGTGCGCGCTCGGCGGGGTATCCACTGCATGGATGCGCACCGCGTTTCCACCTTCGCGGGCTGCCTGGTACAGCGCATCCTCGGCGTGGTCGAGCAGTCGCGAGGCGTTACTGGCGTGTTCCGGGCACAGGCTCACCCCCAGCTTGCCGGTCATGAACAGCGTGTACGGCAGCACCGACAGGGGCAACTCCATCTGTTGCCGGATCTCCTCGGCGAAGTCCTCCGGCAGCGGCACGTCGGCGTTGCGCGGGACCGCGATCAGGAACTCGTCGCTGCCATGCCGCCACAGTTTGCCGCGACCGCGCAGGTAGGACTGCAACCGCTGCGCCACCAGCACCAGCGCCTGGTCACCCACCTCGGCGCTCATGTTCTCGTTGACGGAAGCGAAGTGGTCGATGTCCACGTGCATCAGCATCAGCGCGGTGCCGCCGGAGGCCGCTTCGGCGACCATCGCCTGCAGCTCGGGGTTGCCGGCACCGAGGCGATCGGGTGCATCATCGATGCTGACCGGCGGCTGGTTGGGATTCCACATAGGCTCAGTATTCCGGTGACTCAACGGCGGCCATGCTGGCCGCCTGGTAGGGGAGGTGAACGTCGATCAGGGTGCCTTCGCCCTGTGCGGACTCGATGCGCACATGGCCGCCGACACTCTGCGCGCGCTCGCGCATCACGATCAGGCCCAGGCCGCGCGGGCCGTCCGGGTCGAAACCTTCGCCGTCGTCGCGGATCTGCAGGTGCAGGCTGCGCTTGCCGATGTCGCGCAGCTGCAGGTGTACCTGGCTCGCGCGTGCGTGCCGCAGCACGTTGGTCAGGCTCTCCTGTGCGATGCGGAAGCAGGCCTGTTCGATGCTGTTGTCGGGGCGATGAGGCAGGGGCTCGATCTCGGCCAGCAGCTCCACCTGCGAAGAACGGAACAGGACCCGCGCCTGCCAGCTGAGGGCCGCTTCCAGGCCCAGCGCGTCCAGCTGCGGAGGGCGCAGCAGAGTGGAGATGTCGCGCAGCTTGGCTACCGTGGTGTCGGCCAGGCTGACGATCTGTGCCAGGTCCTCGGCGCGGCGCTGCGGATCGTGCTCGTCCTGCGCGGCATGGGCGGACAATTTGATCGCCGTGATCGCCTGGCCGATGTCGTCGTGCAGATCGCGCGAGATCGCGCGGCGCTCGTCTTCCTGCAGGGAGAACAGGCGGCCGGCCATCGCCTGCAGTTCGCGGTTGCTGGTTTCCAGTGCACTGCGCGTCCGTTCGGAATCACTGAGGTCGCGCACGATCAGCAGCTTGCAGTCGCGGCCACCATAGCGGACCTCGCCCACCGCCAGGCCGGCATGGAAGCTGCGGCCGTCGGCGCGCTGCATGGCCACCACGCTGCTGTGGCCGGGGCCCAGGTGTGGCTGTCCTGCACGCAGCTGGCCGCGGACGCGGGCCAGATCACCGGCAGCGACCAGCGCCGACAGCGGCTCACCCAGCAGGGTATGGCTGCCATAGCCGAACAGGCTGGCCGCCCAGGCGTTGGTGTACAGCACGTGCTCGTCGGAGAGGATCACCACGCCATCGGGCAGCACCCGCACCAGCTCTCGGAACTGTTCTTCGCGCTCGCGCAGCAGGCGTCGCGATTGCTCCCGCTCGGTCACGTCCTGCAGGGTGCCCAGTACGCGGCTGCGGCCGGACTCATCGACACCACTGGCGGCACGCAGGTGCACCATCAGGGCGCGTCCGTCCATCGACAGCAGGGGCAGCAGTACGTCGACCTGCACCGGATCACCCGAGCAGAGATCGGCCAGCAGCTGTTCAGTCTGGGTGGCGGTGGCAGGGTCGGCGGGAACCAGCAGCTCGTCGAAGCGGTGCCAGCGGCGGGCTTCCGGCGGCCGGCGGCCAAGCAGTCGGTAGACCTGGTTGGAATAGCGGCCCATGCCGGTGGACGGGTCCAGTTCCCAGGCGCCGATGCGCGCCAGTTCGTGGGCTTCTTCCACCCGCGCAAGCGCCTGGTCACGGCGCAGCTGGGCCAGGTCTTCGGCGGTGCGGTCGATGGCAATCAACAAGCGCGCGTTGTGGCCGTCATAGCTGATGGCGTTGGAGCGCAGTTCCATCTGCCGCAACGAGCCGTCACGCAGCTGCAGCTGGGTGCGCAGGATGCACAGTTCCTCCGGCGCCTCGCGGATCGCCTCCAGCTTGGTCTGCAGCGCCTGGTCCTGGCCTGGCGGCCACAATGCGTCGATGGTCTGCTCCAGCAGTTCGTCACGCTCCCAGCCGAAGGCGGTACAGGCAGCCGGATTCGCATCGAGGATCGCCAGCGTGTCCAGGTCGTAGACCAGGATCGGGCCGGGGTTGCCCTCGAACATCTGCCGCAGGCGCAGCTCCGAGGCCTGCTGGCGCGCATGGGTGTGCAGCACATGCTCGGCCAGCGGCCGCAGCAGCAGGTACAGCAGGCCGGCACTGGCCAGTGCGAAGAACGAGCCCTTCACGCTCTGCCACATCGCCGCCTGCTGCGGATCCGGCACCAGCGCCTGCACGGCACTGTCGGAAGCGATCATCCAGGCCAATGCCATCACCAGGTAGCTCAGGACCACCCGTCGCCGGTCGCGGCTCAGCGCCTGCGCCATCCGCGGATCGGGTACAAGGGCGGTGCCGGTCGGTTCTGCAGGCATGGACGGGCTGGTTGAAAGGGGCGCCGGCCATCTTACCGCGCAGGTGCGCCCAGACCACTCAATTATCCGCCGCAGGCGCCGTTAACCACTGCGTGCCCCGCTGACGGGCGTGTCATCCGGAGCAAGATCGCGTGGACCAAGGGATCATCGCCAGCCTGCTGCAGCACCCGCTTGCGTCGGCGCTGGTCATCGTCGACCGCACGGGTCGCCCGCTGGCGGCCAATCCGGCTGCGCGCGAGCATGGCCTGCCGGCCACCGTGGCTGCGTATGCGCCGATGCTGGAAGATCTGCGCCTGATGGCTGCCGATGGCGGCATCGTGGCCTGCACGCTGCCGGGTGGCCCGAACGGGCACTACGATGGCCACCTGCGCGCCGTGCACGATGGCGCCGGCAACCTGCTGGCCTTCACGCTGAGCATTCCCGAACCGGTGCCGCTCGGCGGCGGTGGGCGCTGGGAGCTGGCGCTGGACAGTGCCGGCCACAGCCTGTGGGACTGGGACATTCCCAGTGACCGTGTGGTGCGCACCCCGGCAGTGGGCGATGAAACCGCCATCGAGATGCTGGCCCGCGTGCACGGCGAGGACATCGCCCAGGTGCGGGCCGCACTGGACGAGCATCTGCGTGGCTTGAGCGAGCAGTACAGCGCGCAGTTCCGTTTCCGCCAGGCCGATGGCCAGTGGCGCTGGGTACTGGACCGGGGCCGCGTGGTCGCGCGCACCGCCGATGGCCAGCCGCTGCGCATGGTCGGTACCCATACCGATATCGAACAGCAGAAGCAGCTGGAAGGGCTGCTGCAGGAACAGCAGCTTCACCTGAGCGAGGCCCAGCGCATCGCCAGCATGGGCAGCTGGTCGTTCGACCCCAGCAGTGGTCATTTCTGGTGGTCGCCGGAGCTGCGTTCGATGCTTGCGCTGGAGCAGGGCGCCGTACCCGGCCAGCGGCGCTGGCTGAAGCAGCTGCACCCACGTTCACGTGGCGCATTGCGTGCGGCGTGGCGGCGGTTGTGGCGCGATGGCCGTGCCGCCAATCTCGAACTGGAACTGACCCGGGGCAACGAGCCGTCGCAGCACCTGCGGCTGTGGATGCAGCCGTTGCTGGACATGGACGGACAGCCCAAGCGACTGCTCGGACAGGTGCAGAACATCACCGAGCAGCACCAGACCGACGCGTTGATCCGCTGGCGCACCGAGCTGCTCAACCGCGTCTCCGCGCTGGGCCGCATCGGCGGCTGCGAGATCGAGGTGAAGACCCGGCACATGCAGTGGACCGAGGAGTGCTATCGCATTCACGGCCTGCGCAAGGAACCGATCACCCTCGACCAGGCGCTGGCGTTGTACACCGAGGACTCACGCAACGCCTTCGAAGCGGCGTTGGCGCGCATCGCCAACGGCGGGTTGCCCGAGCAGCTGGACCTGTGCTTCTACCGCCAGTCCGGCCTGCGCGTCTGGGTGCAGGTGCTGATCGAGCTGGACCGCCGTGACGGCCTGCCGCCGCGCTTCGTGGTGCTGTTCCGTGACATCACGCGTGAGCGCGAGGCCAACGAGCGCATCGAACTGCTGGCCCACTACGATCTGCTGACCGGCCTGCCCAATCGCGTGCTGCTTGGCGAGCAGACGGCAGAGGCCATCGAGGAAGCACGTGACCGTGGCACATCGCTGGCGATGCTGTTCATCGACCTGGATGGCTTCAAGACCATCAACGACAGCTTCGGCCACGCCACCGGCGATGCACTGCTGAAGGCCGCTGCGACGCGCCTGCACCAGAACCTGCGCAACAACGACCTGTTCGGCCGCTTCAGTGGTGATGAATTCATCGTGGTACTGCGCGACCTGGCCGAGCCGGAAGACGCCGGCCACGTCGCGCGCAAGCTGATCGCTTCGCTGGCCGAGCCGCTGCGTCGTGGCGAGACCACGTTGAAGGTCGGCGCCAGCGTCGGCATCGCGATGCTGGGCGATGCACAGACCGATTTCGATTCATTGCTGCGTGCCGCCGATGCCGCGATGTACGCGGCCAAGGAAGCGGGGCGCAACACCTACCAGTACTACAGCCAGGACGCATTGGCCCGCATCCAGCGCAAGCTGGAGCTGGAGCATGCCCTGCACGGCGCCATCGAGCGCGAAGAGTTCAGCCTGGCCTACCAGCCGCTGCTGCACGCCCACCACGGCGAGCCGCCGGCGATCGAGGCACTGTTGCGTTGGCACCGCCCCGGGATCGGCTACTGCAGCCCGGCCGAGTTCATCCCCATTGCCGAAAAATGCGGCGAGATCGTGCGGATCGGCGACTGGGTGCTGAATGAGGCCTGCCGCCAGGCAACCGCCTGGGACCGTGCCGGTCTGCGTTTCGACCGCATTGCGGTGAATGTTTCTGCGGTACAGCTGCGAGACCGCGGCTTTGCCGAGCGCGTGATCGAAATCTGCCACGCCCATGGCTGGCCACCGCAGCGGCTGGAGCTGGAACTGACCGAGTCGGCGTTGATCCGTGACACCGACATCCTGCGCCATTGCTTCGACGTGCTGGAACGGCACGGCGTGCCGCTGGCGGTGGATGACTTCGGTACCGGCTTCTCCAATCTCAACTACCTCAACCGCTTCCCGGTGGGGCGCCTGAAGATCGACCGCAGTTTCGTGCAGGGCATGCTGCACGATTCGGGTACGGCCGAAGTGACCCAGGCCATCGTGCACCTGGGCCACGTGCTGGGCATGAAGGTGGTGGCCGAGGGTGTGGAAACGCACCAGGAAGAGGACATGCTGCGCCGCCAGGGCTGCGACGAGATCCAGGGCTACCTGTACTCGCGCCCGCTCAGCCCGCGTGACCTGGCGCAGTGGCTGCGCCAGCCACAGCCGGTTTCGCTGCGCACCGATGCCAGTGGGGAAGTGATGCTGGTGCGGTGAGTAGATGATTCCTCAGTTGCGCATTATTTCATCAGCAGGATCGGGCGAGGATTGCGACGCGAAGAGTTTGCCTGTTCGCTTCCGGGAATGGATCGACGATCCTTCCCGAACTAGCGACATGCGCATGGTCGAGATGTTCGTTGTCGTCGCGCTCTGCACTTGGGGTGGGCTCAGTGAGCTTCAGGCACGGCTGCCGGAGGCGCGTTTCATCACGGCCGACGGTAGTTTCGCCAGCGCAATTGCGTCGTTGGTGATCAATTGCTACCTGGTTTTCTACCTCTTCTGCAGAAGAAACGTACATGGCGATCATTCGAAATGTGTGTTTGGAAGTCTCCTGATACTCAGTGCAAGCGTGAACTATCTGAGCTTCGAGCTGCTATCTGATCGGCTGCAGGACA
Source organism: Stenotrophomonas sp. YJH_SMC_120 (assembly GCF_059368675.1). Taxonomy (NCBI): domain Bacteria; kingdom Pseudomonadati; phylum Pseudomonadota; class Gammaproteobacteria; order Lysobacterales; family Lysobacteraceae; genus Stenotrophomonas; species Stenotrophomonas sp. YJH_SMC_120. The sequence goes on from NZ_JCAFRY010000002.1 coordinate 24,351, forward strand.
TTTCCAGGTGGTTACCTCCTACCGCGTGGCAACTGAACTTCGCGCTGCTCATATCGACCGTCAGGAATGTCATCGCTTTCGGTTTCGGCGCGATTGGCGCGGGGATTGTCTCGGGTGTTCTCAGTCGGCACGGAAAGGGTGTCTCGGATGCCTAAGCAGGCGCCGCATGGCGACCATCCATGCATGGCGTGGATCTACCGCAACCCGCTTTGGTGGGGGCCGACCGTTGGTCGGCACGGATGCCTGTGCCTCTCGATCATCCACGCATGGCGTGGATCTACCTCGGAAAATCCGCCTTCAACTGCATGCGCAATGCCTCGACAATGGCCGCATAGCGCCGCTTCTGGACCAGATAGCTGGCCAGGAACAGCGGAAGCACCAGCAGCATCGGCGCCACCACCGGGCGCATCGCCACCAGTGGCAACAGCAACAGCGACAGGATCGCCACGAACCAGCTGCACAGGCCGATCACCCGCACCTCGTGCCGTCGCGCGTTGAGTACGATGCGACCGCGCATCACCGGGAAGTAGCGCAGGCCGAAGCTCGGCGCGAAGCTCTCGCGGAACGCCACGCTGCCATCGGGCAGCGCATGGAAGGCCAGTTGCAGCCATCTGTCCTGGGGCAGGTCACGCTCCAGGCTGCCCAGCGAGAGCCGGGCCTGCATGGCCGGTGACGCCGCGATGCGTTCGTTGAACAGCGTGATGCCCCAGCTGAAATAGCTGGCCACCCACGCCATCAGAAGGACGGTCTCGATCAGCAGGAGTGCGATCAGGGCGATGGCCATCGGTCTTCCATGAACGGGATCGGTGGATCATGCCACAACGATTTCGCCACCCCGGTAGATCCACGTCATGCGTGGATGTTGCGGCGAGGGCCAGGCGTCACACCGGCGGATGAAAGCCGTCCACGCACGGCGTGGATCTACTTCAGCGCTTCCCCGTCCAACCCCAGGTCCCAGGCCAGTCCCAGCAGCGCCTCGTCCGCCCGCGACGGGGCAGAGCGCGCATCCGCCAGCTGCTGCAGCTCGCGGATCTCCTCGCGTGCCACATCCTCCAGCTGTTGCAGCTGCTCACGCACGCTCGCGTTGCGCGGGCGCTCGGTGTCGGTGAGGGCGGGCAGGGCGCGGATCAGGGTCATGGTGCGCGTACAGGATGCATCCAATGGCGGGTTACAGGCAAAGGCCCCGGACGAACCGGGGCCTTGCGGGCTGCCGGCGAGGGCAGCGGACATCAGGATCAGAACAGCTCGACGGTGCCGGCGCCCATGCTCTGCTGGGCAACCGGCTTGTGCGGCGGGCGTTCCCATTCGCTGCGCAGTTCGCGCAGGCGGTTGCCGGTGCGCTGCAGGGCGGTGGCGATCTCTTCGTCGAACACGCCGCCATTGCGGTGCAGCAGTTCCTGCAGCGCCACCGCTTCACGGTTGATCGCGGTCAGGCGGTCCAGGTGGGTGTGCACGCCGCCCAGCGCCTGGGTGGCGATGTCTTCGAACTGCAGGGCGCGCACGGCCTCGGCCACGCTGCCATCGATCGCACGGGCGCACTCGGACACTTCACGCATGCCGTCGCCGAGCGAGGCATTGATCTGCGCGACATTGTCGAGCATTGCCGCCGCTTCCTGGCGTGCTTCGCGGGAGCGGTCCATGTCACGCGAGGCCATGTGCGAAACCGTCTCGCGCACCTTGGCGATGGCGTCCTTGGAGCTGTGCGCCAGCTTGCGGATCTGCTCGTTGAAGGTGGTCGAGCGCTCGGACAGGTTGCGCACTTCGTCGGCGACCACCGCGAAGCCTCGGCCGGCTTCACCGGCACGCGCGGCTTCGATGGCGGCGTTCAGCGCCAGCAGGTTGGTCTGGTCGGCGATCGACTTGACGTCTTCCAGCAGCGCGAAGATGCCATCCAGGTGCTGCGCCATCTGGTCGATGTGCTGCACGGTGGTGCTGCTCTGGCCGCTGACCTGTTCCAGTGCTTCCACCAGCTGCTCCATGCGGTGGCTGGCGTGCTGGGCGAAACGGGCAACGTCGAGGCCGGCATTGCCTTCATCACCGGCGCGGTCGACGATGCGCGACAGGGCCTGGCTCTGCTGGCGCGACTTGCGGTTCATCGCATCGAAGCTGCCACCGAGGCTGGAGACGGCCTGGCGGATCAGGTCACGGGCGCGTTCCACTTCGCCGCGCGAACCCTCAATCTCGTTGCCGACGAAGTTGCGCAGTTCGGTCAGCAGCTGGTCCTGCTCACGCAGGACACGGGCATGTTCCGGGGAACGGTGCGCCTGGGCGCGGGTGGTCCACCACGCAAAGCCGAGCCAGCTCAGCGTCATCGTGGTCAGGATCGCCCAGCGCAGGGCGGCCGGCCATTCGAAACCGATGGCGAAGGGGAGCAGCAGGGTCAGAGCCAGGGGGGCGGCCAGACGGATGAAAATGCGTGAGTACATGGACGTTCTCGGGAGGTGCACGGAGGATGTATCGGCCGTACCCCCTTTCTCTTTAACGTCGATGTGCCTCGAAGTGCATTCTGAATGCGCCGGTTTTCCGGCGCCTTGGCGGCTTCGGGGTCAGAGTCCTTTCCGTGCCGGAAAGGGATCCGACCCCGCACCCTCAGGCCAGCTGCCGGTCCACGGCCTCGATCATCGCCTTGCGGCTGAACAGGAAGTCCCAGTAGCTGCCGCCCAGCTGCCGCCACAGCACCGCAGCGCGCACCGCGGCCAGCAGCAGGGCACGGATTTCGGCCACCACGCCAGCCTGGCCCAGGTAGTGTGGGTTGCCCTGCACCATGACCCGCGGCTTGAGGTGGCTGATGGTGTCGGCGTAAAGGCCTCCCAGATTGGCCAGCACGTCCGGGTGGCCGCTGTCGCCCAGTTCGGTGGCCTGGCGCTGGGCGCGCTCGATGCCGGAGGCGACCTTGTTCACGGTGGCGCCATCCTGAACGAAGCGGCGCTCCAGCTGCAGCACCGACAGGGCCAGCTTGGGCAGGATCGGGTCCTGGCCCTGGCTGCGGAAGTAGTTGTGCAGCAGGCGCAGGCCGGACTTCAGTGCATGGCGGTCACCGAACACCTCCTGCGGCGAGGACGCATCGACACGGAACACGCTGTCCACGGCGGTGCGCACGGCGGCGGCGTCGGAATGGCCGGTATCGGCGATGCGGCGTACCTGCTGCAGGGCCTGGGCAATGCCGGCCAGGGCCAGGACGCGGTCGTCGACAGTGAAACTCATGCAGCGATTACCTCAAAAGGGGAAGGGGTGGTGCGCAGGCGCTGTTCCACCGGCGCATCGGTGGCGGCGATCACCGCGCCACCCAGGCACACGTCACCGTCATACAGCACCAGCGATTGACCGGGGGTAACGGCGCGCTGCGGGCGCGCGAAGGTGACCAGCACGCTGCCATCGTCCAGCACCTGGACCGTACACGGCTCATCGGGCTGGCGGTAGCGGGTCTGGGCGGTGCATTCGAAGCGCCGTGCCGGCGGCGAACCGGCGATCCAGTGCGCGGTTTCCGAACGCAGGCGCTCGGACAGCATCCACTTGCTGTCGCGGTCCTGGTCCACGTACAGCACGTTGCTGGCCACATCCTTGCCGACCACGTACCACGGCGCGGCCGGGCGTCCACGCACGCCGCCGATGTTCAGGCCCTCGCGTTGGCCCAGGGTGAAATAGAACACGCCCGGATGTTCGGCGATCACGCTGCCGTCGGCCGGGTCGAGGATCTGGCCGGGCCTGGCCGGCAGGTAGCGGCCAAGGAACTCGCGGAAGTCACGCTCGCCGATGAAGCAGATGCCGGTGGAGTCCTTCTTGGCGTGGGTCGGCAGGCTGACGTCACGCGCGATCCGCCGCAGGTCGGTCTTTTCCAGGTCGCCGATCGGGAACAGGGTGGCCGCCAGCTGCTCCTGGCCCAGCTGGTGCAGGAAGTAGCTCTGGTCCTTGGAACGGTCGGCGCCGCGCAGCAGCAGCCACTGGTGGCCGCGCTGGGTCACCCGTGCATAGTGCCCGGTGGCGATGCGTTCGGCGCCCAGCTCGCGGGCGGCATCCAGGAAGTGCTTGAACTTCACTTCGCGGTTGCACAGCACGTCCGGATTCGGGGTGCGCCCGGCGGCGTACTCGGCCAGGAAGTGCTCGAACACGCCCTGCCAGTACTCGCTGGAGAAATCGCGGAAGTGGAACGGGATGCCGAGCAGGCCGCAGACGGCCACCGCATCGCGGCGGTCGTCCTCGGCGCGGCAGTCACCGCTGCCGTCGTCGGCCCAGTTCTGCATGAACAGGCCGGCCACGGCTTCGCCCTGCTGTACCAGGCGCCAGGCGGCGACCGAAGAGTCGACACCTCCGGAGACGCCCACCATCACGCGCGGCGTGCTCATGCGACCTCCCGGACCAGCGAAAGCGGATGGCGCTGGCCACCCAGGTAATCAGCCACCACCTGCCAGACCAGCGGGCTGCGCTGGCGCTCGCCGGCGGCCTGCAGTTCGGCCGGGGTCAGCCACAGCGCGCGGTCGATGCCGGTGTCCAGTGGCTGCGCCGGGTCGTGCGAGACCGGGCGCGCCGCGTAGCAGAATCGCAGGAAGGCGGTGCCGTCGCCGGCAGTCCACTGGTAGCAGCCGATGAAATGGGTCAGCTGCACCGTCCAGCCGGTTTCCTCGCGGGTCTCGCGCAGGGCTGCCTCGGCCAGGCTTTCGCCCGGCTCGAGGTGGCCGGCCGGCTGGTTCAGCACCTGCCGGCCATCGATGGTCTCTTCAACCAGCAACACGCGGCCGCCGTCGACCACCACCGTGGCGACGGTGGCGTGCGGTGCCCAGCGCGGGTCCGGCGTGGCGTTCAACTCAGAACTCGTCCTTCTTGGTCAGTTCCAGCTCCATGGCGTCGGCGGTGCGGATGGCCGCATCGATGGCGTCGCTGAGCTGCTCGGCAGTGGCATCGGCGTCGATCTTGACCACGAACATGGCGGTGGTGTCCTGCTTTACCCAGCCGCCCATCTTGGCATCCTGCGAATCTTCCAGCAGGCGGTTGGCCACGGCCACCGGGAACTGCTTGGTCTTGGCGTTGTAGGCCGGGGACCAGATCTCGCGGATGTTGTGGGTACCGAAATCTTCCACCGACGAACGCACGTAGACCATCTGGGTGCGGTCACCCTCGACGTCGAAGACCATGCGGTAGTCGCCGTCCTCATCGACTTCGTAGGTGTAGCCCAGCTTGTCCAGATGGCGGGCCACGGCCTTGTCGGCGTCTGCGGCGGCAGCGGAGCCGGTGGCAGCCAGAGCGATCAGGAAGGCGGGGAGAAGGGTCCTTTTCATGAAGATCCTGTGAAACAGTGTTGAGAGAGGGTGCAATTGTGACGGTGGGCGTGCGTGCCGTCCAATCTGCGGCAGGCCGACGCAGGCGCGCCCGAGCCTCTATAATGGCCCGATGCCCCATGAGTCTTCCCCCGATTCCCAGCACGAGCACGGCGTCGCCGTAGAGGCCGCGCGCCCGGAAGTGGCGCCGCCGCCGTTCTACCAGGTGATGCTGCTCAATGATGACTACACCCCGATGGATTTCGTGGTGGATGTGCTGCAGCAGTTCTTCAGCATGGACCTGGACAAGGCCACGCAGGTGATGCTGCACGTCCATACCCGCGGCCGCGGCGTGTGCGGGGTGTTCACCCGCGAAGTGGCCGAGACCAAGGTCGCCCAGGTCAACGAGTACTCGCGGATGAACCAGCACCCGCTGCTGTGCACGATGGAAAAGGCCTGACCAGCTGCCGATTCTCGTCCGGGCACATCGATCCCGGATGGGTGTGCCCACCAAGGTGGGCACCTACCAAGGCAGAAGCCCGTATCGATCATGGGTGGCGCGTGCCCACCAGGGTGGGCGCCTACGGGGTGGGTTTCACGCTTCCGCCAGCGCCTCCAGGGCCATCCGGGCGACTGTCTCGTCGATATCGGCCGGGTCGCCGTCATCCCTGAACCACACTGCCGACAGCGCAGTGCTGGCCGCGATCCAGCGCAGCAGGCGCGTGCGTTCCAGTTCGGCCAGCGCACAGACCTGCTCAAGGCGGATCGCAAACCGCTCGGGTCGCGTCGCAACGTGGATGCCCGGACCACAGAGGTCCGGGTTGCTGAACATCGTCGTGTAATCGAACGCACGGTCCCCCAGCAGTCGCTTCGGGTCGATCGCCAACCAGCCGCGCGGGCCGAAATCCAGCACATTGTCATGATGCAGGTCGCCGTGCAGCGGCCGGATCTCCTGTTCGTCACGCAGCAGCCCCTCCGCCAGTGATCTGCACTGTTCCAGCAGTGGCGGCAGCACAGCCCTTGGCTGCAGCAGGTCGGCGAACCATGTACGCAGGCAGACCAGTTCCGCTGGCGGCGCCCTCCGTGGCCGGTGCAGCCGCTGCAGGACCTGGCACAGGATCGCGGTGCAGGCGTCATCGTCGCCCTCGATCGAGCGTTGCCGCAGCGAGTCACCGCGGGCACGCTCGATCAGGATCGCAGGCCCCTCGTGGGCCAGCAGGCGGGCGGCGCCATCGCCGTTCCACCAGCGTAGCAGGCGATGGCTGTTCTGCTCCTCGGTCTCGCTGCTGATCTTCAGCATCGCTGGCTCGCCCGCAGCGGTCAGCACCGGCCAGAGCCGGGCGTGGGGCGTACGGATGGCCGGGCCATCACGCCGCAATCGCCAGCGGCTCAGGTAGGGTTCGCTCATGCTGGGTGGGCTGTCCTGGAGTGAATGAAGATCAAGCGATCTGTACTGCTAACGCCATCTGAACGCAGCAATCCGCTAGGGTGATGGAAATCGCGTAGTCAGGCCGCATATTGTCCCCATCTGCCGCCGGAGTAATCCATGTTCAGCAAAGACCTCGAACACACCATCGGCCAGTGCTACAAGCGCGCCCGTGAGGCCCGGCATGAGTTCATGACGGTCGAACACCTGCTGCTGGCACTGCTCGACAACCCGTCAGCCCAGGCCGTACTGAAGGCCTGTGGTGCCGATGCCGACCGCCTGCGCCAGGAGCTGGAGCAGGCCATCGAGGCCTCCGTGTCCCGCCTGGCGGAAGACGATGGCCGCGACACCCAGCCGACCCTGGGCTTCCAGCGTGTGCTGCAGCGGGCCGTGTACCACGTGCAGTCCTCGGGCAAGAAGGAGGTCACCGGCGCCAATGTGCTGGTCGCCATCTTCGGCGAAAAGGACTCCCACGCCGTCTATTACCTCAACCAGCAGGATGTGACCCGGCTGGATGTGGTCAATTACCTGTCCCATGGCATCGCCAAGCTGGGCGATGAAGGCGAGCAGTCTTCGTCCCCGGAGGGCGAGAGCCGCATGGAAGGCGGGGAGGGCGAGCCCAAGGGAGATGCCCTGACCGAATTCGCCAGCAACCTCAACGACCAGGCCCGGGCCGGTCGCATCGACCCGCTGGTGGGCCGTGCCGACGAGATCGAGCGCACCATCCAGGTCCTCTGCCGCCGCCGCAAGAACAATCCGCTGTACGTCGGTGAGGCGGGCGTAGGCAAGACGGCCATCGCCGAGGGCCTGGCCCGCCGCATCATCGAAGGCTCGGTGCCCGACGTGCTGGCCGACGCGGTGATCTACTCGCTCGACCTGGGCGCACTGGTGGCTGGTACCAAGTACCGTGGCGACTTCGAGAAGCGCCTGAAGAGCGTGCTGACCGCGCTGAAGAAGGTGCCCAACGCGGTGCTGTTCATCGACGAGATCCACACCATCATCGGTGCCGGTTCGGCGTCGGGCGGCACCATGGATGCGTCCAACCTGATCAAGCCGGCGCTGGCGTCGGGCGAGCTGCGCTGCATCGGCTCGACCACGTTCCAGGAATACCGCGGCATCTTCGAGAAGGACCGCGCGCTGGCGCGCCGCTTCCAGAAGATCGACATCGTCGAGCCGACGGTGGGCGAGACCTACGAGATCCTGCAGGGCCTGAAGTCCAAGTACGAGCTGCATCACGGTGTGACCTACTCCGACGAGGCCCTGCAGGCCGCAGTGGACCTGTCGGTGAAGCACATCGGCGACCGCCTGCTGCCTGACAAGGCCATCGACGTGATCGACGAGGCCGGTGCCCGCCAGCGCCTGCTGCCCGAGGACCAGCGCAAGGAGCTGATCGACGTCGAGGAGGTCGAGGCGATCGTGGCAAAGATGGCGCGGATCCCGGCCAAGCAGGTCAGTGCCACCGACAAGGATGTGCTGCAGCACCTGGAGCGCAACCTGAAGATGGTGATCTTCGGCCAGGACCCGGCCATCGAGACGCTGTCCTCGGCGATCAAGCTGGCCCGTTCGGGCCTGGGCAACCCGGAAAAGCCGATCGGCAACTTCCTGTTCGCCGGCCCGACCGGTGTCGGCAAGACCGAAGTGACCAAGCAGCTGGCGTTGCAGCTGGGCATCGAGCTGGTCCGCTTCGACATGTCCGAGTACATGGAGCCGCATTCGATCAGCCGCCTGATCGGCGCGCCTCCGGGCTACGTCGGTTTCGACCAGGGCGGCCTGCTGACCGAGAAGATCGTAAAAACGCCGCATTGCGTGCTGCTGCTGGATGAGATCGAGAAGGCGCATCCGGACATCTTCAACATCCTGTTGCAGGTGATGGATCGCGGTGTGCTGACCGATACCAACGGTCGCGAAGCGAACTTCAAGAACGTGGTGCTGGTGATGACCACCAATGCCGGCGCCGCGCAGGCCTCGCGGCGGTCGATCGGCTTCACCAAGCAGGACCATGCCACCGACGCGATGGAGACCATCCGCCGCAGCTTCACCCCGGAATTCCGCAACCGTCTTGACGCGGTGGTGCAGTTCCAGGCGCTGGGCTTCGAGCACATCCTGCGCGTGGTCGACAAGTTCCTGATCGAGCTGGAGATGCTGCTGCAGGACAAGCACGTCAGCCTGTCGGCCACCCCGACCGCGCGCGACTGGCTGGCCCATCATGGTTTCGACCCGCTGATGGGTGCCCGTCCGATGGCCCGCGTGATCCAGGACAAGATCAAGCGTCCGCTGGCCGACGAGCTGCTGTTCGGCAAGCTGGTCAACGGCGGCAAGGTCAGCATCGACGTGCGCGACGACGAGCTGGTGGTCGAGACCCAGGCCGAGCCGGAGCGGCTGCTGCCGGTCACGGTGGAATGAGCTGACGCCGCAGGCTTGGCGTGAAAGACTGGAAATGACAAGGGCGGCTTCGGCCGCCCTTGTCGCATGCACTGCAACTCAACGCCCCTGCTGCGCCAGCCGCCTGAAGGTCGCCGCATCGATCGGTTCGATCCGGGTCACGGTGCAGTGGTTGCTGTCGGTTTTCAGTGTGCTGCGGGCATCGCCGCAGATCCGTTCAGGGGTACTGGGCGTGAAGAAGACATAGCTGGCCGAGGCGGCAGCGCCCAGGCAGCGCTTCTGCAGGTGCACCCGATAGTGGTTGTCGCCGTCGCGCAGCAGCACCTCGCGTTCCGTGCTGGAGGGGCGGATATCGCGATTGGCGCCGAGGGCAATGCACTCGGACGCGTTGGAGGGCTTGCTGGGTTCAGCGGCGAATGCCGCCAGGGGGAGGCTGACCAGCAGAACTGCCGGCAGCAGGACGTGCGGGAGCAGGGCGTTCATGATCGGGAGGGGGTGGCGATCCGGACTGGATCGGATCCCACGATGCCGCGGCTGCTGCAGGCGCGAATCTGCCGCAAGCGGGGCTGACCGACGCCACGGTGAGCTCGGTCACGGTGACCTCCGGCAGGGCCGGATTCCGGGCATGACAAAAGGCCAGCAACCAGGGCTGGCCTTGTCGAGTGGCGCCAGGCGCCGACCGCTTACTTCATGCGGTAGGTGATACGACCCTTGGTCAGGTCATACGGGGTCATTTCAACCTTGACCCGGTCACCGGTGAGGATGCGGATGTAGTTCTTGCGCATGCGGCCGGAGATATGGGCGATGATTTCGTGCCCATTTTCCAGGCGAACGCGGAAAGTGGTGTTCGGCAGCGTCTCGCTGACGGTGCCCTCGAACTCGATGGAATCGTCTTTCGACATGTAGTCCTGTGCGGTTCAGAAAACGGCCACGCTGGGCCTAAGGCGCGGTATTTTACGCGTGACGGCGCCAGCTTGCAAAGTTTGTGTTAACCCCCGGCCAAACGCCGTGCTGGCAGGCGTCCAACCGCTTGGGTCCACGGGCCTTCCCGGCCGTCACCGCGCACGGCCCGGCGCACTTGCTGCAGGAATTCCTCGCGCGGCAGGTGCTCGGCGCCCATCCGCAGCAGGTGCGGATTCTCCACCTGGGCATCGATCAGTTCCCAGCCCCAACCATGCAGGGTGGATGCCAGGGCGGCCAGGGCGATCTTGGAGCCGCCGCTGGCACCACTGAACATGCTTTCGCCGAAGAACATCGACCCGATTGCCACCCCGTAGATGCCACCGACGAGGGTCTGCCGGTCCCAGACTTCAAACGAATGGGCGAAGCCCAGGTCGTGCAGCTGGCCGTAGGCCTCGACCATCGCCGGGCTGATCCAGGTGCCGTCCTGGCCGGGCCGCGGCGCTGCCGCACAGGCGCGCATCACGCGGTTGAAGGCGGTGTCGGCGGTGACCTCCCACGTACTGCTGCGCAGCTGGCGGCGGAACCGGCTGGACAGATGCACGCCCTCGGTGCGGAACACCATGCGCGGGTCCGGCGACCACCACAGGATCGGCTCGCCCTCGCTGAACCATGGAAAGATGCCGCCAGCGTAGGCATTGAGCAGGCGCACCGGGTGCAGGTCACCGCCGACGGCGAGCAGGCCGTCGGGCTGGCGCAGCGCGGTCTCGGCTGGAGGAAAGGGGGCGTCCGGCGCATCAGCCAGGCGCCAGGGCAGCTGGCGGGTCATGCCCTCATTGTATTCGCCGTGGTGACCGCTGATGTCTGGCACCATCAGTGTCCAACGGCAAGGAGCCCACGCATGAGTGACGCGATCACCGCCATCCTCGATGTGCACGACAACCCGCGCACGTGCAACGACAGCCAGAGCATGCTGCTGGCGCTGGCGACTGAGCAGCCGGGTCAGCTCGGTGCGCTGATGCGGCTGGCCCTTGCCCGGCGTTCACCCAGCTCGGCCTTTCTCGACATGACGCTGGATCTGCTGCCCGACGAAGCGGTTGCGCCGGTCTGTGCCGAGGCCTGGCGTCGCTATCGTGATGGTGAGCGCGGTGAGCTGCTGGCCAGCGTGATCGAATTCGCCAGCTACCAGGCGCCGCAGGTGCTGCAGGACGACTGGGAAGCCTTGCTGGCGGTGGCCATTGAAGATGAGCTGCAGCTGGCCTCGCAGGTGTGGCGGGGCCTGCCGTCTGCCACTGCCGTGCAGTGGGCGCAGATTCTGGCCGAAGCCGATGACGATCGCGAAATGGCGCGGGCCAGGGCGCTGCTGCTCGCGGCGCAGCCCGAGAGCTATGCCGTTGCCCGCGGCTACCTCGCTGACTGGGGCGCGCTGGATGCTGAGGTCTGGGCGCATTGGGCCGGCGTGGCTGATGGGCCGCTGCCGCGCCGCCTGCATGGGGAGCGGCCGCTGCACATCCGCTTTGGCCGCGAGCAGCATCGCGCGCAGCAGGCGGACGAACCGAGCTGGCGCAAGCGTATCTGGCGCCTGCACCCGACCTGGAATGGTGGGCGGGTGCACCATGCGGGGCAGATGGGAGGACCGCTGGAAGCGTTGTGTGGCAGCTGCCATGCATCGCTGCAGCGCCTGCTGCGAACCGACGCTGCCGCGCTGCAGCCGGGCGCGGCGGGTGAGATCACGCTGGGCCTGTGCCTGGACTGCTGCGGCTGGGAAGACCCGCCCGTGCGCTTCTATCGCCACGATGCCGTCGGCCTGCCCAGCTGCCACCCCAGCCAGCGTCTGGAGGTGCCGGCCACGCCGACCGACAGCGGTGACCTGATGCGTGCCGAGATCGGCCTGGTCGCCATGGATACCCTGCGGTGGCAGCAGCAGGACTGGGGCCAGTCCAACCATCGGCAGAACCTGTCGCGCGTGGGCGGCGCGCCCAGCTGGGTGCAGAGTGCCTGGTACCCGGCGTGCATCGATTGCGGCGAGGAGATGCCCTTCGTGATGCAGCTGGATTCGACGCTGCCCACCACGAGTGAGGGCACGCTGCTGTGGGGCAGCGGCGGCATGCTCTATACGTTCTGGTGTGCGAAGTGCCGGGTGAGCGGGCACTTCTGGCAGTGCACCTGAGCACAGCGCCCTCGCCATTGTCCTGATAGGTGCCAACGTTGGTTGGCGCGCCCCACTGCCCTGGTAGGTGCCAACCCTGGTTGGCACGCTTCTCGGTGCCGCGCCAGTCGAGCCAGCTCGGCACTACGGCTCTACGCGGAACGGCCCATGCCCCTGCAGCTCCCGCTGGTAGCGCCGCACATCGCGCCGTTCCTGCCGGCACCAGTCCTGCAGTGCTTCTGCGAAATCCGCATCAGCCACCCAGTGCCGGCTGCGCACCAGCGTCGGCAGGAAGCCCCGCGCCAGCTTGTGCTCGCCCTGTGCACCCGGTTCGAATCGGGTCAGCCCTTCGCGCAGGCAGTATTCGATACCCTGGTAGTAGCAGGCCTCGAAGTGCAGGCCGGGCAGGGTGGCGCCGCCCCAGTAGCGGCCGTACAGGGTGTCGCCACCGCGCAGGCACAGCGCGCCGGCAATCGGCTCGCCGTCCTGTTCGGCCAGGAACAGCACCAGCCTGCGGCCCAATGAAATGGCCAGATGGCGCAGGAAGGCCTCGGTGAGCGCCGGAGCGTTGCCGTACTCGAGGAACGTCTGCAGGTAGAAGCGATACATCGCCTGCAGGTCGGCACGGCTGGCTTCATCGCCGTGCACCACGCGGAAGGTGATGCCCTGGCGGGTGACCTTGGCCCGTTCCTGGCGGATGTTCTTGCGATGCTTGTGGTTCATCGCGCCAAGGAACTGCTCGAACGTGGCCCAGTCACCCGGGTTCTGCCACTGGAACTGCACGTCTTCGCGCAGCAGCCAGTCATCGCCGAACAGCGCCTCGTCCACTGCGGTGTGGAAGTTGATATGGGCCGAGGACACGTCCAGTGCCGGCAGCGCCTCGCGCAATGCCGACAGCAAGGTGGCGCGATCTGAATCGTGACGGGCCAGCAACCGCGGGCCGGTGACCGGTGAGTACGGCACCGCGCCCAGCCACTTCGGATAGTAGTCGCGGCCATGACGGGCATACGCGTTGGCCCACGCATGGTCGAACACGAACTCGCCGTGCGAATTGGTCTTCAGGTAGCCCGGAATGGCGCCGACCAAGCTGTCGCCTTCCCAGAGCGTGAAGTGCCGGGGCTGCCAGCCCCAGTCCTGCCGCAGGCAGCCGTGCTGTTCAAGGCCTGAGAGGAAAGCGTGGCTGACGAAGGGGTTCTGCCCGTCGTGCAGGGCATCCCAGTCGGTGGCGGGGATGGACTGCAGGGAGTCGAGGAAGCGGGGGGAAGGCATGAGGGAAGGATAGGGCAGATGAAACAGAAAGGCCGACGCACTGGCGTCGGCCTTTCATCCGGAGTCGGGCGTGGCTCGGCCCTACAGGAGCGGGTCAGCCTCTCAGCTGGCCTTGCCCTGCGCGTCCAGGTAGCGCTCGGCATCCAGCGCGGCCATGCAGCCGAAGCCGGCCGAGGTGATCGCCTGGCGGTAGTGCTGGTCGGCCACGTCGCCGGCGGCGAACACGCCTTCCACCGAGGTCTGGGTGGCATTGCCGCCCAGGCCCGAACGGATTTCCAGGTAGCCGTTGTTCATTGCCAGCTGGCCGTCGAACAGGGTGGTGTTCGGGTGGTGGCCGATGGCCACGAAGAAGCCGTGGGCGTCGATGTCGCGGGTGCTGCCGTCCAGGGTGGACTTCACGCGCACGCCGGTCACGCCGGCATCATTGCCCAGCACTTCTTCCACCTGGTGGTGCCAGACGGTCTCGATCTTGCCTTCGGCCACCTTCTTGAACAGCTTGTCCTGCATGATCTTTTCCGCCTTCAGTGTGTCGCGGCGGTGGACCAGGTAGACCTTGCGGGCGATGTTGGACAGGTACAGGGCCTCTTCCACGGCGGTGTTGCCGCCACCGACCACGACCACGTCCTGGTCGCGGTAGAAGAAGCCGTCACAGGTGGCGCAGGCGGACACACCGCGGCCCTTGAACTCGTCTTCGGTCGGGATGCCCAGGTACTTGGCGGTGGCGCCGGTGGCGATGATCAGCGCATCGCAGGTGTACTCGTGGCTGTCGCCGATCAGCTTGAACGGACGCTGCGACAGGTCGGCGGTGTGGATGTGGTCGAAAATGACCTCGGTCTCGAAGCGCTCGGCATGGGCCTGCATGCGCGCCATCAGGTCCGGGCCCATCAGGCCGTGGGCGTCACCCGGCCAGTTGTCCACCTCGGTGGTGGTCATCAGCTGGCCGCCCTGCTGCAGGCCGGTGATGACGACCGGCTTCAGGTTGGCGCGGGCGGCGTAGACGGCGGCGGTCCAACCGGCCGGGCCGGAACCGAGGATGACGAGGCGCTGGTGGCGGGAGGGCAGGCTGGTGCTCATGTAAACTCGCGAAAAGGTAGATGGGACAAGGCGCTGGCGATGTTTGCGCAGCATCCTTGGCTGGTCATAGAGTGGCGGCTGGGGCAGGGCGATTCAAGCCGATGAACGGAACGCCGTCATCCAGCAGTGGTTTCGGCCCCCGGATTGGCCTGCCGGACGTCGCGTAACTGAAAACTGACGCCGTCTCGTTTATTATCAATCACTAACAGCGCATTCCAAAGGTATGGTCTAAGGTGGCGAAGCAGGTCCCCGAACGCTCCAAGTCCGACGACAGCAAGGCGTCACGTCGCACGGCCGCGGCGGCGACGACCGACAATCCACGCCGCCAGCGTCTCTGGCGCGATCTGGGCCTGATCGCCATCGCGCCGGCCCTGCTGTACCTGGCGGCCAGTCTTTTCACCTATTCAGCGACTGATCCGGGCTGGTCGCATACCGGCAGTGTGGTCGCGCCAGTGCACAACCTGGGTGGCCGCGCCGGGGCCTGGATCGCCGACGTGCTGCTGCAGCTGTTCGGCTACATCGCCTTCCTGCTGCCGGTGGTGCTCGGCGCGCTGGGGTGGATCGCCATGTTCGGGCTCAAGCGCGAGAGCAAGGGCGAGAACGACCTGGATCCTGCGCTGCGCCTGGTCGGCCTGGTCGGTTTCCTCATCGCCGGCACCGGCTTCCTGCACGTGCGCCTGTTCAGTGGCGACGTCTCCAGCGCCGGCGGCATCCTCGGCAAGCTGGTGGGCAATTCGCTCACGGTGGGCTTCGGCGCGCTGGGCGCCAACCTGTTCGTGCTGGTGCTGCTGCTGGCCTCGATCACGCTCGCGACCGGGCTGTCCTGGTTCACGGTGATGGAGAAGATCGGCCGCGGCGTGATGTCGCTGGCGCCGTTGCTGGAACGCAAGAAGGAAGAAGTCACCGAGTGGAAGCAGACCCGGGTGATGCGCGAGGAGCGCCAGGAAGTGCGCAAGGCCGACGCCGAGGTGCGCGCCAAGCGCGAGCCGGTGAAGATCGAGCCGCGTCCGGAGCCGGTGATCGAGAAGAGCGATCGGGCCAAGCGCGATACCCAGATTCCGATGTTCCGCGGCGTCAACGGTGATGGCTCGGACCTGCCGCCGCTGGCGCTGCTGGATGATCCCAAGCCGCAGCCCAAGGGCTACGACGAGGAGACGCTGGAGACCCTGTCGCGGCAGATCGAGTTCAAGCTGAAGGACTTCCGCATCGATGCGCAGGTGGTCGGCGCCAATCCCGGCCCGGTCATCACCCGCTTCGAGATCGAGCCGGCACCGGGTATCAAGGTCAGCCAGATCAGTTCGCTGGACAAGGACATCGCGCGCGGCTTGTCGGTGAAGTCGGTGCGCGTGGTCGACGTCATTCCGGGCAAGTCGGTGATCGGCCTGGAAATCCCCAACGTCACCCGCGAGATGATCTTCCTGTCCGAGCTGCTGCGCTCGAAGGAATATGACAAGTCGGCCAGCGTGCTGACCCTGGCGCTGGGCAAGGACATCGCCGGTCGCCCGACCGTGGCCGACCTGGCGCGCATGCCGCATCTGCTGGTGGCCGGCACCACCGGTTCGGGCAAGTCGGTGGCGGTCAACGCGATGGTGCTGAGCCTGTTGTTCAAGGCCTCGCCGAAAGACCTGCGGATGCTGATGATCGACCCGAAGATGCTCGAACTGAGCGTCTACCAAGGCATCCCGCACCTGCTGGCACCTGTGGTCACCGACATGAAGGAGGCCGCCAACGGCCTGCGCTGGTGCGTGGCCGAGATGGAGCGCCGCTACAAGCTGATGAGCGCAGTGGGCGTGCGCAACCTGGCCGGCTTCAACAAGAAGGTGAAGGAAGCCCAGGACGCAGGACAGCCGCTGATGGACCCGCTGTTCAAGCCGAACCCGGAACTGGGAGAGGCGCCGCGCCCGCTGGAAACCCTGCCGTTCATCGTCATCTTCATCGACGAATTCGCCGACATGATGATGATCGTCGGCAAGAAGGTGGAAGAGCTGATCGCGCGCCTGGCACAGAAGGCACGTGCGGCCGGCATCCACCTGATCCTGGCCACGCAGCGCCCGTCGGTGGACGTGATCACCGGCCTGATCAAGGCCAACATCCCGACCCGTATCGCCTTCCAGGTCAGCTCCAAGATCGACTCGCGCACCATCCTCGACCAGTCCGGTGCGGAAACCCTGCTCGGCCACGGCGACATGCTGTACCTGCCGCCGGGCACCGCGCTGCCCGAGCGCGTGCATGGTGCGTTCGTGTCCGACGATGAAGTGCATCGCGTGGTCGAGCACCTCAAGGCGATGGGCCCTGCCGACTATGTGGACGGCGTGCTGGACGAAGTGCAGACGATGGGCGACGGCGTGGTCGTCGGCGCCACCGGCCTGCCCGAGAACAGTTCGTCCGGCGACGAGTCCGACCCGCTGTATGACGAAGCGCTGCGGGTGGTCACCGAGACCCGCCGTGCATCGATTTCCGGCGTGCAGCGCCGGCTGAAGATCGGCTACAACCGTGCAGCGCGACTGATCGAGGCCATGGAAGCGGCCGGCGTGGTCAGCCCGCCCGAGCACAACGGCGACCGCACGGTGCTGGCACCGCCGCCGCCGAAGTAAGACCCGACGTATCCCCCACGACGTCCAAGGAACCGACGCATGCTTCACCCCGTACCAAGCGCGCTGGCGCTGGCAGCCTTCCTGGCTGTCGGCCCGGCACTGGCAGACACCGCCACCTCCGCGCCCGCCACGGCGCCGCCTTCCACCAGCGGCGATACCGAAGCCAGCAATAATTTCAGCATTGTCCGTTACCGCGCCGACTACCAGGTGCGGCCGGATGCCGGCAATGTGCAGACCGAAACCTACGAAGTGCTGCTCAAGACCAAGGCCTCGGTCGAGCAGTTCAGCCAGGTGCGGCTGAGCTACAGCGAGAAGATGGAAACCCTGGAGGTGCTTGGCGCCTACACCATCACCGCCGACGGCCAGCGCCGCGACGTGCCGGCCGACCGCATCTACACCCAGGAAAGCTACTCCAGCGCCTCGGCGGCGATGTATGCCGACCGCAAGGTACGGGTGATCGTGTTCCCGAACCTGGCCCCGGGCACCCGCCTGTACTACCAGGTGCGCCGCACCCAGGCCACGCCGTACTTCCCGGGCTATTTCGGCCTGTGGGAGACCTTCAATGTGTTCACCGAGTACGAGGACGCCGAAGTCACCCTGAGTGCGCCGGCCAACCTGCCGATGTTCATCGACAGCCGCGGCGTGCAGGGCAGCGATCGGCCGACGGTGAAGAACGGCCAGGCGCAGTGGCGCTGGCGCTACCAGCGTCGCGAGGCGATGCCGGCGCAGAACTGGTCGGCGGCGGGCTGGGAGTTCGGCCCGAACATCATGGCCAGTACCTATCGTGACTGGTCGCAGATGGGTCGCGCCTACCAGCTCAAGGCGGGCCCGGCGGCCGAGGTGACCCCGGCGCTGCAGGCGCTGGCTGATGAGATCACCGCGGGTATCAGCGACCGCCGCGAGCAGGCTGATGCGCTGTACCGCTGGGTTGCGCAGAACATCCGCTACGTGGCGGTGTACCTGGGCAATGGCGGGCTGGAGCCGAACAGCGCGCAGAGCATCCTCGACAACCACTACGGTGACTGCAAGGACCACGTGACGATCCTGGAGGCGCTGCTGGCGGCCAAGGGGATCGCCAGCTCGCCGGTGCTGATCGGTGCGGGCGGTGGCCCGACGTTGCCGAAGATTCCGGTGCTGGGCCGCTTCAACCACGCCATCACCTACATTCCCGAGTTTGATCTGTACCTGGATTCGACCACCGCGTGGGCGCGCTTCGGTCAGCTGCCAGAGGGTGACCTGGGTGCACCGGTGATGCGTACCCGTGACGCCACGCTGGCACGCACCCCGGCCAACACGCCGGAGCGTAACGCCACCTCGATGGAAGTACGTTTCACCTTCGACGCCAACGGCAACCTGCGCGGAGAGACCATTCCGAAGCTGGGCGAGAACGCCGAGATCGGCATGCGTGCCCAGTTCTCCCAGCTCAACGCGCAGAACCGTGCGCGCGCTGAAGAGCAGATCATGGCCGCCTCCGGTTTCGATGGGCGAGGGCAGCTGCAGATCCAGGGCGTGCCGGTCGATCTGACCCGGCCGTTTGGCTATCGCATGGCGTTCCAGGCCGAGGACTACGCCGACTTCAGCGTGGCCGGCGGCATGGCCGTGCCGGACCCGCCGGGTGGCGAGTCGGTGCGTGGCTTGTACGCCACCGCCTCGGCGCCGGCCAACGAGACACCGTTCTACTGCAATGCCAGCCTGCGCGAGGAGACCTATCGCCTGCAGTTCCCGGCCAATGCGCCGATCATCGCCATCCCGGCCAGCCAGCGTTTCGCCAATGCCGCCGGCGAGTACCGGGTGGACTGGAGTCGCGAGGGGCAGGAGGTGATCGTGCGACACCGCTTGCAGCAGAATGCAGTGCGTGGGCCAGAGGCGTTGTGCCAGCCGCAGGACTATCCGGCGTTCCGCGCGCTGTATCGCGAAGTGCGGCGTGGCTTCCGCGGCCAGGTGCTGTACGGCAAGCTGCCGGGATCCGGTGGCTGAATCGCCGATGGACGTTCAGGGCGGCATAATGTCGCCCTGATCGCCCATTCATCTTTCCCCGGGCACACTGGCAACCACCTTTCCTGGCGCCCGCGCCCACAGGATTCCCGCATGAACTTCCGCTTCCGCCGTTTCCTTGCCACCACCACCCTGGCCGTGGCCTGTGCCGCCGCCGGCAGCGCCTGGGCTGGCGCCCGCGATGACCTGAAGGCCTTCACCAGCGGCCTGAAGGGCTTGGATGGCCAGTTCAGCCAGCAGGTGTTCGACAGTCGCGGCAAGGTGAAGGAATCGACCAGTGGCCGCGTGGCGCTGTCGGCGCCGCGCCTGTTCCGTTGGGAATACGTGCGCCCGCACGAGCAGTTGATCGTGGCTGACGGCAGGAAGGTCTGGATGTATGAGCCGGACCTGGAGCAGGCCACCGTGCGCGAGCAGGGCAAGGAAGAGCAGAACAGCCCGCTGACCGCGCTGATCAACCCGGCGCTGCTGGAGCAGCAGTACGACGTCAGTGAAGAGGCCGCGCAGCGTGATGGCCTGCAGTGGCTGTCGCTGTCGCCGAAGCGCGAGACCGAGGCCAGCTTCCAGTACGCCGCGCTGGGCTTCAACGCCCAGGGCCTGGCCAAGATGGAAATCACCGATGCGGTTGGCCAGCGTACCGTGATCAGCTTCAGTGGCTGGAAGCGCAACCCGGGCTTTGCTGCGGGCACTTTCAGCTTCACCCCGCCGAAAGGCACCGACGTCATCGGAAACTGATCTGTGGGCGGAGGCGCTTTGGTGGGTGTCAACCGGGACCGCCTTGGTGGGTGTCAACCTTGGTTGACATGCTTTTGATCTGCCGGCCAGCGGCCGGCACTACCACCCGTGCGGCCTGATCCGCCGGGCATGGCTTGGCCCTACCTGCTCTGGTGGGTGCCAACCGGCACCGCCCTGGTGGGTGTCAACCTTGGTTGACATGCTTTTGATCTGCCGGCCAGCGGCCGGCACTACCGAATCCTGTGGCCTGGCGCCAACTGCTCTGGTGGGTGTCAACCGGGACCGCCCTGGTGGGTGTCAACCTTGGTTGACACGCTGTTGATCTGCCGGCCAGCGGCCGGCACTACCAGACATCGCATCCCACCCGCCGGGCACGGCCCGGCGCTACCGTTTGGCGGCGCGGTACAATGACCGGGTGCCAAGACATCGCTCCACTTCATACCCCGGACCCGATCTGCTGAGCGTCGATCGGGAACACATGCGCCCGCTGGCCGAGCGCATGCGCCCGCGCACCCTGGACGAAATGGTCGGGCAGAAGCGCCTGCTGGCGCCGGACAGCGCGCTGCGCCGCGCGGTCGAATCCGGGCGGGTGCATTCGATGATCCTGTGGGGGCCGCCGGGCTGCGGCAAGACCACGCTGGCGCTGCTGCTGGCCGAGTACGCCGATGCGGAATTCCGCGCCATTTCTGCCGTGCTGTCCGGCCTGCCGGAAGTGCGCCAGGTGCTGGCCGAGGCGGCGCAGCGCTTCGCTGAAGGCCGTCGCACCGTGCTGTTCGTGGACGAGGTGCACCGCTTCAACAAGGCACAGCAGGATGCGTTCCTGCCGCACATCGAACGCGGCACGATCCTGTTCGTCGGTGCCACCACCGAGAATCCGTCGTTCGAGCTGAACTCGGCGCTGCTGTCGCGTTGCCGCGTGCATGTGCTGGAAGGCGTTTCGCCGACCGACATCGTCGAGGCGCTGCAGCGTGCACTGGGCGACCGCGAGCGCGGCCTGGGCGAAGAGGGCATCGAGGTCGCCCCCGAGCTGCTGCTGGAAATCGCTACCGCCGCCGACGGCGACGTGCGCCGTGCGCTGACCCTGTTGGAGATCGCCGCCGAGCTGGCGGGCGGGGAGGGGGGGCGTATCACCCCGCAGACCCTGACCCAGGTGCTGGCCGACCGCACCCGTCGCTTCGACAAGGGCGGCGAGCAGTTCTACGACCAGATCTCGGCGCTGCACAAGTCCGTGCGCAGCTCCAACCCCGATGCGGCGCTGTACTGGCTGACCCGCATGCTCGATGGTGGCTGCGATCCGTCCTATCTGGCACGGCGGCTGACCCGCATGGCCATCGAGGACATCGGCCTGGCCGATCCACGCGCGCAGAGCATGGCGCTGGAGGCCTGGGACATCTACGAGCGGCTGGGCAGCCCGGAGGGCGAACTGGCCTTCGCCCAGCTGGTGCTCTATCTGGCCAGCACGGCCAAGTCGAATGCCGGCTATGCGGCCTTCAACCGGGCCAAGGCCGACGTGCGCGAGCGCGGCACCGAAGAAGTGCCGCTGCACCTGCGCAACGCGCCGACCAAGCTGATGAAGGAGCTGGGCTATGGCGCCGAGTACCAGTACGACCATGATGCCGAAGGCGGCATCGCACTGGACCAGACCGGCTTCCCGGATGCGATGGGCGAGCGCGTGTACTACAACCCGGTGCCGCGTGGGCTGGAAATCAAGCTGAAGGACAAGCTGGACCGGTTGCGTGCCGAGCGCGAGGCGGCGCGGGCGGCAAAAGGCAGGTAGCCCGCATTTTCGTACTTGTTGCATGGGCAGCGTAGCCCCGGCGTGGGATAAGACATCCTTGTCTGTTTGCTGGAGGTCTCCATGCCGTTGCCGGGTTGCACGGGCCGATGCGGGTGCGGTCGGAAGGGGCGCAGCGTATCGAGCTGCACACCGGCCTGCCGTCTCCCGCGGTGGGCGTGGTTGCCGCTGTGGGCGCTGCTGCTGTTGGCCGGTAGTGCCACCGCCAGCGAAACCATTGCCGGCCGCTTTGCGCCGAAACTGGGCGAGGGCCGTCCGCGCGTGCAGTGGACCGAGATGAACCCCGCCAATCATAGGGGGCCGTGTAGTGACGGAGGCTGGCGTGTCGGCGCCACGCCGGAGGCCTGCCGGGCGATGGGCATGGCGACGCGTTCGTTTGCGGCCGGTCCCAACTACCAGAGCCCGGGCGTGGTGATCGGCCGGCAGACCCTGGTGGCGGGCAGTACCGTGCTCACCTCTCGCCCGCACATCGAGCTGGATACCGGTCTCCAGGGCGTATACCTGGCCCGCGAGAACGGCGAGTGGTTCAGGATTGAGGTCGAGCTGATCGGCGCAGCGGTGAGGTACCAGGTGGCGGAGGGGCGCAATCCGCGTGCCCGTGCGAGCGACAGTGGGGAATGCCGTACTTCCGATGTGGGAAGCTTCGGTCACGCCGGGCCGCGCAGCTGGAGCAATCTGTATGTGCTTGCCAGCGCAACGGGGCCGGCGCTCTGCCTTCCGCAGCCGATCACCGGCATCGGCGGCGAGTGGGATAACGTCGTGCCGGGAGATGAGATCGATGCAAGCGTCGAGCTGACCGCGTTGACGTTCCGCATGACTGCGCCTGGATTGGCTGGCGTGGGCAACGGCATCTATCGCGGCACGCGGCGCATCCAGGTCGGCCGTACCGGTGATATCGACGTGGGCGCGGACGGCGCGACGACACTCGAGGTGGAATTTGAAGTCGAGGTCGTCAACCAGGTGGTGGTCAGCTTCGGCGATGGCGCCGCCTCCGCGCAGGTCACCCTGGCCCCGCAGGGCGGCTGGCGTGCCAATCCGGCGCCCCAGCGCCTGTTGCAGGAGGTGCCGCTGCGCTTTGGCAGCACGGTGCCGTTGTCGATCAGGCTGCGCTGCGGGCTGTATGCCGGCGAGCGCTGCGCGATCGCGCCGGCGGGCGCCGGGCCGGCACCGGTACCCATCGACCTGAGCGTGAACCTGGCCGGCTACGCCCGGTATGAGGGTGGGCCGGTACACTACGCGCGTATCCCTGCCGAGGCCTCGTCAGGGCCGCCGCTGGTGGTCGAGCCTGATCGGTCGATGGGGGCGCAGCTGTCCCCGCATGCACGGTTGCGGGTGGAGACCGATGCCGAGGCCACCGCCGAGCTGTTGCGCCACCCCGGCACGCACTACCAGGGCAGCGTGACCGTCATCTTCGAGCCCTGGCAGCGTTGAGGCACTGCACGACGGCGCCGGGCCGTTGCCTGCTCGGGGCGTGTTTGGCAGACTGCGCGGCTTCTCTTTTCAAGGATCGATGCCGTGCAGGAAATGATTCTGCCGTTGAAGCGCTACGCCCAGTTCGAGGGCCGTGCCAACCGCCGCGAGTACTGGATGTACCAGCTGTTCCTGTTCCTGGTCGCAACTGCGGTGACGCTGCTGGCTGGCGTGCTGGCGATCCTGCTGCGCAATAGCCCCGATGCACTGGCCGCCATCCTGATCGGCATGGTGGTACTGCTGTGTGTGATGTGGCTGGCCACGATCGTGCCGCTGATCGCTGTGACCGTACGTCGCCTGCACGACTGCAACCAGTCGGGCTGGCTGTTCCTGCTGGCGCTGGTGCCGGGCGGTGGCATTGTGATCATGATCTTCTCGCTGCTGCCGGGCACGCCGCAGGAGAACGTGTATGGTCCGGTGCCTTCGGGGCCGTGATCTTGCATGCGTCGAGCATGGCTCGACGCAATAGAGGCAAAGAAAAGAAGCCGGCGTTTCGCCGGCTTCGTCTTTACTTGATGGCGCAATCGCCGAAGGACAGGTAGTCCGTGCCCGAGCTGAACTGCAGCGTGCAGCTGGCGGTGAACACGGCGCCTTCTTCCAGCGCGCTGAGCTTGGCGGCCTGCTGCGCATCGTCAGTGGTCAGCCGGGCCAGGACATTGCCCTGGTCGTCGCCGGCCTCAATGAGCGGTTCGCCCGCCAGGTTGCTGGAGACGCCCAGCGCCACAGCACTGAAAGTCACCGTCTGGTTGAGTTCTTCCATGCTCAGTGTCGAGTTGCCGGCCTCTTCATAGGCCTGGTAGAGCGTTGGCAGGTCCTGCGCGGCCTGTGCGGCCAGCGGGGCGAGCAGGCCGAGGGTAAGGGCGATCAGTGCGGTGTGCTTCACGGGTTCTCACAATCATGGGATCCAATCCCATGGCGGTCATGGCGCGGATGAACGCGACCGGACCGACGGCAGACTGCCCGCCTTCCGTGGCCGCGCTGTAAGCGGGGCGATCCAATGCCCCGGTGGCCGGCAAAATAGGGGAAATGCCGTGCCCAGCGCAACCGGTCGTCGCGCGCGTGATACACAGCGTGACGTTCGATCGATGTGATAATCATTCGCGTTTAAGGTAGACTGCGGTCCCCTGTGAACCGGCGGCCCTGGGCCGCTTCTGCCGCCGCTGATGAAGCATTTCGTCCCGCCTTTGCGCCGTGGTCCGCTGGCCTGCGGCGTGGCCGCCTTGATGATGGGTCTGCTCCTGGCCACCCCGTACGCCCATGCACAGCAGCGCAATCCGCTGCAGAAGATCGGCCACACCGTGCTCGACGAGCCCGCGGCCAGCTATCGCTTCGAGCATTTCGTGGTGGACAGTCCCGACCAGCAACGCCGTTGGCGGGTGAACCTGGCGATCCCGGCCAAGGCCGGCAAGGCGCCATTGCCGGTGCTGTACGCGCTGGATGGCAATGCCGTGGCCATGGTGCTGGATCAGCCGCTGCTGGCCGAACTGGCCGCGCGCAAGGCGCCGCCGGTGCTGGTGCTGATCGGCTACGACAATGACCTGCGCATCGATTCCAAGGCGCGCACCCGCGACTACACCGCGTGGATCGACCGCGCCGACGATGAGAGCGGTACGACCCAGGCGGTCGGCGGTGGTGCTGCGGCCTTCCTGGATGTGATCGAACGCCGCATCAAGCCGGAAGTCGAGCGTCGCGCACGCATCGATACGCAGCAGCAAGCGCTGTGGGGCCACTCGCTGGGTGGGTTGTTCGTGCTCAATGCGCTGTACACCCGTCCCGCCGCCTTCCAGTCCTACCTGGCGGCCAGCCCGTCGCTGTGGTGGAGCCAGGGCGCGGCGCTGGGTGATCCGGAACAGCAGTTCGTGCAGAACGTGCATGGCCAGCCGGCAAAGCTCTGGCTGATGCTGGGTGGCGCCGAGCGTGTTGGCGACCGTGGCAAGCGCGACATGAGCAATCCGCGCGTGGTCGCGCACCTGCGCCGCATCGGTGGCGCCACTCCGGATGCGGCGATGCAGCTGTCCGAGCGGCTGGCCAAGGTGCCGGGCATGAGCGTGCAGTACCGTGAGTTCGACGGTCTCGGTCACGGCCCGATGCTGCCCGCATCGTTCCATGCCGCGCTGCATGAGCTGTACGGCGTGACCGACCGCAGCGCCGGTGACGGTGCCGCCACGGGTGGTGACAACGCCGCCGAGTGAATCCCTTCGCACGCGATGTCGTGCGACCCCACTACCCAGGCGAGGCTGCCGACGTGCAGCGGCCCAGGCAACCGATGAATCCCGCGCTACGTGGCGCGGCCTACGTGTGCAAGGAGCCTTTCATGTCGTTCCGTCCGTCTTTCCGTCTTACCTCCCTCGCCGCCGGCCTCTTGCTCGCGGTGACTGCCACCGCTCAGCCGGTGTTCGATCAGCCGGCCAACGCCACCTTCAAGGGTGAGGTCGTCTCGCGCGGTGAGAACGTGGTTCCTGGCAGCACTGCCGACGTGGTCGGTCGCGGCTTCGTGCCGGGCCAGAAAGTCAGCCTGCTGCGTGGCGACAGCGTGCTCAACACGCAGCCGCTGGTGGTCGATGCCGATGGCAACTTCAAGACCCAGCTGAGCATTCCGGCCGACGCGGTGCCGGGTACCCACCCGGTGGTGGTACGCGCCAGCCAGCCGGCTGCAGCCACCGTGCTGAAGCTGCGCGTCTCGCCGCAGCTGCCGCTGTCCGGCCAGGCGCAGTTCGCCACCCAGTCCAACAAGCTGGTGCCGGGCCTGTACCAGTCCGCCTACAGCGCCGCCAGCAATGCCGTGTTCGTGACCTCGGCCGTGGGCCGCCCGCCGGTGACCCAATCGCAGCTGCTGAAGCTGGACCCGAAGTCGCTGAAGGTGACCAAGGCGATCACCCCGGCGCAGGTGCCGGGCAGCACCAATGGTGCGGTGTACGCGGTCTATGGCGTGGGCGTGGATGACACCAACGGCAATGTGTGGGTGACCAACACCCGCCAGAATTCGATTGCGGTCTATCGCCAGAAGGACCTGTCGCTGGTCCACCAGTTCCCGGTCGACGCCGTGCCGCATGCGCGTGACGTGGTGGTCGACGGCACCCACGGCAAGGTGTTCGCTTCGGCCACCGGCGAGGACCACTTGTCGGTGTTCGATGCGAAGACGTTCAAGGAACTGCCGCAGGTGACGCTGGAGTCCGGCGTGGATGATGGCAAGTTCACCCCGATGAGCCTGGTGCTGGACGAGAAGGGCGGCAAGCTGTTCACCGTCAGCATCGGCACCCCGGAGGCGGCAGTGATCGATGTGGCCAGCGGCAAGGTCGAGAAGGTCATCGATCTGGGCAATTCGATCAGTGCCTCGGGCGTGGCCTTCGACGCCGCGCGCAACCGTCTGTACGTGGCCTCGCAGGGCACCGACAACCTGCTGATCGTTGATGTGGCCGCCGGCAAGGTGCTGCACGATGTGCCGGTGGGCGCCGGTGCGCTGAACGTCGCTTTCGATGATGCCTCCGGTCTGGCCTACGTCAGCAACCGTGGCGCTGGCACGGTCACCGTGGTGAATGGTGACGGCAAGGTGGTCGCCAATCTTGATGGCGGCACGCTGCCGAACCACGTCCGCGCCGATGGCAAGGGCAACGTGTTCGCGGTGAACAAGTCGCGCGGCGCTGAAGACCCGAAGGGTGACCGCATCACCCGCATCACCCCGAAGCAGTAAGTCACAGGGCAGGGCGGCGTGCGCGTCGCCCTGCCAGCAAGGAGAATGTGCATGAACATCGCGTCCCGTCTGCGCCTGTGTGCGCTTCCGTTGGCTGTTTCGCTGGCGCTGGCTGCCTGTGGCGGCTCGTCGGCTCCCTCTGATGACAATACGCCTGCCGAGGCGCCCGCAGCAACGGCGGCCGCTGCGGAAGCCGCGCTGCCGGCAGGCTGGCAGCGCGTGGCAGGTGCCGAAATGCCGGCCGTGCACGGCCAGAAGGCGGTGCTGCCGGCCAAGGTGCATTCCGACGATGGCGCTGACATTGAAGTGGCCGATACCAGTCGCATCATCGCCGGTGGCGACGACGTCATCGCGGTGATCGAAGCACTGGGGCTGGGCAAGCAGGTCTTTGCCGCCCCGACCAACACCACCACCCAGGCTGGCCTGGCGGCGCCGCACCAGTTCCTGTTCAACCGAACCACTGGCGTGGAGGGCGTGCTGAGCCTGCAGGGCTCGCTGTTCCTCGGCAACAGCCTGCGCCGCCATACCGAACTGGCCAAGAAGCTGCGCGAAGTGGGCGAGCCGGCGGTGGTCATCGATGACCTGCAGCCGGCGCCGGACAAGGTGCGCAAGGTCGCCGCTGCACTAGGGCTGGCCGAGGCAGGGCAAGCACTGGCCACGCAGGTGCAGCGCCAGCTCGACGAGGCTGCAGCGATTGGCAAGGGCCTGGGCCATGCGCCACGACTGATCCACGTATCGGCCACCGGCGCCGGCGGCTCACCAACTGTTGCCGGTGCCGACAGCGCCTCGGCGCAGCTGATCGCGTTGGCTGGCGGCGTCAACATCGGCACCGAGGCGGGGGTGAAGAACTACTCGCAGCTGAGCAATGAAGGCGTGGTCGCCGCAGCACCGGAGGTGATCCTGGTGACCGAGCATGACCTGCAGCTGTTCGGCGGTGCCGAGGGCCTGTGGAAGGCGTACCCGACGCTGAAGCAGACCCCGGCTGGGCAGGCCAATCGGGTCTGGGTGATGCCGGACGTGCAGCTGAAGTACACCAGTGTCGGTTCCGGTGCTGGCGCGCTGGCGCTGGCCAAGGCCCTGGCGGCGTTGCCGAAGGCATGAGTCCGGCGGATCGGCGCCGCCGTCGCGGGCGGACGATGTTGCTGGTGGCGTTGCTGGCACTGCTGGGTGCGGTGCTGGCCTCGTTCGCTGTGGGCCCGTTGCGGCTGCCGCCGCTGGAGGTGATGCAGGCGTTGGCGGTGAAGCTGGGCCTGCTCGATCCGCAGGCGGTCAGCAGCCGCGACCTCGCCGTGGTCTGGCAGCTGCGTATTCCGCGTGCCTTGCTGGGTGCGATGGTCGGTGCGTCGCTGGCGATGGCCGGTGCCAGCCTGCAGGGCCTGTTCGGTAACCCGCTGGCCGATCCCGGCATCGTCGGTGTCAGCCAGGGTGCTGCGCTGGGGGCAGTGGCTGCCATTGTTCTCGGCGCTGCGGGCGCAGCCGCCTGGCTGGTGCCTGTGGCCGCGTTCGTCGGCGGTGCGCTGGCGATCGGCCTGACCTACGCGCTGGCGCGGCCCGGGAAAGGCAGTGGCAATGCCACGCTGCTGCTGGTCGGCATCGCGATGGCCGCGTTCTGCTCGGCGCTGATCGGTTTCCTCACCTACATCGCCAGCGAAAGCGAACTGCAGTCGCTGGTGTTCTGGCAGATGGGCTCGCTGGCGCGTGCCAACTGGGCTGATGTGGCGGCCGTGGTGCCGTTGTTCGCCATTGGCGTGTTCGCGTTGCAGCGGCTGGCTACGCCGCTGGACATGCTGGCGCTGGGCGAACGCCAGGCACAGCACCTCGGGCTGGATGTCACCCGCACGCGTCGCCGACTGGTGGCGTTCAGTGCGCTGCTGGTGGGTGCGGCGGTGGCATTTGCCGGTTCGATCAGCTTCGTTGGCCTGGTGGTGCCGCACGTGGCACGCCTGCTGGTCGGCCCCGGTCATCGCTGGTTGCTGCCGTTGTCCGGCCTGCTCGGTGCGCTGCTGATCGTGGTGGCCGACACCGCGGCCCGCACGCTCGATCCGCCCGCGGAGATTCCGCTGGGCCTGTTCTCGGCCGCACTGGGTGCGCCGTTCTTCCTCTGGCTGGTGCTGCAGCAGCGCCGCAAGGCGGCGCCATGAGCGTGCTGTTGAAGCTGCATGAGGTGGTGGTGCGCCGCCAGCAGCGCGAGATCCTGCATGGCATCTCGCTCGCGTTCGAGCCGGGTACCGTGACCGCGCTGGTTGGCCCGAACGGCGCAGGCAAGTCCACCTTGCTGGCGGTAGCGGCCGGCGACCTGCGCGCCGATGCGGGCGAGGTGAGCCTGTTGGGCAAGCCGCTGGCCAGCTACAAGGCCGGGCCGCTGGCGCGCGAGCGCGCGGTAATGCCGCAGGAGCACGGCGTTCGTTTCGCCTTCAGCGTAGAGGAGGTGGTGGCGATGGGCCGGTTGCCACACCCGCCGGACCCGGTCACGGACGAAGCCCGGGTGGAAGCGGCCATCGATGCCGCCGAACTGCAGGCGCTGCGCCTGCGCGAGGTGCAGCAGCTGTCCGGTGGCGAGTCCGCCCGCACCACGTTCGCGCGCGTGCTGGCGCAGGACACGCCGTTGCTGCTGCTGGATGAGCCGACCGCCGCGCTGGATCTGCGCCATCAGGAGCGCACGCTGCGCAGTGTGCGCGCCTGTGCCGAAGCCGGTGCGTGCGTGATCGTGGTGCTGCACGACCTCAATCTTGCCGCCGGCTATGCCGACCGCATCGTGCTGCTGGAACAGGGCAGGGTGGCGGCCGACGGCACGCCGTTGCAGGTGCTGACCGAAGACAACCTGCAGCGGGTCTACCAGCAGGATGTGGTGGTGCTGGAGCATCCGCGGCGCGGGGTGCCGCTGGTGGTGGTGACCTGAGCGAGGGCCCGCCAGGTTGCTCCGGGTATCATGATTGCTTCGTTTTCTTCAATGGACTGATGCCATGTTCCGCACCGTTACCTGCAGCGTGCTGCTCGCCGCAATGATTGCTTCCGCTTGCGCTGCCAATGCGGCTTCGACCGCTCAGGTTTCGCTGACCGACGCGGCCGAGAACGCCTCGCTGATCGAGACCCGGCATTCCAGTAGCGACGGTGCCGCTGTGACGTCGATGAAGACGCAGTACTTCGCCAGCGAGGAAATGTCGGTGAGCTGGGACGACCAGCAGGTGCTGGTGCTGTGCAGGGAGGCGGCGTACCTGAAGATTCCTGCGACCAAGCTCAAGGCCGGTGCGTTGACCTCCGAACAGCGGCAGATGATCGTCTATCAGGCGCTGATGTCAGGCCTGGGGGCTGTCGCGGGCGTCATCGGGCCGGCAGGCGAGGTGGTGACCGTGGCCGATGACGGCAGCGAGACCCGCAGCGTTGGCGAAAGCAGCTGGGCGTATGGTGTTGAGCGATACGAGGTGATCACCCAGCGGCTGCCGGACGGTGCACTTCGGGTCCGGACCCGCAAGACGGAAACCGTGAATACCACGCCTCCGGCGGGCCCGGACGACATGTTCAGTACCGAGGACGATCAGGCGGCACGCCTGTCGGAACTGGCGCCGGTGGGCAGCTGGACCGAAGTGGTGGTGCGCGGTGGCGCGCGCCAGCCGCATGTAGATCCGGCGATGTCGCTGCAGGGCTGGATCTCGATGGGGGATGACCAGGCTGCGACGGTGGCCGAGGCGCGCAAGCTGCACGGCTGCAAGTGAGGGCCGCCAGGGGTCAGATCCCTTTGCCAAGGGCAAAGGGATCTGACCTCGATCTTTGTTGGCCTCATCGTTCTATTTATGTTTGCAATATTCACTTGCGCGCCAGATTGGCAGGTCTAGAATGCGCGCCATGAACCGGATGCCGCTCCTGACGTTTTTCACCCTGACCCGCGCAAGCGCGGAGCGGGCGTGTCTGCCTGGAGCCCCACGAGGCCGTTGAGACGGCCATCGCTGGACCTTCGACAGAGCGCCCTCCGGGGCGCTCTTTTCGTTTCCGCAGTTCCATTTCCCATAACCCGCTGTACCGCAAGGAGAACGTGCCATGCACCAGATCGCCGAGACCGAACGCTAGCCGCGCACCCTGTCGCCAACCGGGGTGTGCGGCCCCTGAAGTTGGCTTTGCAGGAACCTCTTTATGAACACCCAAGTCCTTTCCCGCCGTCGCAACCTCGGCATCATTGCCCACATCGACGCCGGCAAGACCACGTTGACCGAACGCCTGCTGTGGAAAAGCGGCGAAATCCATCGCGTCGGTGAAGTGCACGACGGCAACGCGACCACCGATTTCTCGGCGATCGAACGCGAGCGCGGCATCACCATCGGCGCGGCCGCCGTGCAGGCGCAGTGGGCGCCGCGTGACCTGCCGCCGCATCGGCTGACCCTGATCGACACCCCGGGCCACATTGACTTCGCGATCGAAGTCGAACGTTCACTGCGCGTGCTCGACGGTGCCGTGGCCGTATTCTCGGCCGTGGACGGCGTGCAGCCGCAGTCCGAGACGGTGTGGCGCCAGGCGCGTCGCCATCGCGTGCCGCTGATTGCCTTCGTCAACAAGATGGACCGCGTCGGCGCTTCGTTCGAGCGTGTGCTGGAGCAGCTGCAGGACAGGCTGCGGGCGCGACCGTGGGCGCTGGGCGTGCCGTTGGGCAGCGAAAGCGGCTTCAACGGCTGGGTCGATCTGGTCGATGAGCGCGTGCTGCAGTGGCAGGATGGTGCCGCAACCATGGTAACCCCGTGGGACGACGCCGCGCGGGCCCAGTGGCAAGCCCAGCGCGATGCGCTGGTGGAGACCGTGGCTGATCACGACGAACAACTGGCCGATGCCTGGCTGGAAGGTCGCGTAATCGATGCCGGGATGCTGCGCGCGGCGATCCGACGGGCGACGCTGGCCGGTGCGGGCGTGCCTGTACTCGCCGGTGCGGCCTTCAAGGACAAGGGTATCGAGACGCTGCTGGACGCCGTGGTCGATTACCTGCCGTCGCCGCTGGATCGTCCTGCCGTCACTGCTGAAAGCGAAAGCGGTGAGGTGGTGCTGCCGCCGGATCCGGACGGTCCGCTGGCGGGCCTGCTGTTCAAGATCACCCACCAGCAGCACGGCGCACTGAGCTTCGTGCGGCTGTACTCGGGCAGCTTGAAGGTGGGCGACGCGGTGGCCAGTTCGCAGCATCCACAAGGGCGGCGTGTCAGTCGCCTCGTGCGGGTGCAGGCTGACCAGACCCACGACATCGAACAGGCCGTGGCCGGCGACATCGTGGCGGTGCTGGGCTGGAAGGATGCGGTCAGTGGCGAAACGCTGAGTGGCCGTGCGCAGCCGCTGCGCCTGGAGAACATCCAGGCCCAGGCGCCGGTGCTGGCGTGGCGGCTGGAGCCGGCGCGTGCGGCCGACCTGATCAGGATGGCGCAGGGCCTGGCCAGCCTGGCCCAGGAAGACCCGTCATTCCGCGTCGAAACCGATCGCGACACGGCGGAAACCCTGGTCTGGGGCATGGGCGAGCTGCACCTGGAGGTGATGGTCGAGCGCCTGCGCAGTGAGTGGAAGGTGGACGTGGGCGTAGGTGCGCCGCGCGTGGCCTACCAGGAAACACCGCTGCGCGCGATGTCCGGTGTAGTCGGGCGGCTGGTCAAGCAGACCGGCGGCCAGGGCCAGTTCGCGCACGTGGTGCTGGATGTGGCGCCGCGTGAGGACGACCAGGTGGTGTTCAACGACCGCATCGTCGGTGGCGTGGTGCCGCGCAGCTTCATCGCAGCGGTGGAGAAGGGCGTGCGTGCCGCGCTGTCGGAAGGTCCGCAGGGTCATCCGGTGGTCGGCATCGAGGTCAGTCTTGTCGATGGCCAGACCCATGCCAAGGACTCTTCGGAGATGGCGTTCCATCGCGCGGGTGCCGAGGCGATCAAGGCCGCGCTGGCTGAAGGTGGCACGCAGTTGCTGGAACCGGTGATGGCGGTGACGGTGCATTCGCCGTCGGCGTCGGTGGGCGATGTGGTCGGCGACCTCAACCGGCGCCACGGTCGCATTGCCCGCATCGAGGACCAGGACGGTCGCGCTGAGGTCAGTGGTTTTGCGCCATTGGCACAGCTGGTGGGTTACACCACGTCGCTGCGTTCGCTCAGCCAGGGGCGGGCGAGTAGCGAGGCGCACCTGCACGGCTACGAGCCGGTACGCGCTGCATGAGGAAAGGTGGGGAGCCCGTTCGCGGGCTCCCCTTTTTTGTGTTCGGGGCGCGCATCCACGCATGGCGTGGATCTACCGCGCGATCGGGTCGCGAGCTCTGCAGCAGATCCACGCCATGCGGGGATGGGGCCCTCGGGATGCGATTTTTTGCATTGCATCGCAACAAAACTGCAGAAAAGGCTGGATTAAAGTGATGCCTCACGATAAATTGCGCACCCCCCGTTGCTCGCCGCCGCCCGCACCCTTCTCATGCGTGATGACAAAGACCCCGGAACCCTGGAGCTGACCCTGCCGCGAAAGCGCGGCCGTCCGCCCAAGTTCGGGTACGCCATGAGTGACGCGCAACGGGCCGCGCGCTACCGCGCGCGCCGGGCAGGGCAGGCCAACCATGCCGACGTGCGCTCCTGCAGCGACATGGTGCTGCTGGACAAGATCCGTGCCGCGGTGAGCGCGCGCGACACCGAACTGGCTGGGTTCCTGGTCCACGTGCTCTGGCAGCGCTACCCCCTGCAACTGAAATAGGCCGTCGGTGGGGTGGCCGTTGTCATCGAGCTTGTTGATAATGCGGGATTCAGGTTGTTCCCGCTGGCGCGCCCGGGATGGCAGGCGCGCATGATCGAACGGTTCCCAAGATGACCACCACCAGCGACACCACCACCGAAGCGGCGCCGAGCGGCGCCCCCCTGTTCTACACCCGTCCGGTGCCGCTGCAGGCCGATGTGCACGCCGATCTGCGCATCCTGCCGGGCAGGCTCGAGTTTGCTGCTGGCAACAACGCCATTCCGCTGGTGCTCGGCGAGTTCTCGCTGGCGCTGCACCACTTCCCGATCCTGTTCGCTGGCCCGACCGCCGTGCCGATGGCCGCCGTTGGCGTATCCGACCAGAACCTGTTCATCAAGGACGGCCTGTGGGAAGACGAGGCCTATATCCCGGCCTACCTGCGTCGCCACCCCTTCATCTTCATCGACACCGGTGCGGACAACGACTTCCTGCTGGGCATCGACGAAGACAGCTCGCGCGTGGTCAAGGGCGGTGACGAAGGCCAGCCGCTGTTCGTTGATGGCAAGGCCACCGAGATGGTGCAGCAGGCGCTGGAGTTCTGCGGCCAGTTCACCCGTGAGCACGAGCAGACCCAGGCCTTCTCCAAGGCCCTGATCGACAACGGCCTGCTGGTCGAGCGCAACGCCACCGTGCGTACCCCGGATGGTCGTGAATTCAACCTCAATGGTTTCCAGGTCGTCGACGTCGAGAAGTTCGTCGCGCTGCCGGAAGCGACTGTGATCGAGTGGCACCGCAGTGGCTGGTTGGCGCTGATCCACCAGCACCTGATGTCGCTGGGCCGTTTCAACGACCTGACCCGTCGCCAGGTCGAGCGTCTGGCGGCCTGATCAGTCAGGCGGCATGGCTTCCGCAGCGCGGGAGCCATGCCAGCGCTGCAGTATCTGCAGCAGGCACCGCACATCAACCCGTCGGGTGCGGCGTCGTTCCCGAGCTCCCATGGATCGGCCGCGATTCCGACCTGATCGGTTGCACCGCAGAACTGCGGCGTGCCCTGCAGGCGGCGCGCGCGATCACGCAATGCCATCGCCGTGCTTTTCGATTGGCCTCGGCGATGCCGCTCGGCCCGCATTTGTTGTCGGCCAGATGGACCGGGGCCAGCGGCACGATGCGCCCGGGTCGGCAGCGGGGCGGAACCGGCCAGTGCCGGTGGCAACGGGCGCAACGACGGCGCAGTGGCCTCGCGCACCTCACGGCCGGCGGCCCACTGATGCGACTGCGCGTCCCCGGCCGAAGCGGCCGGCAGCAGAGGCAGGGCCGGCAGCAGGAGGGTGGGGGCGTGCGGCTGTGAGTGACGTGGCGGCCTCATGGTGCATCCGGCGGGCGCCGCAGCGCATAGATCTCCGCATCGTTGCGCAGCCCAAGCTTGCGCAGCACCGCGACTTTCTGCGTGCTGATGGTCTTGACGCTGCGATGGCGTCGCTGCGCGATCTCGGAGACGGTCAGGCCGGACAGCAGCAGGTCCAGTACTTCACGCTCGTTGCGGCTGAGCTCAGTGTAGTCCGCCGGGATGGAGTAGTCGGGCGGCAGCCGCTCCAGTCCCTGTGAAACACGAATGATCGCTTCGGACAGCATGGGAAGGGGCTCGGCTTTGCTGACGACGCCACTGATGCCGGCCATGAGCAGGTGGTGGAGACGGGTGCAGGGGGAGAGGGTGGCGAAGGCAAGCAGCGGCGTCTCCGGGAATGCCGCGCGCAGGAGGGGGATCAGCTCTGTGCTGCTGCGGTCGCCACGCGCCAGCGTCAGATCGATGACGGCGACATCCACCCGCGTCTGTTGCAGCGTCTGGATGAAGGCGTCGCTGTGCCCATGGCTGGCGATGATCCTGAAGCGGGCGTCCTGCGACAGGTGCAGGACGGTGCCACGACGAACGATCTCATGGTCGTCCAGAAGTGCCAGGCGCAGTCGGCGCGGTGCGGGATGTCCTTTCATGCGCGGGGAGGTGATCGGCGCCTGGGGGCGTGGCGATCATTCTGGCGCTGGCGCCCTGCTGATCATCGAATTTGCAGGTTTTTTGCGATTATTCCTAAGAATCGATGGATTGTGACCATCGATTAACACCGATTGATTGAACTGATGGATCGCCAGGCCAGCAGCAAGCGAGTCGCGGGCAGCACGTAGGCGCCCTGCTTCTGGATGAGCGGGCAAACAAGGATGCGTTGTCTCACAAAGAAACGTACTTGCGTGGTGAGGCGCATGTTCCATGCGAGCCGATGGCTTTTTGCATGGAAGTGAGGCGTGTCAGCGTGACGCGTCATGTCGGGCCGAGCGCCTCATGCACGGTTGCCATTCCTGTGCAGTGCACGCGCCATCTCACTGGTTGCCACCCAGCCCAACTCGGCATACAGCGGAGTCGCCTGGGCAGTGGCATGCAGGATTATGTAGCTCACCTTCCGTTCGGCGAACGCGTCATCGGCCAATTGCATCAGCCTGTGGGCGACGCCCCTGCGCCGATAGCCGGGGTCCACATAGACGTTGAGCACGTAGCCGCGCTTGTCCTGCAGGGGGTGGGCCGGGTGCGGCGGCCAGTCGATCAGCATCAGGCCGATGCCCGCGATGGCGCGCCCCTGGTCCGTGAGGGCAAACCCGAAATAGTCGCCGGAGGCCAGGCGCGGCGCGAGCCAGGCACGGAAAGGGCCGGCCATCTGCTCCAGCACCTCCGCGGGGCGACCACTCTCGCGGAACATCGCTTCGCGGTGGGCGCAGATCAGATCCAGGTCATCGGGGTACAAGGGGCGAATCGCAAGGCCGTCCCATGCCTGCGCGTCTGTCTTGTCGGGGTGTTCGCTCATCGTCCGCCTCATCCGTTTAAACCTTTCTGGCAACCCCTGCATCGTATCTGCATGGAGCATGGCGAACGCAGGGGGATGCACCTTCCATGATGGACTATTACCTGAAGCTGGCGCTGCACAACGCCAGGCGCAATACGATCATTACTGCATTGATGGTGCTGGCGGTTGCCGTGGGAATCGGCGCCAGCATGACCACGCTGACCGTCACCCACCTGCTTTCCGGAGATCCGCTGCCGGGCCGGAGCGATCGGATCTTCTACCCGCAGGTGGATGTCGATCCCGGATCGAAAGGGCGCGAACCCCACGACGTGCTCGACTATCGGACCGCGCACGATCTCTGGTCATCCGGCCAGGCGGACCGCCAGACCATGGTGGTGGTCAATCCGGTGAAGCTCCGTTCGGATCTGGCTGGGATGGCGCCGCTGATGGGATCTTCGATCTCGACCACGGCAGACTTCTTCCCCATGTTCGAGGTGCCCTTTCAGTATGGCCGCGCCTGGACAGCCGAGGATGACCAGCGTCGCGGCCGCGTCGCGGTCATCTCGGCCCGGTTGAACCAGCGCCTGTTCGGGGGCCGCGACAGTGTCGGACAGACCCTTCGGGTCAAGGACACCCATGTGCAGGTCATCGGCGTGCTGGATCACTGGCGGCCCTCTCCCTTGTTCTACAAGATCAGGGGAGGGCGGTTCTCGGGTGGCGAGACGTCAAGCTTCTACGCCGCGGCCGATGACATCTATCTGCCGATGTCGACCAGCCTGGATATCAACGAGGGCGACTTCCAGCCCTTTACCTGCTGGGCGATGCCCGAGACCCCTGGGGTACTGCAGAACTCGCCCTGCGTGGCGGTCGCGGTCTGGGTGGAGCTCGGCAGCCCGGAGAAGGTGGCCAGCTATCGTCGCTACCTCTCCAACTACGCGGGCGAACAACAGCGCCTGGGACGCATCCGGCACGCGGACAACACCCGGCTTCGTTCGTTGATGGAGTGGCTGGACTTCAATCAGGTGGTGCCAAGCGACGTGAAGGTGCAGACGGTGCTGTCCTTTGCGTTCCTGGTGGTCTGCCTGGCCAATGTTGTCGGGCTGCTGCTGGCGCGCTTCCTGCGCCACGGCGGAGAAATCGGCCTGCGGCGCGCGCTGGGCGCCAGTCGGCGTGCGGTATTCACGCAATGCATGCTGGAAGCCGGGCTGATCGGTGTCGCCGGAGGGGTGGGCGGGCTGCTGCTGACCCTGCTGGGTCTGTGGGTGATCCGTGCCCAGCCGGTTGCCTACGCGGACCTGATGCATCTGGACCTGACCATGTTCATGGCCATCTTTGGCCTTTCCCTGTTGGCCAGCCTGGCGGCAGGCGCGATTCCCGCCTATCGCGCCAGTTCGATCCAGCCTGTGGCGCAGCTCAAGCTGCTGTAAAGGAAACGATCATGCAAACCGGACTGATCATCGCAGCGCTGCGCAAGCACCGGCTGGCCACCCTGTTGATCGCAATGGAGATCGCGCTGGCCTGCGCCGTGCTGTGCAATGCCATCTTCATGCTCACGGAGAAGGGGCGTGCACTGAACCTGGACAGTGGTATCGCCGAGTCGTCGCTGGGCATCGTGCAGCTCTCCGGATTCGACGCCGCCCAAGCCGCCGATCTCACTGCCCGGGTGACCGGCGCACTGCAGGCGATTCCGGGCGTAACGTCGGTCGGCATCATCAGCGCCGTTCCGTTCGGTGAACCGGGTGTCCGCGCGGGCGTCCATACCGATGAGAGCGGCAAGGTCTTCGGTGGGGTCCTCGATTTCTACCTGGGTGACGCGGCGGCGATCCAGGCGCTGGATCTGAAGCTGTTGGCCGGGCGCTTGCCGGACGTCGCCGAGTACGCACCGATCGGGCAGCACGTGCCCGCCAATGCGCCGATCCTGGTAACGCGGCAGCTGGCGGAGCGCTACTGGCCCAATGCGCCGGCAGTCGGGCGCAGCCTGTGGTCGATGGACAGCCGCTTCACCGTTATCGGCGTGGTCGAGCACCTGGCCGTATCACAACCCGGTGGAGGGGAGGCGCTGGGGAATGACTGGTCCGTGCTGATGCCGGCCAAGCCAGGTCCGCAGTTGGCGGGGCGCTACCTGGTGCGGGCGGCGCCCGGAGCGCTGCCCCGGGTGATGGCCGGCGCACAGCGGGCGGTGGCCGCGGTGGCGCCCGACGTGGTGTTCGACCAAGCCGCCAGCCGTACCGTCGCCGAGCTGCGCGCGGACTATTTCCATGGCGCCAGGTTGATGATGGCGCTGCTGGCGGGCGTGATCGTCGCGCTGCTGGGAGCCACCGCGCTGGGCATTGTCGGCCTGGCCAGCTACTGGGTAGAGCAGCGGCGCAGACAGATCGGCATCCGCCGTGCACTGGGCGCAACCCGCCGCGACATCCTGCACTACTTCCAGCTGGAGAACTTCCTGGTCGTGAGCCTGGGTGTCGTCGTTGGTGCGCTGCTGGCCTATGCATTCAACCTCGGCCTGATGCGGTTCTACGAACTGCCACGGCTTCCACTGGCGTACCTGCCGATCAGTGCGCTGGCGCTGTGGCTGCTGGGGCAGGTGGCGGTGCTTGCACCTGCATTGAGGGCGTCCGCGATCATGCCCGTGCAGGCCATCCGGTCCGCCTGACTTCCGGTGCAGCATGCTCAGGACGCTCGACGAGGCATCGACATCGTGGGTTCGCGGCGTCAGGTTGGCGCGCAGTGTCGCCTGCATTCGCCGGTTTCTGGCGCGGGGGCATCATCGCACCGACTGCGGCACGCGTCTCAGCTTCTGGGTGTCATAGCCCATCGCGGCAATGCGTTGCACCGCCTGCTGGTAGTCACTGTCCGACACCTGCGGCGTACGCGCCATGTACCAGACATAGTCGCGCTTGCTGCGTGCCACGATGGTCTGGCGGTAGTCGTCATCCAGCCAGGCGATCACATACTCGGCCTGGATCGGCCAGATGAACTGCATGCCCCAGATCGCGCCATTACCCTCCTTCTCGACACGGCCAATGGGGTGCATCGACTTCTGCGGCGCATCGAAGCTGCCCTTGCGATAGGTGAAGGTGGTCTGGATGCGCCCGTCGGGCTTCAAGGCATAGCTTTCCACCGCATCGTAGGCATCGCGTTCGGGCCAGGACGGAATATGGGCGATCACGTACCAGTCGCCCATGAAGCGTGGCACATCCACCGACGGCGCACGCGGAAGCGGCCGGGTGTCGCTGGAGGAGCAGCCCGAGCCGAACAGGCCGACTGCGATCAGCGGAAGCAGCGAGAACATGCGCATGGGGCACCTCAGCGGGGTCGGAACAGATAGTGGGCGACCAGCCACTGCTGGCCGTCGTCGTAGCCGAACAGTTCGGCACATGCCATCCAGAACATCCGCCAGCGCTGCCACCAGACCTTCGCCGCAGCGTGGCCGTAGGTGGCGATCAGTACCGGCATCACCTGCTCGCGGGCGGCATCCTGGTTGGCCAGCCAGTGGTCGGCCGTGCGCTGGTAGTGGGTGCCGTCCAGCAACCAGCGTTGATCCAGGCGAAGGTCGCGCTGGAAATGCAGCAGCGTGTCGGCGGCCGGCATCAGTCCGCCAGTGAAGAAGTGGCGGCCCATCCAGTTGTCGCCACCCTCGGTCTCGAACGGGTACATCAGTGTGCGATGGGCGAAGATGTGCACGAACAACGCGCCATCCGGTTTCAGCCACCGTGCGATGCCTGCCAGCAGGCGCTCGTAGTTGCGTACGTGCTCGAACATCTCCACCGAGACACAGCGGTCGAACCGGGCTGTCGGCAGATCAAGTTGGTTGACGTCACAGGTCAGCACCTCGACGTTGTCCAGGCCGCGCGCCTGGCACTGCGCCATGATGTGCTGGCGTTGGCTGTGCGAGTTGGAGACGGCAGTGATATGCGCCTGCGGGTAGCGTTCGGCCATCCACAGGGTCAATGAGCCCCAGCCGCAGCCCAGCTCAAGAATCTGCTGGCCATCGGCCAGTCCGGCGCGCTGGCCGTACAGTTCCAGCATGGCGTCCTCCGCCTGGTCCAGCGTTTCGCGCCCGGTGGGGTAGTAGCAGCTGCTGTACTTCAGTCGCTTGCCCAGGCAGGCCTGGAAGAAGGCTGCCGGCACTTCATAGTGTTGGCGGTTGGCTGCGTCGGTATGCAACGCGAGCGGGCTGTCGGCCAGCTCGGCGATGCGCCGGCTGAAGCGTGCCGATTGGCCTTCGATGCCACCCTCGCTTTCCTCATGCAGGCGCTGCGCGCACAAGCGGCGGATGCCCGAACGCAGCGCCGCATCGGGGACCAGCCCGCGTTCGGCCCAGGCGATCAGCCCGGTTTCCGCATCTTGGGCTGGGTTCAGTGACGGGATCGCGCTCATGCGGAATGCTCCTTGGAAGAACGGGGAAACCAGGGAAAGAACATCGGTGTACTGCGCTGGTAGGCGCGATAGTCGTCGCCGCGGCTGCGCAGCGCCTGTTTCTCGGTGAATGGAATGCCGCTCAGATAGCGCAGGAACACGTACATCAGCAGCGGGCCGGCCCAGGCCAGCCACCACAGTGGCGAGCCGACCGCGAGCAGGACATAAGTGAACCAGTGCAGCCACTCGAAGAAGTAGTTGGGGTGGCGGGAATAGCGCCAGAGCCCAGCGCGGCAGGTGCGGCCCTTGTTCGCCGGGTCGGCGCGGAAACGCGCCAGCTGGCGGTCGGCCAGGCTTTCGCCGCCGACGCTCAGCAGCCAGGCCAGCGCTGCGGCCACCACCCACAGGGTCAGGTCGGTCCGAGGATTGGCAGCCACCGCCACGAAGGGCAGGGCGAACAGGACGATCAGCAACGCCTGCGCCATGAAGAAGCCGAAGATCTTGCCCTGGTGGCCGTGCCAGTATTGGCGCAGGTAGCGGTAGCGTCCGTCCTCTTCTTCGTGACGGACCCGGTGCCACAGATGCAGGGCGAGTCGACTGCCCCACAGGCCGCCGAGCACGCCCAGCGCGATCCGTGGCATCACCGCGCCGTCGCCCAGCAGCGCCAACAGCAGTGCCGAGGCACCCACGCCCTTTGCCCAGAGCACATCGACCACGCCAATGTTGTGGTGGCGGCGCTGCCAGGCCCAGCCCCAGCACATCACCAGCACGGCGTACAGCAGGACCCACATCAGATTGATCATGACGACGCTCCTGCGAAGGGCGGCTGCGGGATGTGCATGCCGCGACGGGCGGTCCGGCACAGCAGGGAAAGCGCAATGCTCCAGCCCGCGCCCAGCACCAGCAGTCCTGGCCATGCGGGATCCGCGAACCGCACTGCGTCGAAACCGCGTGCGGCAGAGAGATAGGCCAGCGGTGCCAGCAGCAGGCCGAACAGGGCCGGCAGGGCCGGGTGGTGCTGCAGGAAGCGCATCGACGTGGTCAGCGTCATCGCGAACGCGGCCCACAACGCCATGATCCACGGCGGTGGCGCCCAACCCAGTGGGGCCGCCGCGTAGCGCACCGTGCCGCTGGCGGCGGCACTGGCGTCGACCAGCCATGCGCAGGCCAGTGCCAACATCAACAGCCGCAGATCCAGCCGGGGGCGCGGTGAGGTCAACAGCTGGCTGCCGACGTAGAGCGAAGCGGCCAGTAGCGCGGGCCACTGCCAGCCGCGGCCCGCGCCGGCCACGGCACACAGCCAGACCAGCTGGTTGCCGAGCAGATTTGCCCAGAAGCGATGCATGTCAGTGGCTGCCGGTCGCAGCGAAAATGGGCCGGTGGTCCGGACGGGCCAGCAACAGATGCGAGACGCCGATCGAACGTTCCAGGAAGCCACCCTCGCAATAGGCCAGGTAGAATTCCCACAGTCGGCAGAAGCGCGCGTCAAAGCCCTGCGCCTGCACTGCCGGCAGCTGGGCCAGGAAGCGTTGGCGCCAGGCGCGAAGGGTCAATGCGTAGGAGTGGCCGAAATCCTGCTGGGCGATCAGCTGCAGGTCGCTGGAGCGCGTTTTGGCGGCCATGATCGCGTTGATGGACGGGATGAAGCTGCCCGGGAACACATAGCGCTTGATGT
This sequence comes from Stenotrophomonas sp. YJH_SMC_120, assembly GCF_059368675.1. Classification (NCBI taxonomy): domain Bacteria; kingdom Pseudomonadati; phylum Pseudomonadota; class Gammaproteobacteria; order Lysobacterales; family Lysobacteraceae; genus Stenotrophomonas; species Stenotrophomonas sp. YJH_SMC_120. The sequence continues at coordinate 66,608 of NZ_JCAFRY010000002.1, forward strand.
AGTCGACGCTGCGCCGGGCCTGTTCGTAGCGGTGGTCCTCGATGGTGATGGCCTGCAGCAGGGCAACGCCATCAGGCTTGAGCAGGCGCTGCAGCGTGGCCATGTAGGTGTCCAGGTATTCGGCGCCGATCGCTTCGATCATCTCGATCGACACCAGCTTGTCGAACTGGCCCTGCAGGTCGCGGTAGTCCTGCATCAGCAGCGTGACCTGGTCCTGCAGGCCTGCCCCCCGTACGCGCCGGGCGGCCAGCGCATGCTGTTCTGCAGAGATGGTGGTGGTCGTGACATGGCAGCCATAGTGCCGGGCGGCATGGACCGCGAAACCACCCCAGCCGGTGCCGATTTCCACCACGCGGTCGCCGGGTTTGAGCTGCAGCTGCTGGCAGATGCGGTCCAGCTTGCGTCGCGAGGCCGATTCCAGCGGCTCGGACTCACAGGCGAACAACGCCGACGAGTACATCAGGTCCGGCGACAGGAACAGGGCAAAGAAATCGTTGCCCAGGTCATAGTGCGCGGCGATGTTGCGGCGGCTGCCCTCACGGCTGTTCCGGCGCAGGCGGTTCCAGCCCCGCAGCAGCCAGCCACCCACGCGGGCCGGGCCACGCTCCATGCCGTCCAGTAGGTCGCGATTGCGTACCAGCAGCCGGATCAGTGCCACCAGATCATCACAGTGCCATTCGCCCTGGATGTAGCTTTCACCCGCGCCCACACTGCCTTGCGCTGCAACCTTGCGATAGAACCCCGGGTCATCGATGGTGACGGTGACGTGCAGTTCGCCACGGGCATCGCCCAGCCAGACCTCGCCCAATGCGTCACGCACGCACAGGCGACCATCGCGCATGGGGGCAAGCTGGGCCAGCAGGCGGCGGCGCAGGAACGCATCCAGGGCGCCGGGGCGCGGCAGGGCGACCAGAGGGGTCATCGAGTTCATCGTGGTTTCTCGGCAAGAGCAGGGTGGTCGTGCACGGGGTTGCGTTTCATCCACAGCCGAAGTGCATGCCAGTGGATGGCGGCCACCACCTGGGTGGTCATCAGCGGATAGCAGGCCAGCACCCGGGCCAGCCCACGGCCGTTCAAGGCATGTCGCTGCATGGCCTGGGTGGCATCAAACTGGCGCACCCCGTCGCGCCAGACCTGCATGTGCACGCGCAGGTCCTGGTCCGGGCGGTTGAAGCGCCAGTCGTAGCGGCAATCCATCGGCATGAACGGCGAGACATGGAAGCGCTTGTCGAACTGCCAGCGCAATGACGCCCCTTCGTGGAGGGCCGTGGCGACCGGCAGCACATAGGCGTGCCGTTCCTTCCAGGGGGTATTGGTGATCTCGGCCACGATGCAGTCCAGCGTGCTGCCGTCGGCCTGGTAGCAGTAGTAGAAGCTGACCGGGTTGAAGACATGCCCGGCAAAGCGGAGATGGGTGAGCAGGCGAACCGGACCGGTTGGCCGGTAGCCAAGCGTGCCTGCAGCGTGGTCGCGCACCGTATCGGCCAGCGGCCGCGCGGGATCACCGAAGTAGTCGCTGCGGCGGAACTCGGCCAGGTTGCGGCGATTGACCGACCACAACCAGCGCCCGGCGAACACCGTGTCGAGTTCATCCAGGTCAAGCAGCAGCTGCGCGATGGGGTAACGGAATGCATGCGGATGCGGCTGATGCCGGCGATGCATCACCTGCCCGATGTAGAGCGCGCTGGCACTCATGCCGCCACCTCATCCGAGGCGGATACGTTCCGATGCGGAGCGCAGGCCTGCAGCGCATCGACCACGTGGCGGGCACTGCGGATGCCATCCTCGTGGAATCCCCAGCCCCAATAGGCGCCTGCAAACCATGTGTGGCGGCGGCCCTGCAGTTCCGCCCAGCGCTGCTGTGCGCGCACTGCAGCGTGGTCGTGTACCGGGTGCGCGTAATGCAGGGTCCGCAGCACCTTGGCCGGATCGATTGCCTCGCTGCGGTTGAGGGTCACTACCAGGGGGATGTCGCCCGGCAGACCCTGCAGCAGGTTCATGCAGTAGCTGACCGTGCAGGGCGCCGCGCGATCCTGTGGTACGTGCGCGTTCCAAGCCGCCCACGCCTTGCGGTTGCGCGGCAGCAACGACGCATCGGTATGCAGCACCGCTTCGTTGGACTGATAGCGGATGGCGCCGAGGACCTCACGCTCGACGGCATCTGCGTCGGCAAGCAACGCCAGTGCCTGGTCGCTGTGGCAGGCCAGGATCACTTCGTCGAAGGCCTCCACGCCGGCGCTGCTGTGCACGCGTGCACCCCAGGGCATGCGCTCGACCCTGCTGACCGGACATTGCAGCCGCTCACGCACGCGCCAGCGGCGACGCAGCGCATCCACGTAGCGCGTCGATCCCCCGCTGACCACCCGCCAGCTTGGCCGCCCGGTCATCTGCAGCATCTGGTGATTGGCCATGAACTGGGCCAGGTAGCGCGCCGGGAACGCCTGCACGGTGGCCGTCGGCGAGGACCACAGCGCCGAGGCCATCGGCAGCAGGTGCTCGTCGATGAATGCCTCGCCATAGCGCTGGCTGCGCAGGTACTCGCCGAGCGTGGGACCGTCTTCTTCGGCCAGCAGTAACGGCGCGTCGCGATAGAACCGGCGCAGGTCGGCCAACATGCCCCAGAAACGCGGCGACACCAGATTGCGGCGCTGGCAGAACAGCCCATCCAGTGAGGTGGCGTTGTACTCCACGCCGCTGCGCTCACTGTGCATGGAGAAACTCATCGTGGTCGGTTGCGAGGCCACGCCCAACTCGTCGAACAGCGCCGACAGCAAGGGATAGTGCTGGGGATTGAAGACGATGAAACCGGTATCCACCGCCATGCCTCTGCCCGCCACCTGCACGTCGTGGGTATGGGTGTGGCCGCCGAGGTAATCGTTGGCCTCGAACAGCGTGACGTCGTGCTGGCCATCCAGCCACCAGGCACTGGCCAGCCCCGCGATACCCGAGCCGATGACCGCGATGCGCATCTCAGTACCTCGCCTTGGCCAGAACCCACCCGGGGATGGGCTTGAGCCCTTTGACCAGACCCAGCGCCGCCATCGCGCGCAGCCCGTACCAGGTCAGGTCCACTTCCCACCAGCGGAAGCCCTGGCGCACGGTGCCGGGGAAAAAATGATGGTTGTTGTGCCAGCCCTCACCGAAGGTGAGCAGCGCCAGCCACAGGTTGTTGCGGCTGTCGTCGCGGGTCTCGAAGCGGCGGCGGCCGAAACGGTGGGCCAGCGAATTGATGGTGACGGTGGCGTGGAACAGTACGATGGTGGAGATGAAGAAGCCCCACACCAGCAACTGCGGGCCCGTGGTGTGCAGGCTGGGCGCCCAGCGTTCCAGTGCTGCACCCAATGCATACAGTCCGATGGCCAGCAGCACGGGAATGGCGGTATCGAAACGATCGAGCCAGCGCAGTTCGGGGAAGCGCGCCAGGTCAGGTACCCGCGACAGATCGGTGGCGAATGCCTCGCGGGTGAGGAACCAGCCCATGTGGCTGCGCCAGAAGCCGCCTTCGCGCGGTGAGTGCGGGTCCAGCGGCTGGTCGGCATGCCGATGGTGGTGGCGATGATGGGCAGCCCACCACAGCGGACCGCGCTGCACGCTGGACGCGCCGATCACCGCGAACACGAACTGCACCGGACGCGATGCCTGGAAGGTGCGGTGCGAGAAGTAGCGGTGATAGAACGCCGTGATGGCGAACATGCGCACGGCGTAGAGCGCCGTGGCCACGACGACCGCCGTCCATGACACGCCCACCCAGATCACCGCGATGCAGGCCAGGTGCATCAGTGCAAAGGGTACCGCGCGCACCCAGTCGATGCGTCCTGGCTGTTCGCCGGTGGTCTCTGTGGCGTTGCTGGTGTCCACCCATCGCTGCAACGTACGCAGCAGGTGCAAGCGTCGACGGGGGAGGGGCGCTACAGAGGCCATGGCGGATCTCGGCGGGTGTCGTGTCTTCCTTTACGCAGCAGGGGGCGCAATGGATGCGCCACTTCGAACTGAATTTCGCTTCACCTGGGCGTCACGGCGCAACGCTCGGCCAGGGGTTGCGCCCACGCCTGTTGCCAGTCACCTGCCGGTCGCTCGGCAGCTGGCGACCGGAAGCGCACCGTCACCTGCGGATAAGTGCCGCGCGCATCTCGCAGGTTGCTGGTGCCGCGGAACTCCAGCAGACGACGGTCGGCCGTGGCGTAGACCAGGGCCAGGCGCGGCGCGATGCCGCCGTACCAGGTGTCCAGGCTGACCTCGATGGCCTGGGCGTCGATGCCCTGCCAGCGTACCGGGCCGATGCGCCGCACCTGCACCGGGAAGTAGCGCTGGCGTGCAGGCACCAGGAACGGCAGTGTGATGCGCTCGCCGCGCAGCAGCGCCGGCCAGTGCAGGCGTACTGCGGCATCAAACCCCGCATCGATCACCGCGTCCGGCGGCTGTTCAAGCCGGCGCCTGCGCAGCTCACTGGCGGCATCCTCCTTCCATGCAATCGACACCGAGTCGCCAGCGGCGTCGACCTCGGCGGTCTGGCCGCTGCGGCGGTCCTCCAGCGAATATCCCCGTGCCTGTGGGCGGGCGCTGGCGGGCAGATGCTTGCGGGCGAAGGGTTGGCCATCCGGGCACTGGTACAGCACCCAGCGCTCGGCGCCCTCCGTTGCCTCGCGTCGCCAGTGCACTTCACGGTAGAGGAGGTCGCCCTGCGCGGAGGTGGCCACGCCCTCGCTTCGCAACCAGGGTGCCGCCAGCGCGGCTTGGGGCAGGCACAGCAGCAGCCAGGCAGTGCGCATGGGTCTTCATCCGGAAGAGGAGGGCCCAGGTCATACGGCGGGGGCGGCCGGTTGGATGCGTCGTGCCGTCTGCATCCAATTGCTGCCCCTGCGCGTACAGAGGACAGACCTTCACCCGCCCGCCGCGAACCCAGATGTATCCTGACGCCGCCAGCACACTCCTCAACTTCGATAGCGCACGCACCGTGTCCAGTTCCCAGCAGCCGAGCAGCGAGCCGACGAACTGGGCCGGTGACATGGACGGCGTGGCGCGCCTGCGCGACCGCGACTGTTTCATGCGGATCTATGACTACTTCGTGCCGCGGCTGTGCGTGTACCTGCGTGGCCTGGGTGCACCCGACGGCGTCGCCGAGGAACTGGCCCAGGAATGCCTGCTGCGCCTGTGGCTGCGGGCCGCCGACTACGATGCAGCCCAAGGCGCCCTCAGTACGTGGCTGTACCGCATTGCGCGAAACCTGCATATCGATCGCATCCGTCGCGAGCGCAGCTGGATGCAGGTGCAGGCAGCGGTGGAGGACGCTGCAACACTGGATGTGATCGAGCGCAGCAGTGCCGAGCAGTTCGCCGACCAGGCGCGTCTGCGCCAGCGCATCAACGAACTGCCCGCGGTACAGGCGCGGCTGGTGCGGATGTCCTATTTCGAGGCCAAGAGCCACAGTGAGATCGCAGAGGCGCTGGGGATGCCGCTGGGAACGGTCAAATCGCACTTGCGCCGCGCCTTTCTGCAGCTTCAGGCCAAAGTGGGAGGTGCGCTGTGAACCCGCACCACCATCTGCACGAATCGACCCTGATGAGCTATGCGGCCGGCGCGCTGCCGGCGCCGTTGAGCATCGTCGCCGGTGCCCATCTGGAGCAGTGCTCGCATTGCCGTCAGCGCCTGCGCGACGCCGAAGCGATCGGCTCGGTGCTGCTGGAGCAGACCCAGCCACCTGCAGCGGAGACGCGACGCGAACAACTGCGCGAGGCGATGCTGATGCAACTGGCCACGGAAGCGCCGGTGCCCATGGCTGGGGTCGCACGCCCCGTGCCGAAGGAGCGCCCTGAGGCCAATCCGGACCATCTGCCTGCATCGCTGCATCCGTACTTCGGCGCCTCGCTCAGCGACCTGCGCTGGCGCTGGATGGCGCCGGGCGTGCACTGCATCCGTGCAGAGCAGATGCCTTCGCTGATCATGCTGAAGATCGCCCCGGGCAAATGCCTGCCCATGCACAGCCATGGCCGCAGCGAACTGACCCAGATCCTGCGGGGTTCGTACAACGATGCGCTGGGGTTGTTCGCACCGGGTGACGTGGCAGATCTGGACGAAGACGTGGAGCATCAGCCGGTGACTGCGCCCGGTGTCCCGTGCATCTGCGTGTCAGCGCTGGATGCGCCGCTGGTGTTCAGTGGCTGGCTGGCGCGGAAGATCCAGCGTTTCGTGAAACTCTAGCGGGGACGACGATGGCCGGGACGGGCGCATTACGGATTCTGTTGACCGGTGCCGCAGGCCTGGTCGGGCAGGGTGTGGCGTTGGCGTGCCAACGCTCACCACAGGTGTCCCGCCTGACAGCGCTGGTCCGCCACCCGGGAAGTCTGAGTGGTGCCGGCAGCGAACTGATCGTTCCGGACTTCCTGCGCATCCAGGACCGGTCGGATGAACTGGCCGGGTTCGATGCGTGCTTCTACTGTGCCGGGGCGCCACCGGTCGGCACGGCGGAGGCCGAGTACCGACGAGTGACCCTGGACACCACTCTGGCGGTGGCCCGTGCCTGGGCAGCTGCGAATCCCGAAGGGTGCTTTCTGTATGTATCCGGTGCCGGCGCGGACCCTCGGAGCCGGCTGATGCCGTTGAGGATCAAGGGCGAGACCGAGGTCGCATTGCAGGGCCTGCCGGTGCGCACCGTGATGCTGCGCCCGGGCGGTGTCAGGCCGGTCCCGGGCACCGGCACCCGTCATGCCCTGTTGAAGCCCCTGTACTGGGGCGGTGCGCCGTTGATGAAGCTGGCCAGCGCGATTGCGCCATCGCTGATGACCAGCAATCTGGCTCTCGGTCAGGCGATGATTGCACTGGCCGGCAGGGAGCATCCGCCGGCCACGGTGGAGTGCGCGGACATCAACCGGATCGCCGCTGGCGTAGGCGACCCGGCCTCCTGAGCTCAGTGTGGCGCGGCCTCCAGCGCAGTGCGTACCGCCAGCGCCAGGTCACTTCGCGTAAACGGCTTTGGCAGCAGGGCAACCGCGCGTCCCTGGCTGCCCGCCTGATCGTGGTCACGTGGATAGCCCGACGTGAACAGGACGGCGACTTCCGGCCAGCGTTCGCGGACTTGACGGACCAGCTCCCAGCCCAACATGCCGGGCATCACCACGTCCGAGAACAGCAGGTCCACCCTGGTATCGGGGCGCTCCAGCAACCGTAGCGCGGAGGGGCCATCGTGGGCTTCCAGTACGCGGTAGCCGAGCAGCCGCAGCGAATCCACCGTGTGGGCGCGGACATCGTCGTTGTCCTCGGCCACCAGAATGGTTTCCTCGCGCGGTGAGTAGCCGGCCAGGCCGGTCTGCGGGGTGCGTGTCTCGCGGGGCAGGGCCAGCGGCGAGCGCGGAAACATCATGGTGATGCTGGTGCCGCCGCCTTCCACCGAATCGATCAGCACGTGGCCGCCGGACTGTTTGACGAACCCATGTACCATCGACAGTCCCAGCCCGGTGCCGCGGCCGACCTGCTTGGTGGTGAAGAACGGTTCGAACACGCGGGCCAGGGTGGCCGCGTCCATGCCATGGCCGTTGTCGCGCACCCGCAACATCACGTACTGGCCTGGTGTTGCATCCGGGAACAGGGCAGCGTAGTCGTGGTCGAGGTGGCTGTTGTCGACCTCGATCACCAGCCGGCCGCCGTGCGGCATCGCGTCGCGGGCATTCACCGCCAGGTTCAGTACGGAGGCCTCCAGCTGGCTGATGTCGATCTCCACGCACCAGATGTCCTCGGCGCTGCGGATCTCCAGCTGCACCAGCTCACCCAGTGCACGCTGCAGCATGTCGTGCATGTCCAGCAGGCGCTCGTGGAGGTTGGCGGCCTGGCTGTGCAGCGGCTGGCGTCGGGCAAACGCCAGCAGGCGCTGGGTCAGGCTGGCGGCACGCCCGACACCCTTCAGCGCGTTGTCCAGGGCCCGGCTGACCGTCGCTCCGGCTTCGCCCGCGCGCTCGTTCAGCAGCATGGCGTGCTCGATGTTGCCGGAGATGACCGTCAGGATGTTGTTGAAATCATGCGCGATGCCGCCGGTGAGCTGGCCGACCGCCTCGATCTTCTGTGATTGGCGCAGTGCGTGTTCGGCCTGGAGGCGCGCCGTAGTTTCCACGGCCTCGGAGACCACGGCGGTGACCACGCCTTCGGCATCCAGCAACGGACGGAACGAAAAATCGAAGCTGCGCGGCCCGGTCGGGAGTTCCAGCTCCAGTGAATGCAGCGAACTCCGGCCCTGCACGGCTGCAGCGACGGCCCGATCGATCAGCGCGCCGATGCCATCGGTTGTGGCGAACCAGAGCGATTCACCGAAGCGTTGGCCAACGACGTCCTTCTTGTCCGCCAGTACTGCGGCCAGTGACGCGTCATTGGCATCCACCACGCGCCCGGACAGATCCAGCAGCATCTGATGCTGGAAGCTGGATTCGAAGATCGCCTGCAGGCGCCGCTTGCTGGCGCGCAACTCGGCCGTGCGCGACTGCACCTGCTGCTCGAGCAGCTGGTTGTCCTCGCGCAGGGCCAGCTCGGCCTGTTTCAGCTGCGAGACGTCGCTACCCAGGCAGATGTAGCCGGCCACGCTGCCATCGGCCGCATGCTCCGGCACGCAGTCCATCTGCACGAATCGTGATTGGCCGCTGCGGTGCACCAGTTCGACCTGGAAGCTGGTGCGTTCGCCCTGCAGCACCCGTTCCAGGCTCGGCAGGGCGTGTTCGAAGGCGGAAATGCCGCTGACATCGCGCGCTGTCCGGCCCAGCAACTCGGCCAGGCTGAATCCATGCCAGTCCAGGAACGCCTTGTTGGCGAACCGGTAGCGATGCGCGTAGTCGAGCTGGGCGATCAGCGCGGGCACGGCATCCGTCACCTGCTGCAGCTGCGCCTGGCTCTCATTCAGCGCAGCCTGCGCATGAAGCAGCTGGTTGCGCTCATGGGCTTCCTGACGGGCGCGACGGATCGCATCCGGCAGGCGCTGCAGGCGCTGCTTGACTACATAGTCGCGCGCGCCACGGGTCAGCGCCTGCACCGCCAGCTCTTCGGTCAGCGTGCCGGAGACGAAGATGAAAGGGGTCTGCGGAATCCGCTCGCGTGCCAGTGCGAGGGCCGCATCGCCATCGAACCCGGGCAGCACGTGGTCGGCGAGGATCACGTCGAACGCACGGCTGTCGATGGCCTCGATGAACGCGTTGCGGGTCCACAGGCGCTCGGCCTCGAAATCGAGGCCGGCACGCTGCAGCTGCGCGGTGATCAGCTCCGCATCAAGCGCGCTGTCCTCCAGCATGAGGATGCGCAGGCGCTCGCTGCGGCGCGATCCATCACGCATTGTTATGCTGCCCCGAGCCATTGGGCCGATGCGGTGGTGGCTGGTTGGTGATGCCCCAGAACATGCCCAGCCCCTGGATGGCGTCGAAGAATTCCTTGAAGTCGACCGGCTTGACCACGAAGGCATTCACGCCCAGCTCGTAACTGCGCACGAGATCCTGTTCTTCGCGCGAGGAGGTCAACATCACCACCGGCGTGCTGCTCAGCTGCGGGTCGCCACGCACCTGTTCCAGCACCTCCAGGCCATTGACCTTGGGCAGCTTCAGGTCCAGCAGCACCACCACCGGGCCGCCGTGCATGGCGCCGGCGAACTTGCCTTCGCAGCGCAGGTAATCCAGCGCTTCGGCGCCGTCGCGTACATGGATGACATCGTTCAACAGCTGGCAGCGCGCAAGCGCGGCCATCGTCAGCTCTGCATCCTTGGGGCTGTCCTCTACCAGGAGGATCGGCCGCAGGTCCCTCATGGGTGTTCTCCTGTGAAGCGGGGTAGGGTGAAATGGATCGTGGCGCCCTTGCCGGGCTCGCCCTCGGCCCAGGTACGGCCGCCATGGCGGCCGATGATGCGGCGGACATTGGCCAGGCCGATGCCGGTGCCTTCGAACTCTTCGACGTGGTGCAGGCGCTGGAACACGCCGAACAGCTTGTCCACGTAGCGCATGTCGAAGCCGCAGCCGTTGTCGCGCACGAAGAAGTGGTCTTCGTCGTCGTTTCTCTCGTGACCAACCTCGATCACCGCGTGTTCGCGCTCGCGGGTGAACTTGATCGCGTTGGCCAGCAGGTTCTGCCATACCAGGCGCAGCATCGTCGGATCGGCCTCGACCTCCGGCAGCGGTGCGAGCGTCCACTGCACGTCGCGGCCGGCGTAGTCCAGGGCCAGGCTCCGGCGCACATCCTCGGCCAGCGCGGTCATGTCCAGCCGCACGCGCCCCAGCGTGGAGCGCCCCATCTGGGAAAAGCTGAGCAGGTCATCCACCAGTGTTCCGGCGGACTTGGCCGATTCCACGATCGTGTCCAGGAATCGGCGCTCGGTATCGTTCAGGCGCTCGCCCGCCGAGCTGCCCAGCAGTTCGGAATAGCCGACAATGTGACGGAACGGAGCGCGCAGGTCGTGGCTGACCGAATAGGAGAAGGCTTCCAGTTCCTTGTTGCTGCGGAGCAGCTGCTCATTCAGTTCGGCCATTTCCTCGGCCTTGCGCAACACGATATCGACGATGGCCGTGCGCATCTCGTGTGCCGCGTCGCAGTCAGCGTCGCTCCACGGCAGACTGCGCTGCTGCACGGTCTCCTTCCAGGCCTCGAACGAGTTGCGCGGGGACAGCGCCACGCCCGGTGCTGCTTCCTTGCGGGGATCGCCACCCCAGCGCACGGTGCGCACCACTTCCGGGCGGAACCACATCAGGTAACTGTCATGCAGCTGCGAAATGGACACCGCCAGCAGGCCGCTGGCGACGTCGGCCAGGTGCGCGGCAGGCGACCAGTCGGCTGCCAGGTGATCGGTGCAGTAGGTTTCCTGGCCGGCCTGCTGCGTGGCCAGCCAGTTCGCCAGGGCCAGCACGTCGCTGGCGGAAGGGCACTGGCCGACACGCAGGCAATCGCCCTTGTGCACGATCGCCGCGCCGGCCGCGCCGGTCAGCGACAGCAGGCTGGCCTCGTCCTCGCGCAGGGCCGCCATGAAGTCCTCGTCGCCGGCCATGCGACCCAGTAGCTTGACCAGTATGGAACGACGGGCAACGCGCTCTTCGATCGCACGCGCACGCTCCTTCAACGCAATCTGCAGCGACAGGATCTGGCCCATGAACTCGCAGGCAGTGCGCACGTGGTAGGGCAGGCGGCGTGGCTGCACGGTGTGGCAGGACACCAGGCCCCACAAGCGGCCTTCATGCACCAGCGATACCGACATCGACGCGCCGGTCCCCATGTTGCGCATGTAGTGCAGGTGCACCGGCGAGACGCTGCGCAGCACCGCCATGCTCAGGTCGGTGGGCGGCGCGTCGCGTTGATCCTCGGCCCGCATCAGCGGGGCCGGGGTGTAGCTGTTGTCCGCGATCAGGCGTACCCGGTTGCGGCGGTAGAGTTCGCGGGCCTGTGCTGGAATATCCGATTCGGGGAAGCGCAGGTCCAGGTAGGACGGCAACAGGCCGTTGCCATCCTCGGCCACCACGATGCCGTTCCAGCCAGCATCGAACTGGTAGACCAGGGTGCGGTCGAAGCCGGTGAGCCGGCGCATGTGCGCGGCAGCCAGCTGGCAGAGGTCTTCCACGGTGCTGGCCGACTCGATGCCGGCCATCAGCTCGCGGATGGCCGGGTACAGCTCTTCCAGCGAGCCGGGCTGGCCCGGAACCGGTGCTTCCAGCTCGACCAGCAGATCGGTGGCGGAACGGTGCACCAGCAGCTGATGCCGGCCGTGGCCGTCCAGATGCACGGCACCGACATGGGCACTGCTGCCGATCACGGCCTGCTGGAACAAGCCCTGGAACGGCGCCAGCACGCCGCCGAACACCTCGCTGACGTGCCGCATCAACGGTTCGCCGAACTGCTGCAGCAGCCCGGGCTGGCTGATGGCGCGCTCGCGCACCTGCAGGGACTGCGGCTCAACGACCAGAAGCACACCATAGGGCTGGATCGCGCCGGGGGTGTGGATCGGTTCGCGCGCGCAACTGGACAAGGCAGTGTCGTGCGCGGACTCAGCAGAAGGCATCAAGGGCGGGACTCATCATTCGTGGATGGCTGGAAAGGCCCAGTGGTACATCCGGTACCCCTCAATGGTGAAGCAAAATCGTGCATTCGCCTACCAGTGTATGCGTGTGAAGCGTGCTTCTGTCCAAGCTGAATTCTTCATGTGGGGACGAGGTCGAGCACTTGCAGTTTTCGCGAAGAATACATATCCGCTGCACATCAGCTCGACAGGTCATTGCCTAGAGTGGATCCACTTCCCCGAGCGACCGCCCCGTGAACCTGCAGCCCGCGCCCCTGTCCCCGTACCGCATGCTGGCTGACAGCTGCCAGTTTGAACTGCTGGATGTGGATGCGCTGCAGGACCCGGCCAGTGGCCGGCTGCTGCACCTGTATTCGCTGGTTGCCCGCTGCCTGTCCTGCGAGACGATCTTCAAGGCCGAAGAAGGGCAGGGCCTGGTCAGCCATACTGCGGCGCGGGTGGTGCGATGCCCTACCGGCTGCGGGCAGCAGGCGTTCAAGCCGGCCCTGCTGCGGACCTGGCGCCCGCAGGCCGTTGCCCAGGCGTAAGCGGCGGAGATCACAGCAGCCCGGGGTTGGCTCGCCATACCGCGAAGTTGAGCGCCGAGGCGAACGAGATCCAGGCCAGATAGGGAAGCAGCAGCGCCGCCGCAATCGGACGGATGCACGCAAACGCGACGATCGCCGCGCAAACCAGCGCAATCAATACAAGAATGTCAACGAAGGCCAGGGCGCCCAGCTTCCAGCCGAAGAACAGCCAGCTCCACAGCGCATTGACGGCAAGCTGCACCAGATAGAGCATCAGCGCCGGTCGTGCCCCGCGCCAGCCGCGTTCGCGCCACACCAGCCACGCGGCAATCGCCATCATGGCGTAGAGCAAGGTCCACACCGGACCAAAGACACCGGCTGGTGGTGCCCACGGGGGAAGATCGAGGGTGGCGTAGAAGCTGGCCGCGGATGTGGACGCCCACGCGCCCAGGGCGGCTGCGACGAAGGTGATCGCCACCCATCCCAGCAGCCCGAAAACCTGCGAACTCCGCTTCATATCGTCCAGCTCCCTGATGCGCATGATCGCGTATACGCGCAGAGGCCGCGAATGGATGCAGGTCGCGGGCCTTCAGTCTGAAGATCCGGCGGCAGCCGATCCCTGGCTTGCTGGCAGCAGGGAAGGCCGTTGATCAAACCACTCGCGCGCCTTGGCCAGATGCCATTGGCGCTGATCGCCGTCCAGCTCGATGCCCGCACCCAGCAGCCCCCACCGGAGATAGAGATCACCGCGTTTGCGCTGTTCCAGCAGATCCAGCCGCGCGCGTACCGACAGCCGATCGTTCTCGGCCTGCAGGCCATCGATGACCAGATGGCCAGGGCGCCAGCGCAGCGTCGCCTGTGCCTGTACCTGTCCGGAATCCAGCAGGGACAAGGTCCAGCGCGGATAGTCGGTGCGCTCTGCGAACAGCGCCAGCAACGGTCGCGCATCGCTGAGATCCAGGTCCGTGGTGGCATCCACCTGGAAGGGAGACTGCGCATCGATACGGCCACGCTTGAAGGCGACGCGGCCTTTCCATGCCGTCGAGCCCTGCGTGTCCGCCACCTGCACGTTGCGCAGCTCGACCGTGGTGCCGGACAGATCGAAATGACGCTGGTTGAAGTCACCGCGGCGCAGCGTTGCGTTCACGTCGATATCGCCGCCCATGTCCAACCCTGCCACCTTTGCACTGGCGTTGCGCCCCAACAGCCGGGCCGTGCCATGGCCGACGCGCCCGTCGGTATCGAGGGTTGCATCACCGCTCACGGTGCCAGTGCCACGCAGCAGCCGCACCTGCGGTGAGCCGAGGTAGCGGTTGTAGGCGGTCAGATCAGGGATGGTGGCTTCACTGAAGCGCAGCTGCGCGCGGACGCCTTTGCGCAGTTCCTGCAGGCGGCCATCGCCGGTCAGGTCCAGGGCCAGATCCCGGCCGTCGAACAGGCGCACGCCCCTGGCATCGGTCGGCCGCGCAGTGAATCGCGGCAGCCGGACGGACAGCTGGGCCTGGCTGGGGCTGCCGGTCTTCAACTCGCCATGGGCGCTGGCCGTGCCCGCCAGGCGTACGCCGGCGACTTCGGCTACGGCCTCGGCAGCCGGAATGTCCACGGTGCTGCCTTCGATCAGTTCGCCATTGCGCAGGCGCAGATCCGCTTTCAGCGTGCCGCCGCCGTCCAGCTGCAGCCACGGCTTGCGGACGAACAGGGCAGGGATCCAGTTGAGCGAGGTGAACGTCCATTCGCCGCGCACTGTGCCGGAGCTGCGTTCCAGCAGCTGTGCGGGCTGCTGGAAGGGAATGTCCCGGCCACTGATATGCAGATCGGCATCCACCTCGCTACCTGAACCGGGCTTTGGTGGCAGGCGCGCCTGCAGGCGCAGGTCCTTGGCCACATTGAGCTGCAGTGCCAGCATGCCGCGATCGGGGGCGCCATCGCCCAGATGGAGCGGCACCTGCCACAGCGCGTGGTCACCGGGCTGCAGCTGGCTATCGATCAGGTGGAGCGCCAGCTGCAGGCGCCCGGGCACGGGCGCGCTGGATATCTTCGGCGTTGTGGCATCGGTGTCCATGCGCAGGCCCTGGCTGCGGGCATCCACCTCGAGCTGGGCATGCAGCAGCTTCAACTTGGCCAGGCCGGGCGCCTGGTCCCGATAATGGCGCGGATAGCTGAAGCGCGCGGTGAGATCCATGTCGCCCAACAGCTGCACGCCGTCAAAGCTGGTGTCTGCCTTGCTGAACGAGACCTCGGAATCGAACAGTTCGGATGGGCCGCCACGCAGCTGCTTCAGGAACCCCACGGTACCCTGGCCCTTGCCGATGATCAGCAGCTTGCCGAAGCGTGCGCTGCGGATGCTGTCGCTGTGGATGGCGTCGAAGCGCAAGGTCCAGCCCTGGTCGCTGCGCGGCGGTGAAGGGATGGCCTCTTCGACGCGGCTGATCTCGGCGGAAACCCCGGTGGCCTGCAGCCTTGGCACCCGCACCTCGCGCTGGAACAGGGGCAGCACCGCCAATCGGGCGCTGGCGCGGTCTGCATGCAACACGTAGACGGTGTGGTTCACGTGGCCGCGCATGTGCACGTTCCAGGCGATCACGTGGCCGGGCAACAGCGTAATGGCCGGCCCAGTGGTCATTACGAACTTGTGCGGCTTGCGGTTGGTGACCTGGTCGAACAGCGGGGTATTGAGGAAGATGTTGCCGGCCAGCAGATACAGCAGGTAGATGCCCAGCAGGACGTAGGCAGGAACGCGCCATCGACGAAGCCGGTGCGGGATGTGCGCGGAAACAGGGGGCATCTATTGCTCAAAAGGTTGGAATTTCCGCAACTATTACGGAGCGGATGGCGGTGGCGCGTGAAGCAGCTACGGGGCCGGAGCTCGATTCTGGTAGTGTGCGGCCTGGTCATGACCACAGATCTGCAGGAGACGCATGGAGATCCGGCCCGCCCGCGCAGGCGATTTCGACGTGATGTGGGGCATGTTCAAGACGGCCATTGCGACGCAGGATGCGCTGCCCTTTGCCGGCTCTTTCGCCGTCGAGACGTTTCGCGCGCATTGGTTCCAGGCCCAGGCGCCTCATGTAGCTGTGCTGGAGGGCCGGGTGGTGGGCATGTACAAGATGGGCCCGAACTTCCCTGATCTGGGGGCGCATGTGGCCAGCGCCACGTATGTGGTGGATGCGCCGGCACAAGGGCAAGGCGTGGGCCGGGCGCTGGTGCAGCACAGCCTGGAGCGGGCGAGGGCGGAAGGATTCCTGGCCATGCAGTTCAATTACGTGGTCAGTACCAACGGCCCGGCGGTGGCGCTGTACCGGAAGCTGGGGTTCGACGTGGTCGGGACGTTACCGAAGGCGTTCCGGCACGGTCAGTTGGGGTTGGTCGATGTCTTCGTGATGCACAGGTTCCTGTAGTGCCGTCGCCGGGCCGGTCGCCTCAATCAGCGTTCTTTGGGAGCGTGATGACGAATGAAGTGCGACCATTCCGCCATCGTCCCTGGACCGTGCCGCGGTGCGCGTGGCAGATTT
The DNA here is from genome assembly GCF_059368675.1 of Stenotrophomonas sp. YJH_SMC_120. Taxonomy (NCBI): domain Bacteria; kingdom Pseudomonadati; phylum Pseudomonadota; class Gammaproteobacteria; order Lysobacterales; family Lysobacteraceae; genus Stenotrophomonas; species Stenotrophomonas sp. YJH_SMC_120. The sequence continues at coordinate 82,645 of NZ_JCAFRY010000002.1, forward strand.
CCCGCACCAGGAACAGGCCGAGGCCCAAGCTCGCGTGTTCGCCTTGTGACGCGTTGTGCGAGCCTCTGCGCAAGGGATCGAACAGATTGTTGAACGCTTCGTCCGATAGTTCGGCGCCGGTGTTGCTCACCGTGATCATGATCTGGTCGACGAGGCCCTCAAGGCTGATCCGCACATCGGTGCCGTGTTCGCCGTACTTTGCAGCGTTGGTCGTGAGGTTGTGAACCGCCTCGCGCAACGAAGAGGCATCGAAGCAACCGCGGGCATCGCCTTCAACCTCATACGTGATAGGGACGTGGGGCAGGGCAGCGCGAAGCAATTCGACTTCCTCGCCAAGCGATTGGGCAAGATCGCAGTCCACCGGATGAATGGCCATGCCATCGCCCAGCTTGCTGCGGCTGTAAGCCAGCAGGTCGTCGAGCAGCTTGTTCATGCGCATGCTGCCATTGATGATCCGCTCGGCCTGCCTGGACAATGCCGGATCCTGCAGCCCACTGGCCAGAGCGTCCGCCGAGAACATGACCGCTGCCAAAGGACCTCGGAGATCATGCCCGAGCGCTGCCAGGAAGATCTGCCGCCAGGATTCGACCTCTGCAGAGAACTGAGCAAGGGATTCGGCGACCGCCTGGTCGATGGCCTCATTGAAACGAAGGATGTCATCGATCGATGAAGCGATCAGCTGCTGGTCGGATGCCCATCGCCGAAGTACCGAAGCCCGGAGTGCTCGATACTCAGCCACCATCTGGTTGAGACCAAAGCCGGCGATGGCGCGGGTTCGGCCATGATAGGACGCGGCGGACTCGGGGCCGGGTTTCAACGGTGCAAGCCCGTGGGACTTTGCGAGCTGCTGGGAGGCTGTCTGCGGCGATCTGAGATCGTCTACAACTGCCTGAAGAATCTGGGGAAGATGATTCCGAAGTTGCTTTGCGCTGAACTCGACAGTATCGGGTGCCTGCGTCTTGGCGAATGCCACCGCGTCTTCCAGGATTTCCCGCGCATTCCGTTCGATAAAATCAGCCAGGCGCATCGCCAAACCCGTCCTTAAGTGGTGTGTCGAACCTACACCGGCGGGCCTGCATGCTGGGTGAGAAGTTGGCGCCGTGGAGCCTGGTTCTGCGGGCGTTGGGGGTTACTTAAAGGGGAGCAGCTTGCGGCCAGGACTGGACTGGTTGGGGTTCGTATGGGTAGACCTCTTGGTAACATAATATACATTATGCGAAATTTCATATCCGTCGAATCTGGGCCTTTGTTGGCTAAGTCCCCGGCTCGCCGGGTACACCGCGACGAGGGCCGTTAGTTGCAGGCGCAGCCAGGTGGTTGACGAAGCAGGTAAATCTGTTACCAAGCGCCAGGTAAAGGTGTTACGTGTTCGAACACAGCGCCTTTGGAACATGAGCCTTTGCTCATCATCCTACGATCCTATCCCGCCTGGCATGCCGAGTGCTTCAAGCCAAGATGTAGCCATGCTGCCCGCGCTTGGGCGGGCCCAAGCTAAGGATTCTTTCGAAAGAACTTCAAATGCAGCCATCGCGCCCGCACTTGCACTAAGAAGCGTCAGGTACCATGGCATAGACGCTAAGGCTCAACTTCCGAGACTCCCTCAATGAACGACACTGATCGAGAGATCATGCTGGTTGCCATGGTAATCGTCGGATTTGCGGTCTCATTCGTCTGTTGGGCTGCCTGGCTAGCTCGGAGAACGCGACTTGCGCGGAGTCAGCGGACTGGCCTCCGGCGCAAATGAAGCCGGCTCGTTCTTTCGTGTGCCCCGGAAGGCGGCACAGCGCTATTGTTTTGGGCGTCTGCGAGCCGCAGGCGGACGAACTTCTTTGGATCGCTTGAGCGCCACTTCCAGCTGCGCTGGCAAATTTCGAAGCCCTGAAAGTTGCCCCTCAAGCGCGTCACATTTGTCGCGCAGGATATCGGCAGACTGACTGGCCGTGGCGGCCGCTGATTGGGCGGCCTGAATGTCCTGACGCAGCTGCTTCTCAAAGGCGCTGTGTTGTTCGTATGCCTTGCTTTGCTGCACCTGGAGTTCCTTCACCTCCTGGCGGGCTCGATCCACATCGCTGAGCGCTCGATTCTCGACAGATCTGACGTACTCGGTCCAGTCCTCCCGCTCAGATTTCGCCGTCTCTAGGGCCTCGTGAAGCCGGATGTCGAGTTGCTGTCTCGCTGTCTCGGTTCGGTCGGCTCTTCGACGCTCGAGGTCGCGCTGCTCTGCAAGTTCAGAGATCTGTAGCTGAAGCTGGTCGACGAGGTGCTGTAGCTCTGAAGCTTGGGTCGTTGCAATTCTCTCCCCGGTGATTGCAACGTCACGCTCTGCACGCATTTGCGCCAGCTCTTCAGCCGCAAGTCGGGAACTGGCCTCCAGCGCATCACGCTCGGAAGCTAGGGCCAGCTCGGACGATGCAAGCTCTCGGCGGGCGGCCTCCTGGGCATGCTTCAGCGCCAACTCCCACCATTGCCCGGCGAGTTCCACCAACACCGCTGGCGCATCTTCCAGGTCCGGACGCGCTGGCTGCAGGCGCGTGCCAAGTCGGTTCCACCATGTTTCCAGCCAGCGGGTCACCGTGTTCGGCGAGCCGGTGCCCAGGTGAGCCCGGATCCGCTCTACGGTTGGGCGTTCTCCCTTGGCGACCAACTCGTCGGCGGCGGTATGGACGTCAGTTTCGGTGATGCCGCGGGCCATGCGAAGTCTCCTGTACTGGCACCCTACTCTGCTGATAACGTACTCGCGATAAATCTCCCTAATCCTAAGATTGGATAGCGGCTCCTCTGCCCTACCCGGTGGGCAAAGGTCCGCTCTCGGCCAGAGGCTGACATCCATCTATACGCCTGATGGCGCCGCCGTAAAGATCCCTGCAGGAGAACCTCTGCAAGGAGCAGAGGTTCTCGATTCCAGCGGAAACTGAGCCTAGCGGCTCAATCTCCGTCTACAGCACCCCTCACGTGCGGCGCTGCCAATCATCAAGCCATTACGACCGTCTTCGATTCCATGAAGGCAACCAGACCTTCAACACCGCCTTCGCGGCCAACGCCAGACTGTTTGAAGCCACCAAAACCAATGGAGAAGTCGGTGCGTGGGCCATTGTGGCCCACGGTGCCTGCACGAATCTTCCGGGCGACGTCAAAGGCCTTCTTCGGATCGTTGGTGAACACCGCCGCATTCAGCCCGAAGCGGCTCTCGTTGGCGATCCGGATCGCGTCTGCCTCGTCGTTGGCAGGAATGACGCAGAGCACCGGCCCGAAGATCTCCTCCTGGGCAATGGTGGACATGTTGTCGACATTGCCAAAGACGGTTGGCTCGAAGAAGAAGCCCTTCTCGATGCCTTCCGGTCGCTTGCCGCCTGCGGCCAGCGTCGCACCTTCGGCAACACCCTGGTCCACGAAGAGCTGCACCGTGTCACGCTGGCGTGCACTGGCCAGGGGGCCCGATCCGGTCCCTTCCGCAAGCGGGTCACCCAGGGTGATTCCCCGCGCAATCTTCGCTAGCGCTTCCACCATCTGATCGTGCTTGGCGCGCGGAACCACGATGCGGGTCAGGCTATGGCAGATCTGCCCGGTGTTGTAGGTGAAGTAGGAATTGCCAAGTATCTTTGCAGCCTCTTCGATGTCGAAGTCATCCAGGATGACCGCGGGCGACTTGCCGCCCAGCTCCAGCGTGACCCGCGCGACGCGATCCGAGGCGACGGCGGCGATGCGCTTGCCGGCACCAGTGGAGCCAGTGAAGGTGATCTTGTCCACGGCCGGATTGGCGACCAGTTCTTCGGATACGTCACGATCGGGGGTAACCACGTTGATCACGCCCGGCGGCAAGCCCACTTCCTCGCAGATCTCGGCCAGCATGTAAGCCGAGCACGGCGCTTCAGGCGAAGACTTGATCACCAGTGTGCAGCCAGCCAGCAGCGCCGGGGCGGTCTTGTAGGCCATCAGACCTGCCGGACCGTTCCACGGAATGATCTCTGCAACCACACCCACCGGCTCGTAGACGCGGTAGCCCAGGTTGCCGGTCACCGAGCGATGCTCTTCGGTAAACGGGAACGTAGACGCCATCTCTGCGTACTGGCGGAACGCGCCGCTGATGAAGAGCCCGATGCGAGGCTGAGCGACCTTGAAAACGATACCGGTCTCCAGGGACCAGACGCGCGCGAAGTCGTCATTTCTCGCTTCCAGGCGTGCGGCAATCTTCTCCAGGTAGCCTGCCCGCCCCTGCGGCGTCATACGCGCCCACGGTCCATTGTCGAAGGCATCACGTGCCGCGTCGACGGCGCGCTGCATGTCGACAGAGTTTGCCTTGGGTACTGATGCAATCACTTCTTCGGTAGAGCAGTCCAGAACGTCGAACGTTTCCTTCGAATCGGGGGCCACCCACTGGCCGCCAATGTAGAGGCGGTCCGGATGCTTGAGGTCGATAGTGCGTTTCATGTGCTTCTCCAGGTTTGATGAGTTCTGTTGAGTGTCGTTGAGGGGGTCAGAAAAGGAACACGCCTTTTCCACTGGCCTGTTTGTTGAAGTCGGCATAGGCCTCGGCAGCCTGTTCCAGGTGCCATTCGCTGGTGAAAAGGTCGTCGACCTTTACGCCATGGCTTGCAATGAAGCGCGCGCATTCGTCCATGGCCACCTCGGACAGCGTGAAGGAGCCGATGACGTTGCGCTGCTTGCCGATCAGATCCCGCATGACGTCGATCTTCAGTTCACCGCCAACGGCCACCAATGCGGTGCGGCCCCACGTGCGCGTGCTTCGAATGGCCTGCGCGCGGGGAATCGGCCCGCCGGCGCAATCAATCGAGCAGGACACGCCGCGCCCGGCCGTGAGCTTGTGGATCTCTTCAATGGGATCCGAAGCGCTCGCGTCGATGGCATGCGTCACGCCGAAGCGCTTCGACTGGGCAACGCGGTCTGCGTTGATGTCCACACCGAAGACTTCCACCCCCATGGCCGCGGCCATCTGTGCGACCGAAAGCCCCACCGGGCCCAGCCCGTACACGGCCAGCGTGTCTCTGGCACTGATATCCAGGCGCTGCAGCGCGCCGTAGGCGGTGCCGGTACCACAGGCGATCGCTGCACCAGCCTTGAAGCTGACATCGGCGGGCAGGTGCACCAGCGAGGTCACCGGCACCTTCATGTAGTTCGCGTGCCCACCATCACCCAGCACGCCGTAGATCTTTGCGCCCTGGTCGCAGAGCTGGGTCCACCCTGTCCTGCAGTGCTCGCAGGTGCTGCAGCCGTCGTAGTGGAAGACGATGACCCGATCGCCCTTGCGGAACGAGCCGCGTTCGCTGCCGGGGCCGATCTCTGCGATGACTCCGCAGGGCTCATGCCCACCGATGATGACGTCTGACGTCATCCTGCTACGCATGCCAAGCATGTCCAGCGCTTCGGCCATGCCATGGCGATAGTAGTGGAGATCCGTGCCGCACATCCCCGAGGCCTTGATCTCGATGATGGCCTCGCCTGGGCCCGGCACGGGGTCTGCGAAGTTCATAACTTCCACTTCGCAGTTTCCCTTGAATACCATTCCGCGCATTGCTCTGTTCCTCTTCTTCAGTGGATGAAGCGTTGGAGGTTTCCCATGCATGACGATGCTAGGCAGCTCCGGCGCTTCGAAAAAGACGGGCGGGATTGACGCAGTGTCAATCCGCAATTGCCAATTCGTTTTCTGAGGTTGCGTTGGGCCATCCCGTGCCGGTTTCTGGCACAGGTGTGTAAGGCTTTTGATTTCTGATGCGATCTAGCGAATCGATCTCTGCGCCAGGGCAAAGACTCCCGAGAACGCAATGACGATTGCCAGCAGCACGTAGCCGTCCTGGATGCTCAGGAAATCGACCTGCCGCATCAGCTCACGATAGATCTGTGCAGTGGCGTCCATCCTGGCCCACGCCAGATCGCCGCCATGAATAACCAGGCTGGTTGCCAGCCGGTCGAGATGTTCGTTGAAGTTCGGGTTATAGATGCTCACGTTCTCCGCAAGCCGCGAATAGTGAAGCTGCGATCGATGCTGTTCGAGCGCGATGAAGGTTGCCGTCGAGAACGACAGCGTCAGTTGCTTGACAACGTTCTTCAGCCTGTAGGCGTGACTGTAGTCATCGGCCTCGAACATGCTGAAGGTCACGGACGCCACGGGCAGCGCCATGGTCAGAAGCAGCGCGCCGCGGAAGAACAATGGCGGCACGAGCCAGTCCTGGCTCGTGTTCGGAGGAATTGCGGTAAACCAGGCGCAGACCAGGAATGCCACAACGTAGCCGGGCAGGATCAGCCATTTCTTCCGTGGCAGCAGCGGCGAGACGCGGAAGTAGATGAAGACCAGCGGCAGCGCAAGCAGTGCGGTTGCACCCACAAGTTGGCCGGCCTTGTCGACGGGGTAGCCGAGACCGCCTTCCAGGAAGCGCGAGGTGAGAAAGTTCAGCGCATTGTTTGCGTAGTAGAAGCAGACATACATGACCAGCCCGGTGCGGAAGGTCTGCTGCCGGACGGCATGGAGCCGCAGCAGCGGCCTTTGATGGTGCCACTGGTGATGCGCGAACCAGCTGAGCGCTGCGATCCCTGCCAGCGCGCTGACGACCAGTGACGGCGAGCTGGCAAACAGCTCGAACCGCACCTGCTGCATAGAGATCTGCAGCGCGGAAATGGCAATGGCGAAGAGAATGTAAGGGCCGGCATGGCTCTCGCCATGTTCCTCCTGGGGAAGAACGCCCAGGTCAGGCAGTGCGACGTAGGCCAATAGGGCAATCGGCATGGCGGCAACGGCGGTTGCGATGAACAACGCGCTCCAACCCGCCTGTACCACCAGATAGCCGCCGACCAGTGGCGCAAGTGCGCTTCCAAGAAGGATCAGGGAGAGGAACTTTCTCAGTCCTTTCGCCCGTTGGGGGCCTTCCGTGCCCCGCTGCAGTGCGATACGGCAGGCGCTAAGCATCGGGCCCATGGCATAGCCCTGAAGGCCACGCGCAAGCATCAGCTGGAAGGCAGACTCTGCGATGCCGGCGAGCGCCGCGGTGACGGCAAAGAGCAGCAGCGAGGCGGTGATGTAACGTCGATAGCCCAGCCGCTCCACCCACCATTGCTGCTGGACGATTCCCAACACGGAGGTGATGGCGTATGCACTGCTTGCCCAGACCAGCTCGGATGCGCTGGCACTGACGCCACCTGCGATGTGGCTGGCGAAATAGGTAAAGGCGGCGTGGTCGAAGTAGTCCAGCGCCACGGTCAGCGCCAGGGCCCACGTCATCCAAGCGGAGACCGATTCGCGCCTTGGTGACTCCCCGTCCTCAGACAGAGCAGCGTCCACAACTTATCCCTCCTGCCCTTCGCCCGCTGCCCTCTTGCTCCGGGCGAGAATCCGCTTGCCGCGCATTGCGTCCTGGCTCTGGCCAGCCAGTCGCTCGTTGACATAGTCCAGATCGTCATTCAGTTCGGTCCGCAGTGCTTCGGCCTCTTTCAGCTCCTTCCGTGCGGCCGCGATGCGCGCATCCAGCGCTGCCACCTGCTCACTGAGGCCCTGGGAGATCTCGCGAAGCGAGGCGTCCGCATAGATCGTGCTGCCGTCATCCAGCGTCTCCACTGGGCGCTTGAGCATCTCGGCGATGCCCTGCAGCGAGAAACCGAGGGAACGCAGGCGAAGAATCCGCGCCATGCGCGCGAGGTCTTCCTCGCTGTACAGGCGGTAGCGGCCGTCACTGCGCTGCGGAACGAGCAGGCCGCGCTCCTCGTAGTACTTCAGCGTCCTTGCGGTCACGCCGAGCCGTTCGGCTGCGTCTCTCACAGTGATCGAGGGCTGGGTATCGCTGCTGGTCATGACAATGGCCCGATGCAAGGTGCACGTAAACGTATACGTTCACGTACACCTTTGCAACGAGCGACGGTTCACACTTTGGATCCAGACAGCTTCGTGAGGGCCCTGCCCGGCGCTATGCCGCTCGCATTTCGACCAGCAGATCGATCAGCGCCCTGACCTTGGCCGGCATCTGGTCGCGGGAAGGGGCATAGATGTAGAAGCCAGGGAATGGCCGTGACCAGTCCTGGAGGACCGGGACCAGTCGCCTAGATTCAAGGTGACGGCGGAGTGCGATGTCCATGTGCTGAACCAAGCCGACACCCTGCAGTGCGGCATCGATCATGGCTTCGTCATCGTTGGTGATGAACGATCCCTGGGGTGAAACCGAAAATTCGTGGGACTCCGGCTCCGGGCTGGTGAACTCCCAGCCGTGAATCGCCCCGGTGGCCATGCTTCTGAACCCGACACAGTTGTGCGAAGCCAGGTCCGTGGGCGTTCTGGGAATGGGGTTGCGCTCGAAATAGGCCGGCGATCCTGCAACCACCAGCTCGATCTTGGGCGAAATGGGGACGGCGATCATGTGCTCGGCGAGGCTCTCACCCAACCGGATTCCTGCGTCGGCCCCCTCGGCCACGATGTTGGACAGACGATCGTCCATCATCAGCTCCAGCTTGAGCTCGGGATAGCGCCTGCCCAACTCCGCCAGATGGGGCTGAATCAGGTACTTGGCCGCCACGTGGGACGTGCTGATGCGCAGCAGGCCAGACGGCGCGCTGCCCGTAGCACTCAGTTCCCGAAGCGAGCGTTCGATGATGTCCAGCGCGGGGCTGACGCTGTCAAAGAGACGCTGCCCATCCTCCGTGAGGGACATATCACGCGTCGTTCGATACAACAGCTTGACGTCCAGTTGCCGTTCCAGCGTCTTGAGGCTTTGTGACAGCGCGGCCTTCGAAACGCCAGCCTCGTTGGCAGCCTTAGTGAAACTACGGTGCGTGGCGATGTGCGTAAACCATGCCAGGGCCGGGAGCAGCGAGGGATCCATTGAGACGTCTCTACTGTAAACAAATGATTGACTCTGCGGTCGGGATTACAGTCTTGTTCCGACTCAATCGCCTTCTTACTCTTTCCCTGCCGGCGACGCAATCCCTCTCGCCGAAGCGATGCAACGACCACAACGACGGCAGCCCCTACCTGAGGACTCACCATGGAAAGCGTAAAGATCCGCAACTCCGACATGTACTGGGATATCGCCGCTGATATCCACTTCCCTCCGGGCTTCGACAAGTCCAAGCGCTACCCCGCCATCATCAGTGCGCACCCGATCGGCAGCTGCAAGGAGCAGACCTCCGGCAACGTCTACGGCGCAGCCTTGGCCCAGGAAGGTTTTGTGGTCATCGCCTTCGATGCCAGCTTCCAGGGCGCCAGCGGCGGCGAGCCGCGCTTCATCGAGGACCCGACCCTGCGCGTGGAGGACTTCCGCCACGTGGTCGACTATCTCGTAACGCTCCCCTACGTTGACGACGCGCGTATCGGCGTCCTGGGAATCTGTGGCGGCGGTGGCTATTCGATCAACGCCGCGATGACCGAGCGCAGGATCAAGGTGGTGGGTACCGTGACCGGGGCCAACTACGGTCGCCTGTTCCGCGAAGGCTTCAGCAACTTCGATCCGATCGGTGCACTGGAAGCGATCGCCGCTCAACGCACAGCTGAAGCCCGCGGCGAAGCCCTGCGGGTTGATGATCTGCTTCCGCCGTCCGTGGAAGCAGGCCGGCAGGCCGGGATCAAGGACATCGACGTCCTAGAGGCGACGGACTACTACCGGACGCCGCGCGGCCAGAAGCCGCACGGGCTGAATCGATCGCTGTTCTCGCATCAGAGCGCAGCAGTGGGCTGGGATGCCTTCCATCTGGCCGAAGTCCTGCTGACTCAGCCTCTGATGGTGGTCGTGGGCGACAAGGTCGGTGGCTTCGGTGCCTACCGCGACGGCTGCGAAATCATCGGCCGCGCCGCCTCCAAGAAGAAGGAACTGGTTGTCGTCGAGGGCTGGTCGCACTACGACCTCTACGACAAGCCCGAGCCGGTCGGCCAGGCACTGGCCAAGCTCATCCCGTTCTACAAGGACAACCTGTAACGGGAACCGGCGAGCAGCGTTTGATCTCCGGCCAGGGCAGTGCTCAGGCCGGAGATCCGGACGGTGTCAGGCGCTTCGCAACGAGGCGCCGTAATCTGAATCCAGGAAAGAACACCCATGGCACGCATCGAACAAGATCGCCTTCACAAGGCGATGCAGCAGCTTGCCGCCATTTCGCCGGAAGACCACAGCATGGTCAAAGCGCTGGCGGGCATCATTCGACCCCTTCGCAGCTTCCTGCACAAGGATCCCTCGGACCACGGCATGACCGAGTGGGAGGATCTGTCGATCCCCTCCGAAGATGGAACGCCACTGGAGGCCTGGCTGATTCCTGCCAAGGGCGGCATGAGCGACAAGCTGATCATCTTCAATCACGCCTCGCCGATGTGCCGCTCCGGTTTTCCCGGCCATTTCGGGCCGCCTTGGAGCAACGTGGACGATGGCGAAATCGACTTCGTCCTTCAGTACAAGCATCTGACCGCTGCGGGCTACAACGTGCTGACCTACGATTTGCGCAACCATGGCAACAGCTCGGCTGCCAACAATGGTGTCAGCGGTCTGGGCCAGTGGGAGTGGCGCGATTGCGTGGGCGTGAAGCGCTTTGTCGATGCGCACCCGCTGCTCGGAAAGATGAAGGTGGGGCTCTTCAGCCAATGCCTGGGAGGCATCTCCCAGTACGTCGCCATCTCGAAGCACCCGGAACTGTTCGAGAACGTGCTGTGCATGTGCAGCCCGATGGTTCCCACGCCCGAAGGGCTGGTGAACAGGGCCACCGAACGAATGGGAATCGAAGGCTATCGAGAGCTAGTTGACCTTGAGTTCATCAAGATGGGCGGCTTCCCGGCCGCGGCGATGAGCCCTCGCCCCTACGCGCCGGACGTGCAGATGCCGGTGCTGATGTGGCAGCTGACCGACGATGCCTCAGCGCCCAATCCGCAGGATGCCCAGGGAACCTTTGACCTGATCGGCAGCCCTGACAAGCAACTCATCTGGATCGACGGCACGTCGCGTCGCTTCAAGGATGGCTATAACTGGTTTGGCCGGCACCCGGAACTCGTCCTCCAATTCCTGGGGAAGCACATGCGCTGAGGTATCAGTGCATGGGTTCCGGAACATTCCATACGAAAACGCGAGAGCAGAAAGCATGAACAACGTACTTGTACTGGGCGCTAGCGGCCAGATCGCTCGCTGGGCAGTGGAGATGCTGGGCCAGCTTCCGGACGTCGAGCAGACCCTCTATCTGCGCAACCCCAGGAACGTCACCGGCACTGAGCCCACCAACGCAAAGGTCGTCATCGGTGACGTGCTGGACAAGAAGGGCCTGGCCCTGGCAATGCACGGCAAGGACATCGTCTACGCCAATCTTGCCGGTGACGTGGACAAGCAGACCGAAACCATCATCTCGGTGATGAAGGCACAGGGCGTGAAGCGCCTGATCTTCGTCAATTCGCTGGGCATCTACGATGAAGTTCCGGGCGCCTTCGGTGAGTGGAACCGGAAAGAGATCGGCCAGTACCTGCCGCCTTATCGAAAGTCGGCTGACCTGATTGAAGCCTCGGGACTGGACTACACGATCATTCGTGCTGCGTGGTTGACCGACGAAGACGAGATTGACTACGAAACGACCGGGAAGAACGAGCCGTTCAAGGGCACGGTCATCTCCCGCAAGAGCGTCGCCGACCTGGTGGTGAAGATCATCCAGGATCCCGCGCTTTACAGCAGCGGCAACATCGGTGCGAACAAGCCTGGAACCGATGGCGACAAGCCCTACTTCATGTGAACGATCGCATCGCCCAGTCCTGCCGTTCGGGACTGGGCGATTGCGCCTGCCCAAGCGTGCAGCACTCCCAGGGACAACCCTATGCCCAGCACACTCCCCAAAGCTGCTGCGATCGGACTGCTGACCGCCGCCCTCCCCCTTGCCGCCCAAGCGGCCGAACAATGTGGCCCGGACGCGATGCGCGACCACCCGCCGCAGATCAACTTCCGCGTTGACAACGACCTGTTTGGTGGCCGCCACCAGGACCAGGGCTATACCAACGGCGCGCAGCTGACCCTGGTTTCGCCCAATCTGGTTGACTACACCGACGACCCGTGCCTGCCACGTCTGGCACGCTGGGTGAACAGCCATTTGGAGGCGCTGCACCCGGGCAAGTTCGAACAACAGAACATGATTTTCAGCATCAGCCAGGGCATCTTCACCCCGACCGACCCGACCCGCCGCGACCTGATCGAGGATGATCGCCCATATGCCGGCGTGCTGCTGGCCAGCTTCGGTTTCAACGCACGCAGCGGCGATCGCCTGCAGACCACCCAGCTGGCCGTGGGCGTGGTCGGGCCGTGGGCCCAGGGCAAGCAGGTGCAGAGCGCCGTGCACGACGCGCTGGGCGACGAGAAGTTCGAGGGGTGGGACAACCAGCTGCACAACGAGCCGGTGTTCATGCTGACCCACGAGCGCATGCGCCGCTGGCCCGCCGATGCCAGCGTCAATGCCGGCGGCTGGGGCTGGGATGCGATCACCCACTATGGCGGTGCGATCGGCAACCTGGAAACCAAGGCCAACGCCGGTGCCGAAGTGCGCTTCGGCTGGAAGCTGCCGGACGACTTCGGTAGCACGCCGCTGCGTCCGGCCGGCGAGAACACCGCGCCGACCCGTGGCGGCCGCCCCAGCGGCTGGTCCTGGCACCTGTTCGCGACCATCGACGCGGCATGGGTAATCCGCGACATCACCCTGGACGGCAATACCTTCCGAAACAGCCACAGCGTGGACAAGCGCCATGTGGTGGCCCAGGGTGGCTACGGCGTCGCGGTGACGCGCGGGCGCTGGAAGTTCGCAGTGGCGCGCTACCACAGCACCCGAGAGTTCAATGGCCAGCGCCAGGCCCCAGTGTTCGGCAGCTTCACCATCAGCCGCTCGCTCTGATGAGCGTTGGCCCATGATGCTCTGGACCAAGTTCGTCGTAGTTCTTATCGCGCTTGCTGCGCTGATCAAGGCCATCGACCTCTGTGCAACGCAGGTCGCCCGACGAAAGCTGAGGAAGCTGGAAGCGATAGAACCCCATGTTCCTCCAGCACCTGATCAAGCCAAGGTGCTCGTTGTCTACTTTTCCCGCAGCGGAAGCACCGCCCTGCTGGCGAGGCGCATTGCAAGCAGGCTGAACGCCGAAATGCTCACAATCGAATCGATCGACTACCCCTTGGGCATGGCCGGATGGTTAAACGCGATGGCGGATGCTGGAATGGACGACGCATGGATCACCCCGGCGCACGTGGACCTTGTTCGCTACGACACGGTTTACGTGGGGGTGCCCGTCTGGCGCGGCCATCCTGCACCGCCAGCCTGGGAGTTCGTCAGGAGCAACAGGTTCCCCGGGAAGAGAGTCGTACTCTTCACTACATCCCGCGGTGCATGGAGGCAAGCCCCCGTCGATCTTCTGCGCAGCGAAGTATTGCGACGGGGTGCACGCTCATTCGAGCATTGGCACCTGAAGGGCGGCGTCGTCGGCTTCCAGGGATCGGACCCTCAGCGGATCGACCCGCAGTGAGCTGGTGCCTCCATGTATCTCCTGCGGATCTGCCCACGCACACGAAATTGATGCATCTGAAGTTGCCGCAGCCACTGCCTGCGCGGCGCTCTCTGTGTGTGGTGGTCAAGTATTTTTGGACACTCCCAAAGGGAGTTCAGGCCACCTGCTCTTCACAAAGCGCAGGTGGCACAAGGCCGCCCCGAACCAGACAACGTTCGGGGCCGGCCCAGACCTTCAGGAGACTTCACCCGGTGGGCAGTGCCTTGGGGCGGCTGCCGTGTCGCTTCTTTGCGCGACGATCTTCGGCGACCACGCGCCTGCGCTGCGGAGAGGCCAGCTGCTCACGCCGCTCGACCAGGAAGTCCATCAGCGCCCGAACCTTCGCTGGCATCTGGGCGCGTGATGGGACGTACAGGAAGAAGCCGGGAAAAGGGCGGCACCACGGCGCCAGCACGCGCACCAGTGCACCACTGGCCAGGTGCTCACTGACGCACAGATCGATGTGGCGAATCAGTCCCACACCCTGCAGCGCGGCCCGGAGCATGCTGTCGTCGTCGTTGAACACCGCGTTGCCCTGCGGTTCGAAGACCAGCTTTCGGCCTTGGCCATCCGGTGCAGTGAACGTCCAGTGATCGATCGTCCCACTGGACGTGAACCGGTAGGCCAGGCAGTTGTGCCGGATCAGATCCGCAGGGCTCTTGGGTATACCGTGCTCCTCAAAGTAGGCCGGGGAGCCGACAATCGCCATCTCCAATGGGGGCGTGATGGGCACGGCCACCATGTGCTCGTCCAGGCTCTCGCCCAAGCGGATGCCGGCGTCCAGGCCGTTGGCCACAAGATTGGAGAAGCCGTCATCCATGATCAGTTCAAGCCGCAGCTTGGGATAACGTGCCAGGAACTCGCCCATGTGCGGCTCCAGCAGAAGTCGTGACGCGATGCGCGAAGAGTTCATGCGGATCACACCCGAAGGCTCTGCATGGACCTCCCCCAGTTCCTCCACGGCTTTCTCGATCGCCGTCAGTGCCGGCTGCAGCACGTCCAGCAGCTGCTGTCCTTCTTCGGTCAGCGACATGTTTCGGGTGGTGCGGTGCAGCAGCCTGACATCCAGCCGCTCCTCCAGTGCTTTGAGGTGCTGGGAGAGCGCTGCCCGTGTGATCTCCATCTCGGTGGCCGCCTTGGTGAAGCTGCGATGCCGGGCGATATGGGCGAACCAGGTCAGGGACGTTACGAGCGAGGGTTCGATGGGCATTGTTTAGTTCTTCTTACGGCTCATGTATCCGGAAGACTATTTATTGGACCCAATCCGGTCAATAGGATGGGCTCTGTCGGCAGCAGAGCCGGCCACCTCACACCCACACCGGAGCACGTACATGCGCAACGTCACGTTCAAGAATCTCAATGGCCAGGGCGTCACCACGGCGGCCACCCTGTACTTCCCGGAAGGCTTTGACGAAGCCCGAAAGTACCCGGCAGTCGTCGTGTCCCATCCCGGTGGTGGCGTGAAGGAGCAGACCGCCGGACTGTACGCCAGGAAGCTGGCCGAAGCAGGCCTGGTCACGATTGCCTTCGACCGTTCGTACCAGGGCGCGAGCACCGGCGAACCGCGGCAGCTGGAGAACCCCTATGTCAGCACCGAGGATGTGAGTGCGGTCATCGACTACCTAACCACCCTCCCCTACGTGGACCAGGACAAGATCGGTGCGATGGGTATCTGCGCCGGCGCTGGTTACAGCGCCAACGCCGCCATCAACGATCGTCGCATCAAGGCACTGGGCATGGTCAGTGCGGTCAACATCGGCCAGATGTTCCGCAATGGCTGGGAGAACACGGTCAAGGACGCCGATGCCGTGGGCTACCTGGACTTCGGCTCCAATGCGCGCACCACCGACATCGCTTCGGGCGAGTTCGCGACCATTCCTCTGGCACCGCTGCGCGAAGAAGACGCGCCCAATGCCGAGCTGCGCGAAGCATGGGAGTACTACCACACCCCGCGCGCCGAACATCCCAATGCCCCGGGCTTCGCGCTGACCCGCAACCTCAACCAGATCATCACCTACGACGCCTACAACAAGGCCGAGGCATTCCTGACCCAGCCGATCCTGGCGGTGGCCGGCAGCGTTGCGGGGAGCAAGTGGATGAGCGATGACCTGCTGGCCCGGGCCGCAAGCAAGGACAAGTCCCTGCATGTGGTTGAGGGTGCAAATCACATGTCGCTGTATGACGTACCGAAGTTCGTCGATGAGGCGGTTTCGGTCCTGGCCCCGTTCTTCCAGACCCGTCTGAAGTAATCCAGATGCCCGGTGAGGCGGCTACGGCAATGCCGGGCCGCCTGGGCATCCCATCGAATACGTGAGCAGAACATGACTACATCCACATCATCGAAGGACAAGGCACCTTCGGCGGCCCAGGCGGCCTGGGGCGATATCGCCCCCGCGCTGGCGGACTACACAGACCGCGTTCTCTTCGGCGACCTGTGGGAGCGGCCAGGCCTGTCCCCCCGCGATCGCAGCCTGATCACCGTGTCTTCGCTGGTCACGCTCTATCGCATCAACGAACTGCCCTTTCACCTCGGAAAGGCTCTGGACAACGGCGTGACACGGGAAGAACTGGTCGAGCTGATCACCCATCTCGCCTTCTACTCCGGCTGGCCGACCGCATCCACCGCTCTCGGCATCGCCCGTCGCGTCTTTGAAGAACGCGGCATCTGACCAGGAGAACGCCATGAGTTCCATTTCCATCAAGACTGTCAGCTATCAGAACCTGGGCTGGCAGACGGCTGCCGACCTCTACCTCCCGGCGGATTTCGACGAGAGCAGAAAGTACCCCGCCATCGTCAGTACCCATCCCATCGGCAGCTGCAAGGAACAGACGGCGGGCAATGTCTATGCCAAGGGCTTGGCCGAACAGGGCTTCGTGGTGCTGGTGCACGATGCCAGCTTCCAGGGCGCCAGCGGCGGGGAGCCTCGCTTCATCGAAGATCCGTCGATCCGCGTTTCGGATATCCGCTTCGCCGTCGACTACCTGCAATCGCTGCCGTACGTCGATGCAGGCCGCATCGGTGCCATCGGTGTCTGCGGTGGCGGTGCGTACACCATCCACGCTGGCATCACCGACCACCGCATCCAGGCGCTGGTGTCCATCACCGGCGTGAACTACGGCCGCCTGATCCGCGAGGGCTTCGCACAGTTCAAGCCGCGCGAGCTGGCAGCTAACATCGCCGCCATGCGCACGGCCCAGGCACAGGGTGCCGAGCGTGATGTAGCCAACCTGTTGCCGGATTCGGTTGAAGCGGGCAAGGCTGCAGGCATCACGGATATCGACGTACTGGAAGCCACCGAGTACTACAAGACGGCTCGCGGCCAGCAGCCCAATGGCGCCACCAGCCAACTGATGTCCTTCAGCGGTGCGGCGATGGGGTGGGATGCGTTCCTCAACGCCGAAGTGCTGCTGACCCAGCCACTGATGGTGGTGATTGGCGACAAGTTCGGTGGCTTCGGCGCCTATCGTGATGGCTGGGAGATCTACAGCCGCGCGGCCTCCGAGAACAAGCAGATCGTCGTCGCTGAAGGCTGGTCGCACTACGACCTGTACGACAAGCCGGAGCCGGTCGCGATTGCGATGGCCCAGGTGGTCCCGTTCTTCAAGGCCAACCTCTGACCGACCGGCAGGTCGTCCATCAGCAAGCAAAGGAAGTGAACATGAAACCCCTACTGTCTGGAAAGACCGCCATCATCACTGGCGCCAGCAAGGGCATCGGCCTTGCTACGGCCAAGCTGTTCGTCTCGCAGGGCGCGAATGTCGTTCTCACCGCTCTCAAGCAGGCCGACCTTGATGCCGTGGTGAAGGAGATCCAGGACGCCGGTGGCAATGCGCTGGGCATCGTCGCGGACTCGGCCGATCCGGCAGCGCCCCGGCTGGTGTTCGCCAAGGCAATCGACGCGTTCGGGCAGGTCGACATCCTGGTGAACAACGCCGGGTATGGCGACATGATGTCCATTGAAGAGTACACGGACGAGCACTTCGACGAAGTGGTGCAGGTGAACTACGCCGGCGTATTCCGCTTCTGTCGCGAGGCCGTCGGTCACTTCATGCCGCGAGGCACCGGCGCCATCGTCAACGTTACCTCCGTGAACGGATCACTGCCGCTGGGCGGCCTGGCGTACGTCTCCACCAAGGCCGCCGTGAACGCGATGACCACCAACATCGCAGTCCGCTTCTCGGGCACCGGCATCCGCTGCAATGCGGTGGCCCCGGGCAATACCGATACGCCGATGGCCCGTGACTGGGCGGCCGGCAAGCTCACCGGGGGATCGACGATGGTTCCCTACATCACCAAGCACACCGACCAGTCCCTGCCGTTCACGCAGCCTGAGGATCAGGCGAACGCCATCCTCTATCTGGCAAGCGACATGGCACGTGCCGTCACCGGGCGAGTTCTGGTGGTAGACAACGGCGCCTACATCGGTGCCTGACAACAAGGAGTCGTGATCATGAAGAACGTTCTCATTCTGGGCGCAAGCGGCCAGATCGCCCAATGGGTCATCAGATCGCTCGCTACAGAGAAAAACATCCAGCAGACCCTGCTTCTTCGTGACCCGAAGAAGCTGACGGGCAAAGAACCTGCCAACGCGAAGGTGGTCATCGGCAACGTCTTGGACAAGAAGCTGCTGAAGGATGCGGTCGCAGGACAGGACATCGTCTACGCCAACCTGACCGGCGAAGACCTGGACAAGCAAGCACAGGCGGTGATCGCCGCGATGAACGCCGCAGGCGTCAAGCGCTTGATCTTCGTCCTCTCGCTGGGCATCTACGACGAGGTCCCGGGCAAGTTCGGCGAGTGGAACAACGACATCATCGGCGAGGACCTCAAGCCGTTCAGGCGTGCAGCGGACGCGATCGAGGCCTCCGGCCTGGACTACACGATCCTGCGCCCGGCCTGGCTGACGGACGAGGACGAGGTGGACTACGAGACCACGGAAAAGGGCCAGCCGTTCAAAGGCACTGTGGTTTCCCGCAGGAGCGTGGGTGACCTGATCAGCCAGATCATCGTCGATCCGGCTCGCCACGCCGGTGAGAACCTGGGGTTGAACAAGCCAGGAAGCGACGGCGACAAGCCGTACTTCATGTAACCGCGACGGATCCCGGGCGCCCAGTGAGAATCCTGCACCTTGATGCCAGTGGTCGCCCGGGCCTGCGAGCCATGTGTCCTCCCGGCCATCATGGCTCCTACTCGCGTCGGCTCAGCAGACATTTCGTCGAATGCTGGTTGGATGCGTGGCCAGAAAGCGAAGTGGAGTACAGGGATCTGGGAGCGGCACCACCAAAACAGGTGGGTCCGCGCTGGATTCAGGCGGTGTGTGATGGCGGTCCGCTGTCACCCGCACAGCTCGACGCCGTGGCTGAGAGTGATCTGATGGTGGATGAGTTGTTCTGGGCAGACATGGTCGTCATTGGCACGCCGTTGTACGACCTGACGATGCCATCGTGCCTTAAAGCATGGCTTGCCAACGTTGTACATCAAAGCCGGACCGTGCCGGATGACGCAGAAAACGCCGACCCTCGACGAGCCTTCTGCGAGCGGTTCTTTCCCGTGGTCGTGCTGAGTGCACGCGGTGGCCACGGCATGGATGAAGGCGGCGAGTTCGCGCACCTCAACAAACTGGAGTCCAGCCTGCGCGCGGCGCTGGGCCGCATTGGAATCACCGAGATACATGCCATCGCGGTCGAGCATACAGCCGAGGGGGGAGAAGCACTGTTGCGATCCCTGGCCAACGCGATCTCGAGGATGGAGTGCCTGGCAGCCGCACTGCTTGATCGCTATCAGCACGATCGGCAGCAGATGACAACAACCCAATTCTAAAGAACGAAAGAGGCCAACCCATGGGACGTCCCCACATCATCTGTCACATGGAAACATCCATCAATGGCAAGGCCTACGGCCCGTTCATGGAGGTTCCGCTTCGCGCTGCATTGGCTCGTGCCTATGACGAGACGCATCTGAGCTTTGGCAGCCAGGCCTGGCTCTGCGGCCGGGTAACGATGGCGTACTTCGCCGGTACTGGGCCCCCCCGCTTTGATCCCAAGGCCCCCCGCGTGGCTCGACAGGACTACATCGGTGACGCTGGCGCGCGTGATTTCGTCGTCTCCATCGATGCTTCCGGAAAGCTCCCCTGGAACAAGAACACCGTCCAGTATGGGTTGCGGCCAGAGGCGCATCTGATTGAAGTGCTGACGGACCGCGCCTCTGATGATTACATCTCGTATCTCCACCAGCGAAAGATCTCGTACATCTTCGCCGGTGGCGATGAGCTCGATCTGGCCTTGGCGGTGCAGAAGCTGAAGGTCTTGTTTGGCATCCAGACACTGGTCGTATCTGGAGGCCCCATCGTCAATGGAAGCTTCCTCCATGCGGGACTGATCGACGAGATCAGCCTGGTGACCGTTCCTGCCCTGGATGATGCCAACGACACCCCGACCTCGTTCCAACGCCCGGCGAGCCTGAGCTCGCAGCCACCACGCACCTACACGCTGAAGTCAGCGCAGGTTCTTTCGGATGACGTGTTGTGGGTGCGCTACGTCACCCCCTTGAAACGGTCGAATCAATCCGGTTCGGCCCCTGAAGAGATGCTCTCGTGAAACTAAGTAGCATTGAAGGAAAGATCGCCGTGATCACCGGTGCCTCGAGTGGCATTGGCGAAGCCGCGGCGAGAGCACTGGTTGCAGAGGGCATGTCGGTGGTGCTGTCCGCGCGCCGGAAGGACCGCATTGAGGCCTTGGCGACCGAACTCGGACCGCAGGCACTTGCCATTGCAGCCGACGTAGCAGATCCAGACCAGGTGGCGGCCCTCTTCAGCGAAGTCCGCCAGCGATTTGGTGGCTTGGACTTGTTGTTCAACAACGCCGGCATGGGTATTGCGGGCCCTTTCGAAGGCAGTACTCCTGACGACTGGCGCCGCCAGATCGATGCAAATCTCTATGGCGTGCTCCACTGCACGCACGCCGCTCTGCCGCTGATGAAGGGCCGGCCCGGGGCAATGATCTCCACGGTCTCAAGTGTCGGTGGCAAGACGAGCGCCCCCAACTGGGCCGTGTATTGCGCGACGAAGTTCGCTGTCAGCGGGTTCTCAGATGGGTTGCGCCAGGAGCTTGCAGGGCAAGGCATCCGGGTCTCGCTGATTCATCCGGGTGCGGTGCACACCGAGTGGGGCCACAACGTGCCTTCGGACGTGATGCGGGAGCGTCGTGAAGCGATTGACGCACTTCTTCCGGAAGACGTCGCCAACGCACTGGTCTACACCTTCGCTCAGCCGCCAGGCGTGCTGCTGGACGACATCGTTATCCGCCCTACCCTGCAGCTGACCCTCTGAGCTTGGCGCTTCAGGAGAATTGACATGAACAGAATCTGGTTTATCACGGGTGCATCGCGAGGCATGGGTCTCGAGATCGCCAAGGCCGCGCTCGCAGACGGCGATAGTGTCGTGGCCACGGGGCGCAGCATTGAGCAGCTTCGTGCTGCCTACGCGGACGCGCCTCAGGATCGTATCAAGCTTCAGGTCCTTGACGTGAGAAGACAGGCGCACAACCCGCAGTCGATGCAGCCATTGCTCGCTTCGGGAAAATTGACGTGCTGGTCAACAACGCCGGCTTCTGCCTGCTGGGCCGCTTCGAGGAGGCAACCGCCGCGCAGATCGAGCAGCAGTTCGCCACGAATGTCTTTGGCATGGCGAATGTCCTCAGGGCGGTGCTGCCGGTGATGCGTCGTCAAGGCCGTGGGCGCGTAATCAACACCTCGTCCATTGCAGGCGTGAAGGCTGTTGCCAACGCAACCTTCTATTCGGCGTCGAAGTTCGCCGTTGAAGGAATGACGCTGGCGCTGGCAGACGAGGTGGCGCCGCTTGGGATCCAGGTCACCGCGATCGAGCCGGGCTTCTTCCGTACCCAATTCCTGAATGACCGATCCGCCAGGTACGGTGACGTGTCGATTGCCGACTATGCACCGTTTGGAAACGCCCGAAGCCTGCTGGCATCGGCAGATGGCCAGCAGCAGGGAGACCCGGCCAAGCTTGCACAGGTCGTCCTTCAGGTCGCCGGCATGGCGCATCCGCCGCGGCAGCTGCTCATCGGCAACGATGCAGTGGACTTCGTCATGCCGACGCTGGAAGGCCGAATTGCCGAGACGGGCAGGTTCGAGGAGCTGACCCGCTCCACTGACTTCTGAGCAACAGGAGGTGAGGCGCATGTCCTGGATCCAGATCATCGGCGCCTTGATCGCAGTGGCGTCCCTCGCGGCGCTTGCCGTCCTGCTTGCGGTAAGCGTCATCGAGCGACGGCAGGCCGGCGAGACTGCTGGGATCGAGCCCTACACGCCGAGCGCAGACGCGCGCGTATCCCGTGTTGCAGTGGTGTACTACTCCCGTTCCGGAAACACGGGTCTTGCAGCCCGGCATGTCGCCAGGCATCTACAGGCGCGGCTCTACGCACTGAATGTGCCCAACCATGAAATTGGTGTCGGCAGTCTGGTGGGGGCGTTGAAAGCCGCAGTGGCGTTGAAACGGGACGCAGGGGCGCTGCCGAGGACGTGGCCGAAGACCATTGACCTGGCGTCCTTCGACACAGTCTGGCTGGGCTCCCCGGTCTGGCTCTACAGCCCCGCTCCGCCCATCTGGTCATTCGTCGAGAACAACCGATTTGATGGCAAGCACGTGGTGCTGTTCAACACGTACAACAGCCACATTGGCGATGAATACATCTCGGCGTTCCGGGACAAGGTGATGAGCCGCGGAGCGCGCTCGTTCGAGCATCGGCAGCTGCTCCGTGGCCGTATGACACGGCAGCTGTCACCTGAAGAGATGCTTGGGGCGATCGACCGGGAATGGTTCGGAATCAACCCGGACTCGCCTCTTCAATACGAGTGGAAATTGAAACCATTGTGCGCCCCATCAGTGGGGTGCGCCAACCATGTGAACGCAATGATGAATGATCTACTGTTTGAACCCTATGTGTTCAGCAACGGCACGGTGCTGCGCAACCGAATCGTGATGGCACCGATGACAACCTGGTCGTCTAATCCGGACCAGACAGTTTCCGAAGACGAGCTGTCCTATTATCGTGCGCGCGTGAAGGGCGTGGGCCTTGTGCTGACGGGCTGCACCCAGGTGCAAGCCAATGGGGTCGGCTTCACCGACGAGTTCGCGTCCCATGATGATCGATTCATCCCAAGCTTGCGGAAGCTTGCACAGGCCGCAAAGAGCGGCGGCGCTCCTGCAGTCCTCCAGATCTTCCACGCGGGTAACAAGGCGGTGCCGTCGCTGATCCCGGAGGGTGAGCTGGTAAGCGCAAGTGCCATGGCCGCGCCGAAGGGGCCCTTCAACAATGGAGAAGTGGCCAGCCGCGCACTTGACCCTGATGAGATCCTGACTGTCATCCATGACTTTGGCGAGGCCACCCGTCGCGCGATCGAGGCGGGATTCGATGGCGTGGAGCTTCACGGGGCACACGGCTTCCTGATCCAGAACTTCCTGTCGCCGCTGTTCAATCAGCGCTCCGACGAGTGGGGAGGTTCGCTGGAGGCGAGGATGCGCTTCCCTCTGGAGGTCGTTCGCGAAGTGCGTCGCGTGATCTCGCTTCGCGCCCAGCGCCCCTTCCTGCTGGGGTATCGGATTTCGCCGGAGGAACCGGGTGACGGTGCGTTGCGTGTCGGGGATGCACTGGCATTGGTGGACACGCTGATTGAAGAGGGCAACCTCGACTACCTGCATGTATCGCTTTACAACGTCCTGGCAGGCAAGCCTCTGGATGCGGATGATGAGCAAACCACCGCCGAGCTGTTCATTGAGCGCGTTGGCGGACGCCTGCCATTGATGGCCGCAGGCGAACTACGACTGCCCCGGGATGCTCGCACCGCTCTGGACGGAGGGTTGTCTCTTGCTGCGGTTGGACGTGGCCTGGTGCTGGATCCGCAGTGGGTGGAGAAAGCGGTGGCGGCGCGCGAGGGTGACATCGTGACGGCGCTGGATCCTGACGCGGAGGCTGTTGGTTTGAAGATTCCGGCCAAGCTGTTCGGGGTGATCCGTTCGAATCCAGGGTGGTTCCCTGCGAGATCGGTTGCAACGCCGGAGGCGGCGTGCAGCTAAACGCGGCTCCGCACCCTCGTCGCGTAGACAGCTTGGCATCGCAGCGACCGATATTGCCCACTCATGTCATATGAGCCGTACCAGCCTAGCCTGCTCTGATGGGTTGGATACTACAGAGGTAGATGCCTCACGGGGCGATGCAGGCATGTGGATGGGGTCTTAAGCGGCTATCCGATTGGTGCATCGCGACCATGGGTGCTCCGGCACCCTATCCACGCCGCCGACCCGCGTCAACGCAGGTCAATCGCCTCCCCCCCGCGATGTCCGCTTTCGACCAGAAGTGGACACTCGCCCTACCCCCGATAAACATCCCTTATCGCGAGTCGCGCGGCGCGCGCGCTCAGCAGAATTTGATTCAATTAACGTGACGCGTCACGCCCGGTCACCCCGCCCATTGGCGCCCCACCCCTCCCCAACTATAGTTCCACCCCTCACAAGGACGAGGCGGCACACATGCCCTATATCGGAATCGGACTCCACGTACTGGCCGCCATCTACTTCGCGGTGCACGCCATCCGCTCGGGCCAGAGCCTCTACTGGCTCATCCTGCTCTTCTCGTTCCCACTGCTCGGCAGCGTCGTCTACTTCCTGGCGATCTACTTTCCGGAAGTTCGTCACTCGCGCGGCGCCCGGCAGGTCGTCCGTTCCGCCAAACAGCTCATGGACCCGGGCCAGGACCTTCGCAACGCCCGTGCCGAACTGGCGCGTACGCCCACCGTGCAGAACCGGGTTCGCCTGGGCATGACGCTGCTGGATGCCGGCCAGGCCGAGGAAGCCAGAACCCTGCTCGAGCAGGCAGCCAGCTCGCCGCTGGGCGACGATCCCTACATCCTGACCGGCCTTGCCCGTGCCCGCCTCGAGTCCGGGCACGCTGCGCTTGCGGTGGAGACGCTGGACGGCCTGTTCGCCCGCCATCCGGACGTGCGCCGCAAGCCGGAACAGACGCTGCTGTACGCGCAGGCACTGGCAGCTACCCAGGCGCCCGGCACTCGCGCCGCGTTCGAGCGCGCCGTCGAATGCGGAAACGATGCGGCCGCTCGCTGCCTCTACGCCGAATGGCTGATGGCGCAGCCGCAACCCGACGATCGCGAGCAAGCGCGCAGCCTGTTCGCCAGCATCATCGACGATGCCCAGCACTGGTCGCGCCACGCGCGCAGCCACAATGCCGCCTGGTTGGAACGGACCAAGGCGGCGTTGAAGGGCTACTGACGACCTGGAAGCAGGTGACAGGCTCGAACATCGGTACTTCCAGGAAACTATCGCAGGGGCCTAGCGCGAGCCCAGCTTGGGGAAGAGCAGCTTGGGGGTTCCGATAAACAGCAGCCATGCACCCAGGGCCGCTCCGTAGGCGAGCACCGTTCCCACAAGGAACGTGCCGAACAGATTGCCGGTGAACAGCTGATACAGCCCTTTGCCGCGACCTGCAGCGCTGCCTCCAACAGTCAGCACGATGACCGGCAGCATGATCATTCCGCTGCAGAGGACCAGGGAGAACGCGCCCAGCAACCAGCGCTTGAGTGGCGGGTTCCATGGCATGGGGTAGCCTGCGAGCAGTCGCCTCATCCAAAGAAACAGTACTGGAAAGGCGATCAGGTACATCAATGCCACATACAACCAGGTTCGAGCATCAGCGCTGCCCGCTTCGAAGATGGCTCGCGGGTATACCCCTGTGCGATAGAGCGTTTCTGCGCTTGCCGCCAGCGCCGCGCTAATAATCATCGCAGGCTTGAACAGGCGCGACACCTTGCCCCATTGCGCGTTGCGTAGTTGCTGCCCGTCAGTCATGCCAGACATGAAAACCTTCTTGGGCGGGTGCGTCCATTAGGTACCAAGGGGCATTGTGG
This sequence comes from Stenotrophomonas sp. YJH_SMC_120, assembly GCF_059368675.1. Taxonomy (NCBI): domain Bacteria; kingdom Pseudomonadati; phylum Pseudomonadota; class Gammaproteobacteria; order Lysobacterales; family Lysobacteraceae; genus Stenotrophomonas; species Stenotrophomonas sp. YJH_SMC_120. Next base: position 108,057 of record NZ_JCAFRY010000002.1, read on the forward strand.
AGATGATTCGTCCGCCACATGGTGACATGCAGCGCCTTGCTTCGCAGATTTCACCTATTAACGTGACGCGTCACACGCAATCGGCAGCGCATTGTTGGACGGCATGTCGCATCTGCCTTGCTCACAGCCCCACCGGGCGGATGCCGACAGCGCGCAGAGCTGCACCACCGACATGGTCGATAGCGTTGCAGCGCAAGGCTCCAGCTTCGTTGCGTCGTATGCAACGATTCTGAAAATCTTGAAAGTGGTGTCGGCATCGGCCTTACTGTATTGGCATCACGGACGACCGCGCGTATTCCTTTTCATGCCACCAATTCATCGGTGGCCGGGGCTCGAAATCCCGGTAACGCGACTGTAGTTTGCGCTTGCCAGCCGGCACCACGCCTTGTGGTGCCGGCTGGCAATCCGTCGGCCGGCTATGGCGGGCGGTGCGTGGGGGCCTTGTGCCCCCCGGTCATAGTCGCGTACCGGATTTCGAGCCACGCATCGTCCGCCACCTTTATCGGTGGCGGCTTCTGCATGCACGCAAGGAGCCCCGCCATGACCCAGCCCCACTCCCCTGCCCCGCACCCGATCCACGACGCGCCTGCGAATGGCCCTGCGCTGGACCCGAACACCCTCATCGCTCTGCTGCACAGCATCGGCTCCGGCGCCGCCTCCGATGGTCAGCCGTGGCCTGAACGCCATCAGATGCCCGGCCGGCGCATCGCCTTGGCGGACACCGACTGCTCGCTGGCCGGGCTTCGCGTGGTCCTGGAGATTCTGCTGGCCGCGCAGCGCGCCCGCGAGAACGGCGAGCTGGAGCAATACGTCGGCCCGCGCGTGATGGAGGGGCTGATCATGGCCGGAATCGGCCTTACCGCACACGCCAGTACCCGACTGCATCCGGAGGGCTGAGTGGCCTGGTGGCGCTGGGCGGCCACCGCGCTCTGTCTTGTGGTGGTGGTTGCGGCACAGACGCAGTGGCCGGCGCCGCCGGTGCCCTCGCCTGTCGCGTTCCAAAGCATCAACGATGATCGATTCTCACAACTGCGCCGCCAAGCCGTGCAGTTCGTGGAGGCTCGGCCACGACAGGGCTTCCAGTTCGTTGAGCGGCATCGAGATGCCGCGTTCCAGGTTCATTGCCGAGGCATACCCGTGCTGTGGCTGGAGAGGCGCCCGCAACATCTGCTGTTGCAGGTCTCACTGGACGCGAAGCTGCGGGCGCCTGCCGTTGTGCGGTTGCGGGCGCTCCTCCAATGGCAGTTGGAGCCGTTGGATTACCTGGAGCAGGTACTGGCTGGCGTGCCGGAACCTGTTCTGTTGGATCGGGTGCTGCAGATTCTTGCTGGTGATGTGCCTGATGGGGCGCGATGTGGCGTGCCGTAGTCGAGCATGGCCCGACTCTACAGGGTTGCGGGCAGCGAGGGTTCGGGCTGCAGCTCTGCCGCTCGTCACCTGCGCGACAGGCATTGACCCAGTGATCATGCGAGTCACCTCCCGGCATCGATCCAGCCCGCATCGCGCGCACGCGCAAGATCTTCTGGCGTATCGATATCCAGGCCCAGTTCCGGTGCCTGTAGGACATGCACCGTATCGACAGGAAGTTGCCGCAGGCGCGCTCCGAAGCCGCGGTCAACGGTTGCATACGCAGAGTTGAACCATGCACGCGGCACTACTGCAGGAATGCCAAGCGCGTCTCCATGATGGGTACCCGCGCACCCTGACGCTGAGACGCCGGCACCCGAAAGCAGCGCCTGCAGATGGGAGCGCTCGATTGCGGGCTGGTCGCATGCCACGACCATCACCGCAGTCACGGTGGGCAGCAGGTGTGCGCCGGCAACCTGCAGGCTGCTCGCCAGGCCGCGTTCCCAGTGCTGGTTGGTTACCGGAGTGGCATCCAGGCCGGCAATGCTGGATGTCACGGCCTGTGCGTTCGCGCCCACCACGACCAGCACCTGCGCTGGCGCGAGCTCCCGCGCCAACCGCACCACGCGATGTACCAGGGTCTCGCCCTGCCGGGTCAGAAGCTGCTTGGGCTGGCCAAGTCGGGTGCTCCCGCCGGCAGCCAGCACGACGACCGCATGCGCGTCAGTCACCTGCCGTGCCCGCTTCGCCATTGCTGCAGCTGCGCGGCGATGCTGAGCGAAATTGCCTCGGGCCCTCGGCCGCCGATGTCCAGGCCGACCGGTGATCGAAGTCTCGGGGAAAGGCGGTGGCGCTGATCCGGTGTCAGCAACTTGAACAGGTCCTCGCGCCTTCGCCGCGGACCCAGCAGTCCAATGAACATAACTTTGGTATCAGCCAGGGCCACCAGCGCCTCCCGGTCCAGTTCGAAATCGTGATGCATCACCAGTACCGCGTCGCACGGGTCGCCATGAAGGGCCTCGGCCGGGCTGGTCTGAAGATGCGCATCTGCGCACTGCCCGGCTGAGGCCCAGCGCGCTCGCCGTTCGGCCACGCTGACCCGCCACCCCAGGCCCCGCAGCAACGGAACGAGGAAGGGCGTTTCGGGGCCGCCCCCCAACACCAGGGCCCGCGGAAGCCGGAGCAACGGCAAACGCCACGCACCCTCGCCAAAGGGCTGCGTACCCTCCATCGGATGCAGCTGCCACGCCTGCTCGCGATGGCCGGCGCGGAAAACGACCTGCCCCGACGTGCGAAGGTCGCGCTGGAGTGACACGCCCTCGCGGAGCCAGGCCTCGATGACGTCGTCGATGCCGGCCATGGCACGCAACGGCAGGAGCGCAATCCGCAGCCGGCCGCGGCACCCGAGGGCGGACCCACTCAACAGGTCGTCGTCACTGCGAGTGTCGATTTCGATCCAGTCGACCTGCCCTGCCGCGCTCACCTGCTCCGCGCGTCGCGCGAGCTCGGGCTCCAGGCATCCGCCGCTCAGCCAGCCGACCTGGCTGCCGTTGCAGAACAGCACCATGTCGCCGGCACCGGCGTAAGTGGAGCCATCGGTTTCCAGCACCAGCGCGAGCACGGCGTGCTCCCCCGCGCGCACGCGCGTCAAGGCCGCCTCGAGTACGCCGCGCGGGCTGCCTTCGGCGAGGAAGCCCGGCGCTGCCGACAGGTGCTCGGCAAGATCGCAGGGCTCCCCTCCGCCTGCGGCGGACGCCTCCAGAGTGGGCGAGGCTGCGGGACGGTCCATGCGCAAGGGTCAGCCCACCTCGGGCAAGCCGGGCAGCAGCTTGTCCAGGGTAATGGGATAGTCGCGCACGCGCACGCCGGTTGCGTTGTAGACCGCATTGGCGATCGCGGCGCCGACCCCACAGATGCCCAGTTCACCCACACCCTTGGCCTTCATCGGCGAGATCACCGGATCCAGCGTGTCGAGGAAGACCACTTCCTGGTACGGGATGTCGGCATGCACGGGAACCTCGTAGCCGGCCAGGTCGTGGTTGATGAACAAGCCAAGCCGTTTGTCGACCACCAGCTCCTCCATCAGGGTCGCGCCCGCACCCATCACCATCCCGCCGATGACCTGGCTGCGTGCGGACAGCGGATTGAGGATCCGGCCGCCATCGCATACGGCAAGCATGCGGCGGATGCGCGTCTCTCCCGTGTAGGCATGCACGGCGACCTCGCAGAAATGCCCTGCATAGGTGCCGACGTCGTAGCCTTGCTTGAAGTCGCCGAAGGCAATGCCGTCCTCCGCCGACAGTGTCCCCGCCTCCGCCAGCTTGATCGTCCGCCCGCCCACCTGGATGCGGCCATTGGCGAAGTCTGCGGTGTCGCCGTCGAAGCCCAGTTTCTCGCCCACCTTGCGGCGCAGGCTGACGCACGCCGCGTACACGCCCGCGGTGGAGCTTGCTGCGCCCCACTGGCCGCCGGAACCGGCGGAGGCGGGATGACGGGAGTCGCCGAGGGTCACCTGGACCCGGTCCAGCGGCACGCCCATGGTCTCGGCTGCCGTCTGCGCGATGATTGTGTAGGAGCCGGTGCCGATGTCGGTCATGTCGGTCTCCACAATCACCCCGCCCTGGCCGTCAAGCCGGACCCGCGCCGCCGACTTCATCGTCGGTGCGCCGCGATAGCCCGCAGATACGCCCATGCCGATCAGCCAGTCCCCTTCCCTGACCTGCGCCGGCCTGGGGTTGCGCTTGTTCCAGTTGAAGCGCTCCGCGCCCTCGCGCAGGCAGCGCACCAGGTTGCGGTCGGAGAACTTCTTGGACGGATCGCCGGGCACGACCTCGGGCTCGTTGAGGATGCGGAACGCGATCGGGTCGAGACCCAGCTTCTCGGCCATTTCGTCCATCGCCACTTCCAGCGCCATGTGGCCCGGTGCTTCGCCCGGTGCGCGCATCGCATTGCCTTCGGGCATGTCGAGCGTGGCGATGTAATTGGCCACCAGGCGATTGGCGCCTGCATAGAGCTTGGGCGTCTGCAGGGTGCCGTTTTCGCCGTCCTCGCCGTTGATGTTGCCCGACCAGTTCTCATGGGCGATGGCGGAGATCCGGCCATCCTTTCCGCAGCCGATCCGCACGCGCTGGAGGGTGGCGTGCCGGTGCGTGGTGTTGTTGGGCATCAACGGGCGTTGCAGCGCGATCTTCACCGGCCGCCCGACCTGCTTGGCCGCCAGCGCGGCCAGCACCGCGTCGGCACGGATGAACAGCTTGCCGCCGAAGCCGCCGCCGATATAGGGCGAGTCCACGCGCACCTTGGCAGGATCGATGCCGAGGATCGCCGCCATGCCCTGCCTGGCCCAGTCGATCATCTGGTTCGCCGTCCACAGCGTGAGCGTGTCGCCCTCCCAGGCGGCGATGGTGGCGTGCGGCTCCATCATCGAATGACTTTCGTCGGAGGTGTGGTAGGTCTCGTCGAGCTTGACCGCCGCGCTCGCGTAAGCGGTGTCGAAATCGCCGAGCGTCTGCCGGTCGGGCTTGCCACCGCGCCCCTTTGCCAGCGGCGCGGACGGCGCCAGGGCCGTGAAATCGAAGCGGCCCTTGCTGCGTTCGTAGCGGGTGCGGATCAGCGCTGCGGCGGCGCGGGCCTGCTCGAAGGTCTCTGCCACCACGCAGGCGATGGCCTGGTGGTAGTGGGCCACTTCGGGTCCGCCGAACAGCGGCGCATTGTTCCAGTTCGATTTGCCGACCGGCTTGGTTTCCGGTGCGGTGATGACCGCCAGTACGCCGGGCGCGGCACGTGCGCGGGAGGCATCCATCGAAATGATTCGCCCCTTGCCGATGCCCGCACCGACGATGTAGCCGTAGGCCTGGTTCGGCGCCACGTCATGGCGCTCGTAGGCATAGGGGGCGGTGCCGGTGGTCTTGCGTGGACCGTCGATGCGCGGCGTCGACTTGCCGACGACCTTGGCCTTGTCGAACAGGTTGTCGCCGGCGGGGGCGTTGAATTCAAGGGGCATCAGCGCTCTCCTTCCGCCAGCACGGCTGCGAGGGTGCGCTCGGCGAGCGCGATCTTGAACGCATTCTCCCGCGTCGGACGGGCACCGGCGAACACCTGCCGGGCCGCGGCCTTTACGCCGTCGCGCAGCAGCGGTTCGGCTGCCTCGACGCGCCACGGCTTCGGCGCGACCCCACCGAAGGCAAACCGCGCCGAGCCGTCACGCTGCACGACCGCGGCGACCGACACCAGTGCGAACGCATAGGACGCGCGGTCACGTACCTTGTGGTACACGTGCCGACCGCCCAGGGGTTGTGGCAGCGTGACGTGGGTGATCAGCTCACCGCGCTGCAGCACGTTGTCCTGCTGCGGCCTGTCGCCGGGGGAACGATGGAAATCGGCAATCGGGATGCTGCGCGTACTGCCGTCGCCCCTGACGGTCTGGATCGAGGCGTCCAGCACCCGCAGGGCCACCGCCATGTCGCCCGGATAGGTCGCGATGCAGCTGTCCGAGGTGCCGATCACGCCCATCTGCCGGGAGGACCCCTCGAGTGCGCCGCAGCCGGATCCGGGCAGGCGCTTGTTGCAGGGCAGATTGGGGTCGTAGAAATACGGACAGCGCGTGCGCTGCAGCAGGTTGCCGCCGGTGGTGGCTTTGTTGCGCAGCTGCCCGGAGGCGCCTGCCACGATCGCGCGGGTCAGCACCGCGTAGTCGCGGCGCACGCGCTCATGCGAGGCCAGCGCGGTATTGGTGACCAGCGTGCCGATGCGCAGGCCGCCCTCGTCGGTGGGTTCGATCCTGTCCAGGCCGATGTCCTGCACATCGACCAGGTGCGCTGGCGTCTCGACCTCCAGCTTCATCAGGTCGAGCAGGTTGGTCCCTCCGGCCAGAAACTTCGCGCCCTCGGTACCGGCGACAGCCTTGGCGGCCTCGGCCGGGGATTTCGCGCGTTCGTAACTGAAGGCCCTCATGAGCGCCTCCCTGCAGAGGTGACGCCAGCGACCTCTTCCATCGCCTCGGCAATGTTGGAATAGGCCCCGCAGCGGCAGAGGTTGCCGCTCATGCGTTCGCGCATTTCCATGTTGGTGGCCCGGGGCCGTGCGCTGACGTCCGCCTGTACATGGCTGGGGACACCCCGCTTGATCTCGTCCAGTACCGCCACCGCCGAGCAGATCTGCCCCGGCGTGCAGTAGCCACACTGGTAGCCGTCATGCTTGATGAAGGCGGCCTGCATCGGATGCAGATCATCGGGGGTGCCGAGGCCTTCGATGGTGGTGATGGCATCGCCCTGGTGCTGCACCGCCAGGCTGAGGCAGGCATTGATGCGCTCTCCGTTGACCAGCACGGTACAGGCGCCGCATTGACCGTGGTCGCAGCCCTTTTTCGTTCCAGTCAGCTTCAGATGTTCGCGCAGGGCATCGAGCAGCGTGGTCCGGGTGTCCAGTTCAAGTTCCCGCCGCTTGCCGTTGACGGTCAACGCCACCGTGCTGATGACCGGCGGCCTGGGCGGCGGGGGCGTCGCCAGTTCGGCGGCGAGCGATGATGCCCCCGGTGCGGCGGACATTGCCACGGTCGTGACACCGCCGGCGATCACCTGCCGGCGCGTCAATTTCATTCCTTCATCACAACTTGGCACAGTGACCTCCTGGCGTTCGGGGAAACCCCGTGGCTGGATGGACGCGCTCACACTACCGAAGGGCCACTATGCCCATCTGCGGGGTACAGATCTGTGAAGTCGGCGAAATGTACGACCCTACCAACTTGGGCCATGCGTATGCCTCACTGGATGGCTCACAATCCTGTTTGTCCCTCAACATGAAGAACACGATGGGCCGACGCTACAAGGGCGTTGGCTGTGAGGGTTCGGGCTCGTGGATGGAGCCCTCCAACAAGGCAACGTAGGTATCGAGCCTGGTGCGAAGGCCGATCAGCATCCAGCCCAGCACGTACAGCAGCACCATGGCGAAGATGAGCAGTGTGCCTAGCAGGCCAACATCGAAAGCGCCCGCCCAGTCACCCCATTTCCATCCACGGAACTGCAGGTAGAGGGCAATCAACAGCGGGAATGGTCCCAGCCGCTGCAGGCCGCCATACATCATGCCCATGCGCTCAACCATGTTTGTGCGCAAGGTGCTGACGAACTTGAGTCGCCGCTCGCGCTGGACGCGCGGGAATCCGCGAAGCTCGGTCACCACCGCTTGCCAGTGAGCGAAGTCTTCATCCATCTCCCGGGCGTGCGAGAGCCGCGGCTGGCTGAACTGGCGAATGCCCCTGCGGGCGGCCAGGACGCCACCGACAATGAACCCTCCGATTTCGATTGCCAGGCAGGCAACCACCACCTGGAGCACTGCGCCAACAGGCAGCCATCGATCCGGAAGCTGACCAATGAGAATGCCGATGATCGCCGCACCCATGCCGATGCGGAACGCCCACGTCTCCACCCTGCCCGCCTTGGGGTAGATGCTGTGCTCAACCAGCCCCTGCACCCGCTGGTAGAGCCAGTGGAACGTGAGTTCTTGCGAATCGGTCTTCGCGGGCGGAACGAATCCGCCCCGTGCCTGCATGTCCATTGCGCCCCCTGCCCCGCCGGCGCGGATGCCGGCCGCCCCATCGTACCTGAGCGTGCTTCGGATGGCGCCTCAGCGGGAATCACATACCCAGCTCCGACAACCCCGGATGATCATCCGGGCGACGCCCCAGCGGCCAATGGAACTTGCGGTCGCTTTCCTTGATCGGCAGATCGTTGATGCACGAGAAGCGGCGCTGCATCAGGCCATCGGCGCCGAATTCCCAGTTCTCATTCCCATAGGAACGGAACCAGTTGCCGGAGTCGTCGTGCCATTCGTACGCGTAGCGGACCGCAATGCGGTTTTCGGTAAAGGCCCAGAGCTCCTTGATCAGGCGGTACTCGAGTTCCTTGTTCCATTTGCGTGCCAGGAACTGCCGGGCTTCCTCCCGGCCGTTGGTGAATTCGGCACGGTTGCGCCACTGGGTGTCGAGCGAATAGGCAAGCGACACCTTGTCGGCATCGCGGGAATTCCAGCCATCCTCGGCAAGACGCACCTTCTGGGTGGCGGATTCGAGGGTGAACGGAGGAAGCGGCGGACGGGGTTGTTCTGCGGACACGGGGAGACCTCCAATCGAAATGGATACACGGATTGCTTCAAAGAATCTGGCGTGCCCAGGCGCTAACGCTTGGCCTGTTCCAACAACAGCTTCGCGACATCCTTCGCGGTGTCTGCGGCGTCGTAATCACCCATCACGCGCGACAGGGTGATGGCGCCTTCCATCAGGACCAGCAGCTGACGGGCCAGGTCCGCCGGCTGCTCCACCTCCAGTTGTTCGGTAAGTTCCAACGTGTAATCGAGCAGCTTCTGCTTGTGATGACGCGCGATCTGCCGGATCGGATCAGCCGGGTCACCGATCTCCCCCGCGGTATTGATGAACGCACAACCGCGATAGCCCTCGGACTGGAACCAGCTCTTGAGCGCGGTGAACATTCCGAGGATGCGTGCTTCCGGGGTGTCCGCCTTGTCGCACTCATGCCGGAACCAGGCCAGCCAGCGCACATCGCGCGCCCTGAGCGCAGCAGCGGCCACCTCGTCTTTGTTCTGGAAATGGCGGTAGATGCTCTTCCGCGCCACGCCCGAGGTCCTCACCAGCAGGTCCATGCCGGTGGCGTGGATCCCGTTCTGGTAGATCAGTGCCTCGGCCGTGGCCAGGATCTTCTGTTGGGTGTCGGTGGTGGCCTTGCTCATGGCCACAAGGTAGAACGCTCATTCTCCCTCGTCAACAGGCGGTGGCGGGCGATTCGTGCGCGCACATCGGCGCAAGACGATCTATCAAGAAATCCGGACAGTGCATCACCCGGACGCCTGATTGCAGGCGCAAAGTACGTCTCACCACCCACCCATGAGAGTTCCCGCATGAATACCCTCGCCCGCTCACTGGCCGTTGCCGCCCTCGCCCTCTCGGTCCAGGCCGGCCTGTCCGCACAGGCCGTCGAGCCGGCCAAGCCGGCGGCGGTCACCGCCATCGCGCGCACCGCCAGCTACATCACCACCGCCGATGGCGTGCAGCTGTACTACAAGGATTGGGGTCCGAAGGACGGCCCGGTCGTGACCTTCAGCCACGGTTGGCCGTTGAATTCGGACAGCTGGGAATCGCAGATGCTCTTCCTGGCCAATCATGGCTACCGCGTGATCGCGCATGACCGTCGTGGCCACGGTCGTTCCAGCCAGCCGTGGGATGGCAACGACATGGATCACTACGCTGATGACCTGGCCACGGTGATCAATACGCTGGGCCTGCACGATGTGACCCTGGTGGGCTTCTCCACCGGTGGCGGCGAAGTGGCGCGCTACATCGGCCGGCACGGCACCGGGCGGGTGAAGAAGGCCGTGCTGATCAGCTCGGTGCCGCCGTTCATGCTGAAGACCGCCGCCAACCCCAACGGCCTGCCGATCGAAGTGTTCGATGGCATCCGCAAGGCACAGATGGACAACCGCGCGCAGCTGTACAAGGACATCCCGTCGGGCCCCTTCTACGGCTTCAACCGCCCGGGTGCGAAGGTGTCGCAGGGGCTGATCGATGCGTGGTGGGCGCAGGGCATGCAGGGTGGCCACAAGAACACCTACGATTCAATCGCCGCGTTCTCGGCCACCGATTTCCGCGCGGACCTGAAGAAGTTCGATGTGCCAACGCTGGTCATCCACGGTGACGACGACCAGATCGTGCCGATCGACATCTCAGGCCGCCAATCGGCAAAGCTGATCAAGGGCGCAAAGCTGATTGTCTACCCGGGTGCGCCGCACGGCCTGACCGACACCCACAAGGACAAGGTCAACCAGGACCTGCTGACGTTCCTGCAGGAAAAGTGAGCAACAAGGGGCTCCGGCACTGCGCCGGAGCCCGTTTCATCCTGCAGGGGCGGCCTCCATGCGGGCCTTTCGTTTCGGACATCGGTAGCCGGGCATGGCTCGGCTCCGCACAGGTCCCCGCAAAGACGAACTCAGTCCGCCCCGCCCCGCGCGTTGCGCCGCAGGGACTGCGGGGGCTGACCGAAGGCGCGCAGGAACGCTCTTCGCATGCGTTCGGTGTCAACGAAGCCCGTTTCGGCCGCGACTTCATCCATCGTGTAGCGGCTCTGCTCGATCAGCACGCGAGCGGCCTCCACGCGCAGGCTCTCCACCGCCTTCGCAGGGGATTGCCCGGTTTCTTCGCGGAACGCGCGACTGAACTGACGGGTGCTGAGATGTGCGGCCTGCGCCAGTTCTTCAACCGACAAGGTGGCGCGCAGGTTGCCACGCGCGAAGGTCAGCGCATTCTGGATGCGATCGGACCGGGCATCCAGCTCGAGCAGCACCGAATGCTGGGACTGCCCGCCTCCACGGCGGTGGTAGACCACCAGCTTCCGGGCCACCGCCCTGGACAACTCCGCACCGAAGTCGTTCTCGATCATGCCAAGCGCCAGGTCCAGTCCCGCGCTCATGCCGGCGGAAGTCCAGATCGGGCCATCGGTGATGAAGATGCGATCTTCCTCCACCTGCGCGGCGGGAAAGCGCTGCTTGAGCGCACGGGCGTGGAACCAGTGCGTGGTGGCGCGCCGCCCGTCCAGCAGCCCCGCTTCGCCAAGAATGAAGGCGCCTGTGCACACCGACGCTGTCCGGCGCGTGCGCGTGGCCGCCTGGCGGATCAGTTCGATCAGCGTGCCGGTGGACGGGGCTGGCTCCAGCAGGCCGGCCACGATCAGAGTATCCAGCGGCTGCTGCGCCAGCGGCGCCGTTTGCATGGCCATGCCAAGCGAGCTGGGCACCAGCCCGCCCTGTTCGGAGAGCATGTGCAGATCGTAAAGGCGCGCGCCTTCGGTGGCATTCGCCAGTTCGAAGGCGGACGCAGCCGCGATCGCCATGGTCTGGAACCCGGATGGCAGAACAAATCCAACACTGAGCATGGCGGTTTTTCAGGGATGGCCGTAAACGAGGTATATACGACATTTACGCCATTCACAAGCCGGCCTAGATTTGGCCCTGACCCCGGCGACGCCCGCCGCTTCGGACTGACCACCGTGAACAACCCTACCCCTCAAGGCACCGCTCTCATCACCGGCGCATCGTCAGGCATCGGCGCGGTCTATGCCGATCGCCTGGCCCGCGCCGGATACGACCTGATCCTGGTTGCGCGACGCGGCGACCGCCTGCGCCAACTGGCCGAAGCACTGGCCCGCAGCACCGGCCGCGCAGTGGACGTTGTCGCGGCCGACCTGACCACCTCCGACGGGCTTGCCGAAGTTGAGAGCGTCATTCGAGACCGAGCGGATATCCGACTGCTGGTCAACAATGCCGGCATCGGCGCCACGGCTCCCCTGCTGCAGTCGGATATCGGCGAGATGGAGCGCATGATCACGCTCAACGTGAACGCCGCGATGCGCCTGGCCTACGCCGCCGCCCCGGTGTTCGTGGCCCATGGCCAGGGCACGATCATCAACATCGCCTCCATCGTCGCATTGGCGCCCGAGTTGCTCAACGGCGTCTACGCAGGAAGCAAGGCGTTCGTTCTGGCGTTTTCGCAGTCGCTCCACCATGAGCTGGCCGACAAGGGTGTGCGCGTCCAGGTTGTGCTGCCGGGGGCCACCGCAACGGACTTCTGGCACCTCTCCGGCCTGCCGGTGGAGCACTTGCCGCAGGACATCGTGATGAGCGCCGAGGACATGGTGGATGCATCCCTGGCCGGGCTGGCGCAGGGCGAACGTGTGACCATTCCGGCGCTTCCGGACATCGCTGAGTGGGACGCCTTCGAGCACGCACGCAAGGCGATGGCGCCGGGGCTTTCGCGGGCGCAGCCGGCACAGCGCTATATGAGCAGGGTCTGACCGGCGAACGGGCTACAGACGCCCGGTGCAGGGGATGGAGCGATGGCCGGGCGGCGTCGCGTTGAGCGCTACGCTGCCCCGCCCTGCTGATTGTTAACGCGTGTTGCCTGAAGGTTTGACGCCACGTTGCCCCGCCCTTGATGGGGCCGCTCACAGCGCACTCCTATGCTGGGCCCGCCACCTGAGGGGTGGTGATCAACCTGGAGATTCACCATGCAACGCGATCAGAAAGACCTCCCCCACCCCGACGCGGAAGCGCAGCGCCCCGATCCTGTCAGCCCGCTGCAGGCAAAGCTGCACAACCACCGCAATCATGACGAAGCGCTGCAGGAGACCTTCCCTGCCAGTGATCCGATCTCCCCCTTCGTCGCCGCGCCAACGCCGGAAGAGCAGGCCAAGCGCCTGGGTGAGCGGGTCAGGCTGCCAGATCGTCGAACGGATGAGGAGGCCGCGGGAGGTGACGAGTGATCCGGCGCGGCTTCGCCCGGGTCGCGGCCGCGACGGCACGATTGTCCGGCAGCCTGGGCGCATTCGTCGCGGCGCTGGGGGTGATCATCATCTGGGCCGCCAGCGGGCCGGCCTTCCACTTCAATGATACGTGGCAGCTGGTGGTGAACACGGGAACGACCATCGTGACCTTCCTGATGGTGTTCCTGATCCAGCACACGCAGAATGCCGATACGGCCGCGCTGCACATCAAGCTGGATGAACTGATCCGGGTCAGCAAGGACGCCAACCAGGAGTTGTTGAACCTGGAGTCGATGGAACCGGCGCACCTTGAAGAGATTCGCCAGCGTTACGAGGCACTGGCGAAGACCGCTGCAGACATCAAGTCCAAGAAGGAACGCTGCATGCCCTGCGAGGCGGATGCGGCCGCCGAAGCCTGAGGGTCACCGCTGCAGCGGCTGCTCTGCCTGCAGCGGTTCTGGCGTGAGGCCCTGCCGGGCGGGGCCTTCCAGCAGCGCCCCGGTGGCGGAAAAGCGGCTGCCATGGCATGGGCAATCCCATGTGCGTTCATGGCCATTCCATTGGACAACGCACTTGAGGTGCGGGCACAGCGCCGACATCGCATGCAGTTGACCGTGCTCATCGCGGTAGACGGCGGTCCGCTTTCCATCCACGTCCAGCAGTGCGCCACAGCCACGGCTTAACTCGCTGGGCGAGTGCAACGGCGCAGCACCAAGGCGATCTCCCACCATGTGCCGTGCAACCGTGCCATTGGTACGGGCCCAGCCGGCCGCCGAACGCACTGGCGTGAAGCGCATGGGGCCTAGCAGCTTCTCGATCTCGCTGGTCGTGCCCATGATTCCCTCGGTGATCGCACGAGCGGCCACGCCCGCCCAGGTCAAGCCATCGGGACCATAGCCGGTGGCGACCCACACATTGTCGTGCGCGCTGCTGCCGATGTAGGGCAGCTGGTCGGCTGCACGGAACTGCTGCGCCGACCAGCACAGCGGTTCGCCCTGCACGGTGAAGTTGCGACGCGCGTCGGCGACCAGATGCTGTGCCGGATCCATCACCGGGGTTTCGCCGGTGCGATGTGTCTCGCCGACCAGCACCAGCCAGTCGCGGCCATCAGTACCGCGCACCCCGCGCAGCGAGCGGTGCCGATCGGCGATCCAATGAATACCTGCCGCTGGCGGATTGGCAACCGGCACCGCCACGCCGTACTCGCGGTGCACTTCCATCTCGGCCTGCACCAGGTTGAACCCTGCCGGCGAGTGGGTGGCGAGCACGAAGTGCCTGGCATGGATGCGGCCGCCAAGAGCGGTGGCAACGCCTGCTGAGGCCTCGATGCTGTTGATCTGGGTCCAGTCGTGGATGCGCACCCGGCCCACCAGGTGTCGCGCCAGCTCCCTGCAGAAGGCCGCCGGATCCAACTGCGCCTGATCAGGAACACGGAACGCGTGGCCCAATGCGAACGGTAGACCGGACTGCTGGTGTTCGCACTCCAGGCCCACGTGCTGATAGGCCTGCAGCTCACGCTCGAATCGCGTCGTCACCTCGCGCGTGCGCTCCTGCATGCCGTACTGCATGGCCACGCGTTCGAAGCCGCAACGCAGATCGTAGCGATGAACCAGCGTCTCGATGGCGCGCAGCGCCTGCTGCCGCCACTGCACGATGCGACTGGCCGTGTCGCCGCCCCAGCGCGAGACCAGTTCTGCCAGCCGGGAGACGGGCGCGTAAAGATTGCCCGTGGACATCACCGTATTACGCCCGCCGATCGGCCCCGCATCGACCACCAGCACATCCAGGCCGCTATCCGCCAGGCGGGCCGCTGTCAGCAGGCCGGTCATGCCGGCGCCCACCACCAGCACGTCCGCGCGCGTCGTGCCGGCAAGGGGGCGGAAGCAATGCGACTCGGTGTCAGCTGACCATAAGCTGGCGCGCGGGAACGGTTCGGACATGAAAGGGATCCTTGCAGCTTCAGCTGGGAGGCCTCTCTGATACGCCTTGCCGGGTGAAACGAGGGTGGCGCGGCCGTGCAGATGATGCTCACGCGCTGCGACGATCAACGCCATGGTCAAGGCCAGGTGAGCGCTGCGTGGGCAACACGCCTGTGTCGCCTCTGCGAACCGCAACTCTCTGCTTGCAGCGTGGTCGCTAACGTGCCTGGAAGGAGGATCAGGCAGTGAGCACGCACCTGGAAATCGATCTGATGATCGCGCAACTGGACGAACTGCTGCCGACCTGGGCAGCGTTCTACCCCGAGCAGCAGTTCGTCCGCATGCTTGCCGAGGCACTGGACTACATTGCTGCCAGTGCAGACCCGGAGGCCCGGCTGTATTGCGTGATGCGCACCGGGCACCTCAACGCGTGCAGCGGAGAGATTCCATGCGCGGCGCGCTATGGAGGCCGCTAGGCCGGTGGATCACGCCGCGACCGCGTAGGGTTCCACCAACCTGGCCAGGATATCCATCGCCGTCTCGGTTGGCGCATCGTCACCGCTGTGCTGGGCGAACCCTGACCAGTCCGCGCGGGCAAGAAGCTTCAACTGCTCGGGTTGGGTGGGCAGCCAGCGCATCGGCCAGAACGGGAGCCGCCGGTTGCCCACCCTGCCGCGCTGCAACTCGATGAGCCCGGTATGGCTGGAGGCGCCCATCACCCGCGAGTACGCCACCCTCAAGCCGTCTTCGGGCCCCTCCATGTACTGCAGGAAGCGGCTGCCGTCGAACAGCATGACGCCGGTGACGCCGGCACTGCGGTTGAAGCGGGCGGCATCATCGACCAGATCGTCGAGCTTTCCGCTGCCCAGGCCGAACGGATCACCAGCAACGGCTGGGCCCGCTTCGCTGACGTATGCGACTGCCCTGATCGGCATTAACTGCTCCTGTAGCGAATCCCCCCAGATTCCGTGGCCGTAGGATAGGCCACCTGCGCCCCGCAGTTGTTCCCATCATGTGCATTTTGTGAATCAGTTGGGTTCCAGCTGACAAACGGCATGCAGGACGCCTACACCGCCCATGCCGTGGATCGTTTACGCTTGGGCCAGATGACTCGGGAGCGCCCCATGCCCAATACCGGCCTTTTCCATGTTCTGGAGCTGGACGCTGTTTCCGGCGTGCAGGGTATTGAGCGCGTCAGGTCCATTCGCGTGCGCTGCAACACCTGCGGCGGGATTACACAGTTGTCGGGGGACGCGTTGGGGGCGGTGCCCGGTGGAACGACGCTGGTGTGCGGCGCTTGTCCTTCGCGCCAGACGGTCAGCAACGCGCGGCTGGTCGAATGCGATCATGTCCTGCCCGGCAGCGCGCAGGGATCCGACGCGTAGGCGCGGGCTACGGGTCTGCCTGCGCCCAGCGCGCCAGATTCTGTTTCACTTTCCCGATGCCGGCCCAGGGGTCTTTGCGCCGCCGCTTGAGCTTTGCTGGCACGTCCTTGATCGTGAACGCGTCTGCGCGCTTGAGTTTCGCCAGATCGCCCCAGGCGATCGGCAACGCGACCGGTGCGCCCGGCCGCGCCCGCAGCGAGTAGGACGCGACTGCCGTGGCACCGCGCCCGTTGCGCAGGTAGTCGACGAAGATCCGCTTGTTGCGGAGGCTTTTGGTGGCCGTTGCCAGGAATCGCTGGGGCTCGGATTGCGCCAGCGCATCGGCGAAGCCCTTCGCAAAGCGCTTGGTCAGGTCCCAGTCGCATCCCGGGTTGAGCGGCACCACCACGTGCAGGCCTTTGCCGCCGGATACCCGCAGGAACGATTCCAGCTGCAGCTGCGCCAGCAGTTTGCGGATGTCGGTTGCCGCCTTCTTGACCTCTGCAAAGGGTACGTCCGGTCCTGGATCCAGATCGAACACCACCCGATCGGCGTTGTCGGGCGCTTCTGCGTGGCTGCCCCAGGGGTGGAACTCCAACGCGTTGAACTGCACCAGTTCAAGCAGGCTGGCCGCGTCACGCACCACCAGGTAATGGGCGTTGATGCCGCTTTCCTCCTTCAGCCTTACCCGATCGACCAGTTCCAGCCCGGCTGTGTGGTGTTTCTGGAAGAAGCAGGGTTTTGCGGTGCCACTGGGGCATCGGATGATCGACAGCGGACGATCAACCACCTCGGGCAGGAGGTGCTCCATCACTGCTGCGTAGTAGTCCCATACCTCCTGCTTGGTGTAGCCATCGCCAGGAAACAGGATCTTGCCGGGGGACGAAAGCGCGGGCGGTGTGCGGCCGGTAGCGGGTGACTTTTTCGTATCGCGCGCAGGACGCGTGGATGCGGGCTGTCCACCAGAGGGCATGGCCGGTCCGGAGCGATCGGAATCTTCGAGATCGGCGATGTCCTTGTCCGCCCGTACCGCCTTCAGCGATGCCTGGCGCAACAGCTTCTGCCCGCCAATCCCGCGATAGAAGACCTCCACCACGAAACGCGGTGCGAACCAGGTCGCGGCGCGAAGGTCGGTGTCCTGGGTGGGCACGTGCGCCGTCGGCTTGCGGCCGCCGCCGCCTTCGATGCGCTTGCTGACTTCGCCGATCAGTTCGTCCGAGAACCCGGACCCGACGCGGCCGACGTAGAGCCAGCCATGTTTCAGGTCTGGCCTCGCCAGCAGCAGCGAGCCGAACCCGGTGCGGCTGCCCTTCGGCGCGGTGTATCCGACCACCGCGAACTCGTCGCTGGCCAGCTGTTTGGTCTTTCGCCAATCCTCACTGCGGCCGCTGTGGTAGCTGCGATCGGCGCGCTTGGAAATGATGCCTTCGAAGTGCTGCTCACCGGCCAGGCGATAGGCCTCGTCGCCATCCCCCTGCACATGCGAACTGAACGCCAATGGCCTGCCCTGCCCCTCCAGCACGGAGTGCAGCAGGGCCTTGCGTTCCAGCAAGGGCGCATCGGCGATGTCCACGCCATCAAGATGCAGCAGATCGAACAATGCATACGTCAGGACGCCCTGCCGCTCGCCGGAGAGCGTGGCCTGCAGCAGGTTGAAGTCTTCCTTGGTGCCGGCGCCGGCGATGAGCTCGCCGTCCAATGCCGCCGAGGTAAGGCCCAGTGCCGCGATCGCGTCACGTATTTCAGGCAGCTTGCCGGTCCATTCCAGTGCGTTCCGCGACCACAGCTGCACGTTGCCCTCAGCCACCGTAGCAAGGATGCGGTATCCATCCCATTTGATCTCATGCACCCACTGCCCGCCCTGGGGCGGCGTGTCGCCCAGCTTGGCCAACTGCGGCTCAAACGGCCCGGACGGCGCTGCCGCCTTTTTCGCCTTGCTGAGCGCCAGGGCCTTCTTCGCCCAGTTCTTTCGTCGGGTGCGTGTGGGGGGTACGACCGTGAGTTTCTTCTTCGCGCTCTTTCCGGCCCCGGCACGCTTCAGGTCCTCCGGGGGCGCTACAGCAACGTCCGCCAGCAGATCGTCTGCCTCGATGTCGCTGGCAAATTCATCGTCATCCTTGAACAGCAGCCACTGTGGCTGGCGCGCAGGCTTGCCGGAACGGACCAGATGCCATCCACCCTTGAGCTTGGCGCCGAACAACTCGAAGCGTAGATGGCCCTTGGCGAGCTGGGCTTCCGGGTCGCCCTGCGTGGCCCACACACCGTGGTCGAACTGGGCGACATGTCCGCCGCCATACTGGCCTTTGGGAATCTCGCCTTCAAATGCTGCGTAGTCGACGGGATGATCCTCCACCTCCACCGCCATGCGCTTGACCTTCGGGTCGTAGCTGGGGCCCTTGGGAACGGCCCAGCTCTTCAGCGCGTCACCCACCTGCAGACGGAAGTCGTAGTGCCTGCGGCTGGCATGATGCAACTGCACCACGAAAATGGCGCGTTGGCCTTCTGGCAGCGCCTTGCCCGGTTCGGGCTCCCTGGTCTGGTCAAAACGACGCTTGCGGCGGTACTCGACCAGTGACATGGCAGCTCCGCGCTACTTTCCCAGGTGCTTGCGTACAGCAGCGGCGGTGGGCCCGACCTCGGCGACCGCGGCCCGAAGCTCCTCGGCTGACACACCCAGCGTCGTGGTCCAGTACTGCAGTTCATAGTCTTCGTTGACGTTGATGCGATCCCGGTCCGGGCTGCCGGTGTTCTTCTTGTCATCGCTCATGGGAGTCTCCACACGTGATCGGGCGTGAAGTGACCGTACCGGCCGGCCCATGGGCACCAGGCGACGCCACCGTGAAGCGATGGCGAAGGCCTGCCGGTATCGGGACTGCGGCAGGCGGGCGACAGACGCCACCTCGTGAAGACAACGCGCAGGGCTCGCGTTGGCGTTCACATGCCGCCTTCACCTGGCCCCCGCCTGATCGCAACCGGGCGGGACCTACGCTGAGCGCTCCACTCACAGCGGAGCCCAGCATGGCTATCAAGACAGCGGAAGACCTGTTCATCCACGAACTCTCGGATATCTACAGCGCCGAAAAGCAGCTGACCAAGGCCCTCCCGCGCCTGGCCCGTGCGGCCGAGAACCCTGACCTGGCCACAGCGTTTGAAACGCACCTGGAAGAAACCCAGGGCCAGATCGAGCGCATCGACCAGGTGGTGGAGGTTCTCGGCATCCGGCTGAAGCGCATCAAGTGCGCGGCGATGGAAGGTCTGGTGGAGGAAGGCAAGGAAGTGATCGACAGCATCGACAAGGGCCCTGTGCGCGATGCCGCCCTGATCGGCGGCGCACAGAAGGTCGAGCATTACGAAATTGCGTCCTACGGCACCATCGCCGCGCTGGCCAAGCAGCTGGGCTACAAGGACGCCCTGCCGCTGCTGCTGGAGACGCTTGAGGAAGAGAAGGCCACCGACGAGAAGCTCACCCTGCTGGCCAAGGGCGGCGACAATGCCAAGGCGGCACAGGCCGCCTGATCGACGCGCGCCGAAGCCGGCCGCCATGGACGGCGGCCTCAGGGTTGGTACAGCACCTGGTCGTTCGGGCAGAAGAACGTGCGCCGCCGGGTGGTGCCCATGTAAAGCTTGCTGATCGGGCCGCCGCATGCCGGGCAGATCCTGCGCGTGTGTACCTGCCAGTGCTTCTTCAACTCGAAACGGCGCTTCCACTGCAGGAAATCAAAGCTGTAGGCGCGGGCCTGCGTGATCAGCGCGGTGAGCCTGCGCGGTGGCAGGTCGCCCAGCCGCGTGGCGGGGTGCACGCCTATACGGAACAGCACCTCGTTCTTGATGATGTTGCCCACGCCGGCAAAGACCGTCTGGTCCAGAAGCGCATCGCAAACCATGACGTCCGGCATTGCCTTCAGCTTGCGCTGGGCCAGCTTCGGATCCCATGCATCGTTCATCACGTCCGCGCGCCAGTCGTAGACCTCGTCCAACGGCTCGTCGATCAGCCGCACGGAACACGCATAGAAGTTCAGATCGCCATTGTCGAACCGCAGGGATACACGCGCCGGGGTTGGCTTCCGTTCGTCGATGCGCCAGCTGCCGAACATCATCAGATGGACGCGCAGCGTGTGGCGGCTGAATTCCAGCAGGAAGTGCTTGCCCCAGCTGCGGACCGCCTTGACCCTTCGGCCCTGCAGCGGCGACAGGTCGACCCGGCTGTTCCCGGAGACGGCGCGGACCACGTGCCCCTTGAAGTGGCTCGCTGCTTCGCGCAGCAGGACGATCGAAGGGCCTTCAGGCATGTTCCTTCTCCTGCAGCAGCGCCTGCAGGTGCAGGGCGTTGCCGGTGGCGTGACCCAGTGCGGTGTTGTCCAGTACGAACCAGGCGGGTCGTTTCGCGTCGGCCTCGGCCAGCAGCTGCCGCGCAAGGTGGGCAAGGGTGGGTTCGTCGTAGGCGCTGCGATAGATCTGTGGCTGGCCGTGCCAGCGCCAGTAGCTCCACGCGCGGTCACCGCCGGGCGTCGCTGCCGCCGGCACACGTGCCGGATCCGCGGCAACCCGTGCCACGCCATGCGCGCTCAGAAGCGCATCCACTTCTGGCGTGAACCAACTCGGGTGGCGCGGCTCGCACGCCATATCGGCTTGGGTGCGCGCGCGCAGGCCCCGCAGGAATGCTCTGGCCGTGGCCGTGTCGTACACTAGGCTCGGCGGCAACTGCAGCAGTAACGGCCCGAGCTTTTCACCCAGCTCCAGCACGCCTTCAAGGAACCGCTCGAGCGGTTGCATTGCGTCGCGCAGCCGACGCTCATGGCTGATCTCTCGCGGCAGTTTCACCGCGAACCGGAAGCCCTCCGGCACGCTCGCCGCCCATCGCGCATAGGTCCTGGCCTGGTGCGGTCGATAGAAGGATGAGTTGATCTCCACCATCGGCAGGCGTGTGGCGTAGCGCTGCAGCGCGCTGTCGCCCGCGCCGAACGCTTCCTGATCCGCGCGCGGCAGCGACCAGCCCGCACAGCCGACACGCAGTGGAGCGGATGCACGCGGGGCGGCCGCCGCCGTCATCGTACCAGCTGCCCGTACGGTTCCAGGGTCTCTCCCGCACCTGCATCCGTCTGCAACTGCGAGACCGACAGCAGACGATCCAGTGCGCTGGCGCCCGACTCCAGCGCCGACGCGCTGCGCACGAAGCCGGTCCAGTCGGAGATGGCGATCTTTCCCAGCGCGAGCTCATCCACCCGCACGCTGCGCATCCGCCAGTGCGGAAACTGCCGCCGCCCCACCCTGCCCCGGTTCAGCTCGACGATCCCACTGTGGCTGCCGGCCGCGAGAATGCGCGTGTACGCCGCATTGATCCCGGCCTCCGGGCCCTCCAGATACTGCAGGAAGCGCGAGCCGTCGAACAGCAACGTGCCGGTGACATCGACGGATTCGTTGAACTGCACCGCTTCGGCCACAAGCCGTTGCAGCCGCTCTTCGGTCAGGCTTCGGGAAGCTTCACTCACATAGGCAATCGCACGAAAAGGCATGGCACCACCGGATGTTGCAGACAGCTCTACCTTAGCGATGCGGGTCGTATGTGCAGTGAGGCCGGCGTAGAGGCTGCGTCGAGTTGAGGCGCGGGCCCGCCGCATCGCTTTGACACGTGCTAGAGCGCGGCGGGCGCGCCTGCGGGCGCACACGCGCGTGCACGACGTTTCGTGGAGAGCGGATGAGGAATCGTGGGCTTCCGGATGACGCCACGTTGGCGGTCATGCCACCGCCGTCTAGCGCCGGATCTGGAAGATGGTCCCTGCCGCCAGTCGGGCGGCTCAACCCAGGGAGACTTTCCATGGCCAACCAGAACCAGAACCAGGGCAACAGCAACCGCGGTTTCGCTTCGATGGACGAGGACAAGCAGCGCGAGATCGCCGCCAAGGGTGGACGTGCCGCGCACGAATCAGGCAACGCCCATGAATTCAGCTCGGAAGAAGCACGCGAAGCCGGCCGCAAGGGCGGCGAAGCGGTGAGCCAGGATCGACAGCACATGGCGGACATCGGCCGCGAAGGCGGCCAGAACAGCCGCGGGGGTGGAAACCAGGGCGGTAACCAAGGCGGGGGGCAGCAACAGCAGGAACGCGGCGGCGGCAACAACCGCGGTGGCCAGCAGCGCTGATCGCGGCTGAAGGCCGATGCACCTCTTCGTGGGCGGACGTGATGTCCGCCCACTTTCGTACGCCTTGACGCTGATCAAGGGCTTCGCCACTGGGGCGCCGCAGATGGGCGCCCCAGCTCTTTCACGGCTCGCGTGGTGGCAGGTCCAGTGCTCCCGCGCCCGGGCCGGCCCCCAGCTCGGCCCCGGTGGTCGGCCGCGCTTCCGGGTCGGAGAGTGTACGCAGGGCCATGGCCTGCACCGCCGCTTGTTCGCGCGCGTCCAGGCCCACCGTGCCGCCGCCGTCGCCACCATCCACAGCGGTCTGTGCCTCGCGGTCGCTGACCCGCTCCCATAGCTCGCCGCTGTTCCAGCTGCCCTGCAGGTCGTCGGCGCCGTCGCCCTGCGACATGTCCATGTACAGATCGGTGAACGCAGGGTCCCCCGGCAGCTTGCCCGGCGGGAAGTTGGGCTGGATGCTGTGCAGCGCCTTCTCGAATGACTTCATGTGCGCGATCTCGCGCGTCATCAGGAAACGCAGCGCATCCTTGATGCCGGGGTCGTCGGTGACGTTGATCAGGCGCTCATACACCAGCTTGGCGCGCGCTTCCGCAGCGATGTTCGAGCGCAGATCGGCGGTAGGTTCCCCGATCGAGTCGATGTAGGCCGCTGTCCACGGCACCCCGCTGGAATTGACCAGTGCCGGCCCGCCACCGTACAGGATCTGCTCGGTATGGCTGGTGCTGTTCTGCCCCAGCAGCCGCATATCCTCGGCCTCGGCAAGCCCTTCGGACTGAATGGCCTTCGGCCCGCGGTTGAGCATGGCGATGATGGTGCCGATGATCTCCAGATGGCTGATCTCTTCGGTGGCGATATCCATCAGCAGGTCCTTGCGGCCTGGATCGCATTCGCCGAGTCCCTGGGTGAAGTAGCGCATGGCGGCAGCAAGCTCGCCCTGCGGGCCGCCGAACTGTTCAAGCATGAGGCTGGCGAGCTGCGGGTTGGATTCGCGCACGCGCACGGTGTACATCAGCTTCTTGTGATGAAAGAACATGGGGTTTCTCCAATGGCTGGCTGTGCTGGCGTCGGGGTCAGCGCTTGGCTTGCGCGCCCGGCGTTTCGTCGCGATTGAGGAACGCACCGACCAGGCCGTCCTGGTGGTCCTCCAGCCAGCGCGCCATGGCGATCTCTTCCTGCAGGATCTGGCCACAGACCGCGGCGATGTCCGGCGCTGCGGCACGCTCGGCAGCAATCACCAGCGCCCGGTAGGTGGCGATCTCGGTGTTTTCGAAGCCGAACGAGAGCCCTACGCTCTTGACCATCTCGTCTTCCATCAGGCTTGTGCCGGCCGCGTGGAGAGCCGCAGTCATGCTGGCGAACAGTCCCTTGGCGGTCGGCACGCTTCCTCCAAGCGCTTCAATGCACTGGCGCAGCGAGGCTGCCTGCCCCTGCGTCTCCTGGACGTGCTGGGCGATCCGTGCAGCGAGGTGGGGATAGTTCTGGATCCGCGAAGCCATGGCCTTCATCATGGTTTCCGCCTCCTGCTCCATGGCGTAGGCGTCCTGCAGCCACTTCAACAGGCGCTCGCTTCGGGCGTTGTTCTGGTCTGCCATTTCGATCTCCGGTGCGGGGCGACATGCCTCCGGAGACC
The DNA here is from genome assembly GCF_059368675.1 of Stenotrophomonas sp. YJH_SMC_120. Classification (NCBI taxonomy): domain Bacteria; kingdom Pseudomonadati; phylum Pseudomonadota; class Gammaproteobacteria; order Lysobacterales; family Lysobacteraceae; genus Stenotrophomonas; species Stenotrophomonas sp. YJH_SMC_120. The sequence continues at coordinate 131,774 of NZ_JCAFRY010000002.1, forward strand.
ATGGTGGAGCGCCTGCAATCACCGCCCTGTCGGCCGGTGTGAGCCGTCGAAGGTGGGCGCTGCACGCAGTGGTGATGCGGCGATAACATCCGCAGCCCTGTGTTGCACCCAGGGGGTGCTCTCAGGTCGCCAGTGCGCTGGATACGCCCACGCCGGCTGCAGGTCGCTGGCGCCCGGCGTTCGAGGCGCACGCGCCGCCCGCCGCCATCACGGCCTGCATTACCCGATGTTGAGCACGATGCCCGCCACCATCCACGCCCACGACATAGACGAAGCGCCCATCGAACTTGGCCTGTGCGCCTTCCATGGCGTCGTCGGCCAGCAGTGCTCGCTTCAGCGACTTCATCCAGGCCCGTTCAGGCGCCCGGTCCAGCTCCACGACGATGGCGGCACCGCCGCAGTCGAGTGGCATGCACTCGACACGCAGTACGCCTGGAGCGACAGAATCGGTTCCGGATAGCGGCATGACAGAATCTCCGATGCGGGGGACGGCGGCAGTATCCACAGCGAGTGCCAAGACGCCGTCAACGAAATCCAGGGCGCCTTCCACACCTCCTCCACCCGGTTGGCGACGCGCTCGCGGGGGCTTCGCGCCGGGCTGACAATGCACACGCATGGCGTTGATGCGGCACAGCACAGACTGCAGTTCCCAGGACAACACAGGCGTGCACGTATGCAATCCGGAATGAGCCAGCGCAGATGCAACCTGCTGCTGGTGGAAGACCAGCTCGACCTGGCTGCGCTGATGGAACAGGCGCTGGAGGACGCAGGCGATCAGGTGACGCATGCCTACAGCGTGTTCGATGCGCTGGGGCTGCTGGACAACCAGCGATTCGACGGCGCCGTGCTCGACGTCGAGCTTCGCGACGGCGTGGTCTTCCCGGTGGCTGATCGCCTGACGGAACTCGGTATTCCGTTCCTGTTCGTATCCGCGGTCTATGACCAGTTGGTGCCGCAGCGTCACCGTCGCGCCGCTTTCGTGGCCAAACCGTTCCACGTCGGCGAGTTGCAGGAGACGGTTCGGCGCGTCATGGGGGATGTCTGCGTGCAACCGCCGGCGCATTGATTGCCATGGGGTGGTCACCCCAGGTGCGGGGCCACCACCAGGCTCAGCTGGCGCAGCGCGCCGCCACGGGAGAGCCCATCCCAGTTGCTGCGCGCCACGCTGCGGATCTCGGAGGCGTCAACCTACAGCAGCCGCATTGACCAGTAGGGAAAGAACCGGCCGGAAACCCTGCCCCGGCCCAGCTCGATCAGCTCGCAATGGCTGCGGGCACTGAGGATGCGGCTGTACACCACGTTGATGCTGTCTTCCGGTCCCTCGATGTACTGGAGGAAACGGAGCCCGTCGTAAAGAAGTACACCCGTAACGCCGGCTTCGAAGTTGAAGCGGGCGGCGGCCCTGGCGAGGTCATCCACATGGTCCATGGAAAGCCCCGATGTCGCCTCACTTGCGTAGGCGACTGCACGGAGGGGCACGTTCGTTCCTTCTGACGCAGGAAATTTCCTGCTCGTCCATCATCGCTTCGCGGAGGTAGGCAGGGATGAGGGCCTTCGTGGCCTGCGCTGTCCCAACGCTCTCCTCAACCGCACGCTCCGATAACACGGGGCGCTTGCGTGACGGTGTGGCTGACCCTCAGGTGATCAGGGCCGATGCTTCCGCGCCGGAGCGCTCGCCACCCAGCGCCGCCAGATAAGCGGAGAATCCGCCTGTAGCGCGCCCCTGCAGACGCGCACTTGTCATCACCACGGGAGCGCCGGCCCATCGCACCACCGCACCGCAGCGTTGCAGCGCTCTGACAAGCGCCACGTCTTCACTGCAGTGCAGGGGAGCAAAGCCGCCAACGGCCCGATAGGAACTGGCAGAGACGCCGAGGTTGGCACCGTGGATGCGCCCATGATGGTCGCCCCACTGCTGTCTTGCCTGGAATGCCCTGCGCAGGCGCCGTTCACCCTGGCAGGTCGTCGCTATGTCCACCAGTCCGCAGAAAGCGTCACAACTGCCCTGAACCTGTGCGGCCAGCCACTCGGCAGGCACCTCGCTGTCAGCGTCCGTGCTTGCCAGCCACCTGGCGCCCCGCCCCAGCAGTTCAGCAGCGGCTGCGGCCCGGGCGACACCGACGCAGCGTGCATCCAGCTGTACGCTGCCGACCTGGTGTTGGCGGCAGATGGTGCCCGTTGCATCCGTACACGCATCGAGCGCGACCATCACCTCCACTGCTTCGCCGCCGAGGCCCGGGTGAAGGGCCGCCACCCGGATGGATTGCAGGCAGCGCGCGATACTGTCCGCCTCGTTGTGGGCGGGTATCAGGACGCCTATCACCGCAGGCCCTCGTTGCGGGCCAATGACAAGAGGCCCCGTGTCCATCCCTGAAGCACGAAGTCCGCATCGCGGTAGTGGAAGGCTTCCTGCAGGCCTTCCCCCAGGCATCGATGCACCACCTCGGTCCGGCTCGCGCGTCCGGCGAACGAGGGCAACCAATGGCAGGCGACCAGCAGGCCGTCATCGCGAAGTGCTTCATCGATGCCACGGCGCAGCTCGCGCAGTGCGCCTGCCCCCAGGTAGTAGCCCATTTCGCCGCAGACGATCAGGTCGAAGCGTCCTGGCGGCCATTGCTCGGGATGGCTGGCGCAATGAACCTGCACGTGCGGCAGATGGGCCAGGTTGCGGCGCGCCTGGAACGCCGCACGTGGGCTGATGTCGGTTGCCAGCAGGCGTTCGCAACGTGCGGCCAGCGCCTCGGTCAGTACGCCGTTGGAACACCCCAGTTCCCAGCCGCGAGCGAACTGGCGCTGGCTGAGGCTTGCCAGCAGCAGCGCACGCTTGCGCTCTTCATACCACCGGCTGCGGTAGCCGAACGGGTCGTCCTGCTCATGCAGGTCATCGAAGTACGGTTGCGCGCTCATGCAAGGAATACCTCGTAGTTTCGGAAGAATCGGGCGAGTACATGTGCGGGCAGCACCGGCGGGCTGTTCAGGCCCGCCACGTCGCCGGTCTGCGTACGGAAATGCGCGATCGCGTTTCGCTTTGCGGACGCCACTGCTGAAATGTCGACCAGCTTCGGAACCTCCCACGCCATATGTGCGCAGGCAGGGTCAAGCCAGTGCCAGCCCCACACCGGGTACTCCAGCCGGTGGCAACCAACCGCCCGCGCGGCGCGGCAGGCAGCGCGTCCTGCCGCTTCGTGATCGGGGTGACCATCAAACCGCCATGGCGCCAGGACCAGGTCGCGCGGTTGCAGATACTGCTGCAGCCAACCTTCCAGCCCCTGCTCATGCGCGCTGACCGCGCCGTCGGCGATACCCAGGTGGAAGATGGAGCCGACCGGAATGCCGAGTTCGCCCAATGCCGCGGCAAGCTCCGCTCGGCGCGCTGATCGCAGGCGTTCGGGCGTCCACCACGGCTCGCCCGGGTAGCATGCTTCGCCGTCGGTCACGGCAACGACACTGACGTCGATACCCTGTCCCGCAGCGTGATGCAGCAGTCCGCCACAGCCGAGGATTTCGTCGTCCGGATGCGGCGCGACCACCACCATGCGGTCATGCCCGCTGCAGAGTGCGGTTGCCGATGTGGTCGGTTGCTGCCAGAGCCAATCGCAGTGCAGCCAGGCCTGCTCCTGGGTTCCTTGCCCTTGCAGGGGTGTCCTGGCTACAGCGCCCATGTTGCCTCCTGTGCTGCGCGCTGCTCGCCCAGCCATTCCCAATCGCGGTCGGCGTGGCTCTGGCGAAGGAACACGGTCAGGTCCGCGCAGCGCCGGGCATGGGCGTCCTCCAGGCACATCGGGCCCGGGCCCAGCGCCCGACCCGCCAGGTCCAGCACACGCGTTGCCGCGCGCTCAACGACACAGCGCACGCGCACTACATCTTCGCGATGGGCCAGTTCGGGCGCGGCGTCGATGTGCGCCGCCAGTTCGCGAAGCAGCGCGGCTGCCGGGCCCAGGGCGAGGTCCACTTCACCCAGCAGCCGCGCGCGATTTCCCTCGGTGCAGGCCGGTCGCATGCGCTCGGCCAAAGCGGCCGCTGCACCAAACCAGACCGACGCGATGCCTGCCCCGCCGTGCCAGAAGCCCGGGCGCTGCAGGTAGTCATCGCGCGTCCCCAGGATCACCATCGGTGCGCCGTCAAAGCGCACCGTGGTGGAAGGGATTGCGGCCATGCCCACAGCAGGCCATGGCTCGCCCGCAAGTGTGTGCCAGTGTTCCGCCGCTACCTGGCATAGCCACACGCCCTGCGGGTTGCGAACCGTTACCAGTGCCGCATCCACCCATGCGCTGCCGGAACACCAGGGTTTGTCACCGTACAACCCACCGCCGGCATCGATGCGAACGGTGTTGGCCGGACCCTCTGCAGCCCATACCGCCAGCAACGTATCTTGAGCAGGGATGGGCGCCCTCAACTCGGCAGCAATCGCCTGGGCGTCATAGTGGGCCTCCAGTACCTTGGCCAGGCAAAGATCCTCTGCCCCCCAGGCTGCCAGCGCCTGCCAACGCTGCAGCGTCTGGCCGCCACCGGGCAAAGGCAATGCCGGTTGCTGCACCAGCACCTGGCGTGCGCGATTGAACAGCGAAGAGGATGACGTCACATCCCGCATGGGTGGCAGACCTGCAATGGAGATACGCGATGAACGTAGGCGGCAGGCGGTCACATGTCTGTCTTGATGGCGTGGCGGGCACATGAATGCCCGGTACCATGATCCTCACGGACCCGTCTGCGTGCGCTGTCTTGCACGCACGCACTGCCGCAGTTCCCAGAGCCATGGCAGCACTACCAGGCCCAGCGCCGGCAGCAGGGCGAGCCACCAGACGTCCGGTGCTGCAGGCTTCACTTCGAGCGACCACCGCGGGTGGACCTGCCAGCCCACCCAGGCCAGCAGGACCCACGGCGCGGCATCCAGCACGCTGTGCACATGCTGTTCCGCCGGGCTGATGCGTCGACAGCCGTCCGCGCTGACGGTATCGAGATAGCCGGCGACCGCGTGTGCGATGACCAGACCTGCCAGAAGCGCGACCAGCGACAACGTGTTCTCCAGCAGGAGCCAGGCAAGCATGCCGCTGCCGATCAGCAGCAGCTGCACCCCATGCAGCAGGCTTTCGCGCATCGCGGAAGTGTGCGGAAGATCGGTGCGCCGGTGAAAATGGAAATCCAGCGATCCCGCAGCCAGCCACAGGGCGTAGACACAGGCGATGACAATCGCGCTCATGGCGGCACGCTCAGGGTGTCAATACGATCTTGCGGCAGTCATCGTCCTTGGCGTCGAACATTGCATAGCCTTGAGCTGCATCGGCCAGGCGCATCCGGTGCGAGATGATGTCACCCGGCTGCAGCTTTCCTTCCATGATTGCGTCGAGCAGTTCCGGCATCAGTCCCTGCACGTGGGTCTGCCCCATCTTGAACGTCAGCCCCTTGTCGAACGCATCACCCAGCAGAAAACCATGGATGAAGCCAGCGTAGACACCCGGGATGCTGACCACGCCGCCGCGGCGTGCTGCCGCGATGCACTGCCGGATCGCCACGCAGCTGCTGCCCTCCAGCTTCACGGCAGTCAATGCTGACTCCAGCGCGCTGCCCTCGGCCTCGAAGCCTACCGCCTCGATGCAGGCGTCCACGCCCCGCCCACTGGTCTGGGCAAGGATGTAGTCCGCCGGGTCTTCGATCTCCTTGAAGTCGATGGGCGTCACACCGTAGGTACGGCGCGCGTAATCCAGACGGTAACGAAGATGGTCGACCATGAAGATGGTTTCTGCGCCCAGCAGGCGGCAGCAGGCCGCGCTCATCAGCCCCACCGGGCCCGCACCGAAGATGGCCACCGTCGAGCCCGCCTTCACCCCTGCGTTCAGCGCAGCCTGGTAGCCTGTGGGGAGAATGTCGGACAGGAACAGCACCTGCTCATCCGCAATGCCTTCCGGAATGCGCAGCGGGCCTACATTCGCCTTCGGTACGCGCACGAATTCGGCCTGGCCCCCGGCCACGCCGCCATACAGATGGCTGTAGCCGAACAATGCGGCCGGAGGCAGCATGCCCTTCTGATTCAGTGCGGCGCCCTTGCCGGTATTGGTGGATTCGCAAGCGGCATACTCGGCCAGGCGGCAATGGAAGCACTCTCCACAGGCGATCACGAAAGGGATCACCACACGATCGCCCGGCTGCACCTGGGTCACGCCGCTGCCGACCTCTTCCACCACGCCCATGAACTCGTGGCCGAGCACATCGCCATCGTGCAGATCCGGAATCTTGCCGCGATACAGGTGCAGGTCCGATCCACAGATGGCGGTGGCAGTTACCCTCAGGATCAGATCATCCTCGGCCGCCAGTACCGGGTCCGGTACGGTCTCGACTCGCACATCCTTGCGGCCGTGATAGGTCAATGCCTGCATCGTGCTTCTCCAGGAGCTCGGGACGCCAGCATCGCAAGGCCGCCATCCCGCTTCGGTGACATCCCGGTGTGCACGGCGTTCATTCTAAGGGGTCATGGTGTTAACCCGGCCCGGTGCAGTCTTCGGTCTTTCGACGCAGGAGCTGCCCATGAACGACAAGCTGCCCTTCAATCCGACGACAGACGTGGACGATCAGTCGAAGGCGCACACGCCGGACAAGCGGCGCAACGATCGAGCCAAGTGGAAGGAGCACGACATGCCCGACGACGGCGATGGCCCCAAGGCCGTACCGGAAGACTACGAACGTCCTGATCCTGACCCGACCGGAAAGCGTTGAGTCCGCCTCACATTCTGGGTGCGCCGGATTCACGGGTCATGGCCTGCTACCCGCGCAAGCTTCGCGCACGGCCTCTGGAACAGACTGAACGAGGTGTTGCATGTGGAAACGCAACGGTCTCTCGCTGGTGCTGCTTGTGCTCACGCTTGTGTTCATCGTTGGGCAGGCGGTTGCCGGGCATCACGTGCACAACCAGGAACTGGTCGAGCACGGACGCGCGCCGATCGATCTCTGGCACTACCTCGCGACGGGGCACTTCGTCAGCGCCACGTTCGAGAACTGGGAGAGCGAGTTCCTGCAGATGGGGATGTATGTGCTCCTGACGGTCAGCCTGCGCCAGCGCGGCTCGGCCGAATCGCGGCCGCTGGACCCTGCGCAGGAACAGAATCGCGTCGAGCCGGGGCCCACGCCGTGGCCGGTAAGGCGCGGTGGTCCATGGAAGACGCTCTACGGTCATTCGCTTGCGATCGCGTTCGGGCTGTTGTTCCTGTTCAGCTTTACGCTGCATGCAGTGGGAAGCTGGCGCGCCGAGGAAGCCGAACAGCAGTTGAAGGGATTGCCGCCGCCAGGCTTTGTGGAGCACCTCGCCAGCAGCACATTCTGGTTCGAATCCATGCAGAACTGGCAGAGCGAATTCCTGGCCGTGCTATCCCTGGTGGTGCTGACGATTTTCCTGCGCCAGAAAGACTCGCCGCAATCCAAGCCGGTTGAAGCCCCACACGCGCAGACAGGTGATTGAGCCATGCGAGATGATCCATCGACGGCCCTGCTGATCATCGACATGTTCAGCCGATTCGACTTCCCTGGCGCTGAAAAGCTGGCGCCGGCGGCAGAGCGGGCGGCCCGGCAGATCCGGCGCCTGAGGGATCACTTCGACGAACGCGGTTGGCCGGTCATCTACGCCAACGACAATTTCTCGGAATGGAAGCGCGATTTCCGCCAGCAGGTGGAACAGTGCCGGCGCGACGGTGGCCCGGCGGGGCGAATCGCCGGCCTTCTCTCGCCTCTGCCAGGTCACTACTTCGTGCTCAAGCCCAAGCACTCGGCCTTTCTGGCCAGCCCTTTGCCGATTCTGCTGGCCAAACTGGGAGTGCGCCGCCTTTGGCTGTGTGGCATGACGGCCGATTCGTGTGTCCTGGCTACAGCGTTGGACGCCAACGCCAGGGAATTCCACGTGGTGTTGGCGTCGGAGGCCGTGGCGGGAATGCCAGCGCAGAAGCGGCGGGCACTGGCGCTGCTTGCTGGTTCGGGCGCAGCGCGGGTCGCGCGGGTTTCTTCGCTTGTCTCTGGGCAGGAGCGGGATGGCGCTGACGGCGACTCAGGCCCGGTCGGCTAAACCCTGTACACCTGAATGACCAGCGCAGTGTGCGCAGCAGAAGATCTGGCCGTTTCCTTCAACACCATGCCCGATAACAGCGCAATCGCAGTGTGCGCAGCGCGGTGCGAATGCGTGGATCGCGCATTCGAACGAGTCGAACGTGCCGCTGCGTCCGCCCTGCTGGAGGGTGAAGCTCTTGTCGTAGTTGTTGCCGCAGACATCACAGGTGGCCATGGGGCACCTCGTGCTGTGGAAGGAACATGCAGTGTGGACAGCGCGGGTGTCGGTGGCCGTGAATGCACCGTGTCGCGAGGGTGTAGGACGTTCGCGTCGTCACGCGTTGGGCGCGGCCTGTCCTATTCGTCTTTGCCGGGCTCGGCACTGCCACCCCGTGACGCGCCGCCACCACAGGGAAATGCGGTCCGCAGCGCTTCGGCAACCAGTGAAGACGCGCCCTGCTGCAATCGCTCGCGGGGCAACTGCCGGATATGGGAAGACACACGGTCGACCAGCTCATGCGGAAGAATCCTGCCTTGGCCACACCACTGGCCGTGGCTGGCATCGGCAACGCCCTGGATATAGACGCTGGCGCGAGCGCTGGACAGGTTCCGGCACTGCTCGCCGTCGCAGAACCCATCAGCGCCTTTGCCCTGCAGCAGGGTGATGAGTTCGGCTCCACTGACAAGCCAGGTGCGTGCCGGTTGCGTTGTTCCGGCGAGGGCGGATCCTGCCAGGGCGCAGAGGCCAAGTGCGAGGAGCCGACGCATCAGGCGGCGCGCCTTGGGTTCGTGATATCCATTCATGTCGGGGTCCTTGGCGCGTTCCTGTGGGGTGCACACAGCGTGGGTCAAAGTCGATCAAGCTGGTTGTGGACGGATGGCTTGTAACAGACAGGGGTTGGCCCGCCAACACCCGGGTGGCATTTCCAGGCTTCGCCGCGATCGGGCGCCGAGCTATCGCGCTGCTGTCGACCCTCTGACCACGCACCGGCCCGTCATTACGAGTCGGCGTACCGGCAGCTCCGGCGTGCGCAGGCGCTCAAGCAGCAGCGACATCGCGGCCCGCCCCATCTCCTCAACCGGTTGCTCGATCACGGTGATGCCCGGCTCGACCAGCTCGGTCCAGCGTTCGTTGTCGAAGCCGGCCAGTGCCAACGCCTCTGGAATCGCCAGCCCTGCGCCGCGGGCGGCTTTCAATGCGCCCATCAACAGCAGGCTGTTGCTGGTGACCAGTGCTTCGGGGCGGGATGGCGTAGCGAGCCACTGATCGACCGTCGCGATGGCGGCTTCGGCCGTGGGTTCAACCTCACGGTAGTCCGGCTGCAACCCATGCATGCGCATCGCAGCAAGATAACCGTCACGTCGCTCGGCCGCGGTGGTACTGGTGCTGCCGAACAATCCGCCGATACGCCGATAGCCGCGCTCGACCAGATGCTCGACCAGACCTGCCATCGCTGCCGGATTGTCGAGTACCACGCTGTCGATCGGACCGCCAGGCGCGGCACGGTCCACCAGCACCGTCGGATAGTCCAGCGTGAGCCGCTCGAGCCGGCCCACCGTGGTCCGGGTTGGCGCGAAGATCAGGCCACTGATGCGCTCTTCGTGCATCAATTGCAGATACAGCGCCTCCCGCTCGGGGTCCTCGTCGGTGTTGCAGAGGGTGACCCGAAGACCTTCGCGATAGGCCACCTCTTCCACGGCGCGGATCAGCGCCGTGAAGAACGGGTTGCGGATATCCGCCACGATCAAGCCGATGATGCCGGTGTGCCGGGAGCGGAGCCGTCTTGCCTGCAGGTTGGGTCGATAGCCGGTCTGGCGGATCGCCAGCTCGACCCTGCCGCGCACGTCCTCGCTGACCGGACCGCCCCCGAGCACCCGTGACACCGTGGATTTGGACACCCCCGCCACGCGTGCGACGTCGTTGATGCTGATGCTCATTGGAAACGTTCCCGAAAACGTACGCTGTTCATGGCCGGATGGCTGTTCAGGACAATGCTAACGCCAAAGGACTATTGGCTTTTTGTGCAGTGCACATTGAAATGTGCAGTGGGAACGTTCCCAATACGCCCCAGCCATCCCTCCCGGAGCCCGCTTTGTCGCCCCTGACCTCCCCTTCCCCCGTCAGCCGGGAACTGATCCGCCTGGACGCGCGGGCACAGGACAAGACCGATGCCATCGCCCAGGTGGCCCAGATGCTGGTCGCTGCCGGCTGCGTGGCGCCGGGTTACCAGGCCAGCATGGAACGCCGCGAAGCGCTGGCGAACACCTTCCTCGGCCATGGCGTGGCGATCCCGCATGGGCTCGGCGAGGACCGCCACCTGGTGCGTCGCGACGGCATTGCGGTGCTGCAGTTGCCGGAAGGCGTGGAATGGAACCCCGGCCAGGTCACCCGCCTGGTGGTTGGCATTGCCGCCCAGTCCGATACCCACATCACCCTGCTGCGCAGGCTGACCCGCCTGATCCAGGACGAGGCCACGCTGCAGCGGTTGTTCACTACCTCCGATGCAAGCGAAATCGTCAATGCGCTGGCCAGCGACGTCGCAGTCTCTGCCACTCACGTCCCAGTGGCGGACCTGGCCGAGCGTTTCGACTGGACCATTGCTTACCCCAGCGGACTGCACGCGCGCCCGGCCACGCGCTGGGCCGAGACGGCGCGGAGTTTTACGGCCCGCGCCCAGGTGCGCGCGGGCGATCAGGCGGCCGACGCCAAGAGTCTGGTGGCGCTGCTGCAGCTCGGGCTTCGCGAGGGCGATGCCGTGCGTGTTTCTGCCGAAGGCGCCGATGCCCCCGCACTGCTGGCTGCACTAAGCAAGACCATGGACGGGCTGGTCGCGCAGGAAAAGGCCGATGCGGAGCGTGCAGCACAGCGAAAGGCGGCGCCGGTCGCGGGCTGGAATCCGCCCGAAGCGCAGGCAGCGATCGTCGGCATCGGCGCCAGCCCCGGGCTGGCCATCGGTCCGCTGCATGTACTGGCCAGCGCGCAGGCCGATGTTGCCGATCGCCCTGCCCCGCTTGGCGAGGGCGGCGCGCGCCTGCAGGATGCACTCAGCCGTACCCGCCAGCAGTTGGCCGCGCTGCAGGACGACACCCAGCGCCGCCTTGGCGCCTCGGATGCGGCGATCTTCAGGGCACAGGCTGCGCTGCTTGACGACACCGACCTGATTACCCGCACCTGCCAGCTGATGGTTGAAGGTCATGGCGTCGCGTGGTCCTGGCACCAGGCCATCGAGCAGATCGCCTCCGGGCTGGCGGCGCTGGGCAATCCGGTGCTGGCCGGGCGCGCTGCCGACCTGCGCGATGTGGGTCGGCGCGTACTGGCGCAGCTTGACGCCTCTGCGGCCGGTGGCGGCCTGGCAGATCTACCGGCGCAACCGTGCATCCTGCTTGCCGCCGACCTGTCACCCTCGGATACCGCCAACCTTGACACCACCCGCGTGCTCGGCCTCGCCACCGCACAGGGCGGCCCCACGTCGCACACTGCGATCCTCTCGCGCACGCTCGGCCTGCCGGCGCTGGTTGCCGGTGGCGCCGAACTGCTGGCGATCAAGGCCGGCCGCGAAGCGATCATCGACGGCAGCAGCGGGCGGCTCTACCTGTCCCCTTCCGAGGCCGATCTTGCTTCGGCACGCGCCTGGATCGCCGAGCAGCAGCAGATCCGCGCGCGCGAAGCCGCACAACGCGCGCAGCCGGCGCAGACCACCGACGGCCATCGCATCGACATCGGCGCCAACGTGAACCTGCCTGAGCAGGTGCCATTCGCGCTGGAACAGGGCGCGGAAGGTGTCGGCCTGATGCGCACCGAATTCCTGTTCCTCGAACGCGGCAGCACGCCCAGCGAGGAGGAGCAGTACGCAACCTACATGGCGATGGCCAAAGCGCTGGAAGGCCGTCCGTTGATCGTGCGTGCGCTCGATATCGGTGGCGACAAGCAGGTCGCCCACCTGGAGCTGCCGCACGAGGAGAACCCGTTCCTCGGCGTGCGCGGCGCGCGCCTGCTGCTGCGCCGCCCGGATCTGCTTGAGCCGCAGCTGCGTGCGCTGTACCGCGCAGCCAAGGACGGTGCACGCCTGTCCATCATGTTCCCGATGATCACCTCGGTGCCTGAACTGGTCGCACTGCGTGCCATCTGCGAGCGCCTGCGCGCCGAACTCGAGGCACCCGACGTGCCGATCGGCATCATGATCGAAGTACCGGCCGCGGCCGCCCAGAGCGATGTGCTGGCGCGCCACGCCGACTTCTTCTCGATCGGCACCAACGACCTGACCCAGTACGTGCTGGCGATCGATCGCCAGAACCCGGAGCTGGCCGCAGAGGCCGACAGCCTGCACCCGGCCGTGCTGCGCGCGATCCGCACCACGGTGGACGGCGCACGCACGCAGGGGCGCTGGGTGGGTGTCTGCGGCGGCCTGGCCGGCGATCCGTTCGGCGCGATGCTGCTGGCAGGGCTGGGCGTGGACGAACTGTCGATGACCCCGAACGACATCCCGTCCGTGAAGGCACGCCTGCGTGGCAGCGCGCTGGCCGATCTGCAAACGCTGGCTGCGACGGCGCTGGACTGCGAAACCGCCGAGCAGGTGCGCGCCCTCGACGGAGCCCGCGCATGAACGCCCGCGCCGTCACCGTTACCTTGAACCCGGCGATCGACCAGACCGTGCGGCTGGCCAGCCTGCGGCCGGGCCATGTGCACCGCGCCCGCAGCAGCCGCGACGATGCGGGTGGCAAGGGCATCAACGTGGCCGCCTGCCTGGCCGACTGGGGCGTGCCGACCACCGCGCTGGGCGTGCTCGGTGGCGGCAACGACGTTGTGTTCGGCGCGCTCTTCTCCACGCGCGGCATCGTGGATGGTTGCCTGCGTATCCCCGGCAGCACCCGCACCAACATCAAGCTGGTTGACGAGGACAACGGCGAAACCACCGACATCAACCTGCCCGGCCTGGCCCTCGACGATACCGCTCTGGACGCAGTGTCGCGCAGGCTTGGCGCCTTGCTGCTGCCGGGCCTTCCGGTGGTGCTGTCCGGCAGCCTGCCGTCTGGACTGCCGTCCGATGCATGGGCGCGACTGCAGGCGCAGGTCGTCGCCGCCGGTGCGCGCGTGTTGCTGGACACCAGCGGCGACGCACTTGTGGCTGCATTGAGTGACACCGCCGGTGCACTGCCCTACGCGGTCAAGCCCAACCGCCAGGAGCTGGAGGCCTGGACCGGCACCCCGCTGCCGGACCGCAGCGCCCTGCGCGTCGCTGGCCAGGCCTTGGTCGAACGTGGCGTTGCGCTCGTAGCGATCTCGATGGGCACCGACGGCGCGCTGTTCATTGATCGCAGCGGCGCGCTGGTCGCACGACCGCCGCGACTGGCCCAGGGCAGCACGGTCGGTGCGGGCGACGCGATGGTGGCCGGCATCGCTGCCGCCCTGCTGGAGCCTTCCATCGATCTGGACGGCTGCGCGCGGCTGGCGACCGCGTTCTCGATGAGCCGGCTGCAAAGCGGTGACGCACGACGGCTGGACCCGGCGCAGGTACGCGGTTGGACCGGCGATGTACTGATCGAGCGGTTGGATTGACCCCCCTGCCGGGAGCACGGCGGCGGCTTCGGGCCGACCGCAGCGCTTTCGGCAAGCACGAGCCCGAAGAATTCCAGGAGTTTCCATGCACGCTTTCACCGTAGTCATCGCCGTCGGCGAACGCAGCATCGAGGCGGTTCTTGCCGCCGAAGCGCTGCGCCGCGCCGCCCGCCAGCGCGGGCTCGAGCTGATGATCGAGATCCGCAGCGACCAGGGCGTGACCGGCGCACTGTCTGCCTCGGACGCCGCCGCCGCGACGCAGTTGCTGCTGGTGGGTGAGGGTGAGGCGGACATCGCGCGCTTCGCCAATGCCGGGATCGTGCATGCCAGCCTGGGCGAGGTACTGGACGACCCGGTTGCGGCGCTCGCACCGCTCGCGGCCGCGGTGTCGGGCAACGCCGGCACGCATGCGGGCAAGCGCATCGTCGCCGTCACCTCCTGCCCCACCGGCATCGCCCACACCTTCATGGCGGCGGAGGGCCTGCAACAGGCCGCCAAGGCGCTGGGCCATGCAATCCGGGTCGAAACCCAGGGCTCGGTCGGCGCGCAGGACGCATTGAGCGACGAAGAAATCGCCGCCTCAGACCTCGTCCTGATCGCCGCAGACCGCGAAGTCGATCTATCGCGCTTCGCCGGCAAGCGCCTGTTCAAGAGTGGCACCAAGCCGGCGATCAACGATGGCCAGAACCTGATCCGCAAGGCGCTGGCCGAGGCCGGCGTGCAGGCCGGTACCGCGACTCCGGGCCGCACGGCCGAAAAAACCAGGGCCACCGGCCCCTACAAGCATCTGATGACCGGCGTGTCGTTCATGCTGCCGTTCGTCACTGCCGGTGGCCTGCTGATCGCACTGGCGTTCGCACTCGGCGGCATCTATGCCTTCGATGACGCGCACAAGGGCACGCTGGCCTGGTCGCTGTTCCAGATCGGCGCCAAGTCCGGCTTCATGTTGATGGTGCCGGCGCTCGCCGGTTACATCGCCTACTCCATCGCCGACCGGCCCGGCATTGCGCCCGGCATGATCGGCGGACTGGTAGCAGTGAACATGGACGCTGGCTTCATCGGCGGCATCCTGGCTGGCTTCATCGCCGGTTATGGCGTGCACTGGATCAACCGTGCGCTGCGCCTGCCGCGCAGCCTGGAAGGGCTCAAGCCGGTGCTGATCCTGCCGGTGCTGGGCACGCTGCTGGTCGGCCTATTGATGATGTACGTGATCGGCACGCCGGTCGCCGGGCTGCTGGCGTGGCTGACCGACTGGCTGCGCGGCATGCAGGGCGGCAGCGCGATCCTGCTTGGCCTGCTGCTGGGCGGAATGATGGCGGTGGACATGGGCGGGCCGGTCAACAAGGCGTCCTACGCGTTCTCTACTGCATTGATTTCCAGCCAGGTCTACACGCCGATGGCGGCGACGATGATCGGCGGCATGACGCCGCCGCTGGGTATTGCACTGGCGACATGGCTGTTCAGCAACCGCTTCACCGCCGAGGAGCGCGGCACGGCCGGTGCCGCCGGCGTGCTTGGCCTCAGTTTCGTGACCGAAGGCGCGATCCCCTACGCCGCACGTGATCCGCTGCGCACCATTCCGGCGCTGATCCTTGGTTCTGCCGTGGCTGGTGCAATCTCGATGGCCGCTGGCGTCGAGCTGAAGGTGCCGCACGGTGGTGTGTTCGTGCTGCCGATCCCGAATGCGGTCACTCATCTCGGCATCTACCTGCTGGCATTGCTGGCTGGCGTGGCCGTCACCGCAGTCGCGCTGCGCATCCTCAAGAAGCCGGTGACGGCCGCGGCCTGATCCCCCTGCCCTCACGGTCCTTTTGCGGTCCCTGCGCGCGTAGGGGCTCAACGACCTACGCCCTGCACACGGAGCCCCGCCCATGACCTCCCCTTCCCGCCGCCTGCTGCCGACAGCGATCCTGCTGGTCCTGCCGTCGCTGGCCGCAGCCGCCGACGCGAGCGATGTCCTCATCCCCAAGCTTGCCTACACCGGCGAAGCCGCCGCCACGCTCGACGGCGGCAAGCGCAGCGGTACGGCGTATGCCGGCCAGCTGATGTTCGGTGCCGACGTGGACCTGGACGCCGCGTTTGGCTGGAGGGGTGCGACGATCAAGGCGTACGGCATCAACCGCCACGGCACCAATCTCGCCAACAGCAGCACGGGCAACAGCACCTCGGTGCAGGAAATCTACGGTGGCCAGGGCACGCGCCTGGCCAACCTGACGCTGGAGCAGAAACTGCTCGACGACCGGCTGGTGCTGGAAGCCGGGCGCAGCGTCGCCAACATCCATCATCTTGGTTCGGAGCTGTGCCAGTACTTCCAGGGCAACTCGGCCTGCGGCAACCCGACCTATGTGTTCCGCACCAGCAGTTTCACATGGTGGCCGGTATCGAGCTGGATGGCCGATGCCACGGCCTGGGTGACGCCGGATGTCTACGTGCGCGTCGGCGCCTACCAGGTCGACCCGAGCCAGGCCGAGGACGGCCAGCACGGCCTGAAATGGAGTACGAACCAGGCCACCGGCTGGGTCGTGCCCTACACGATCGGCTGGCGCAGCCCCGCGTCGGCGCGCTTGAAGGCCCGCTACGAACTGGGTGGCTGGCAGGACAATTCGACCTACCACGACCCGCTGCGCGATGCCAACGGCATGCCGGCGCTGCTCAGTGGCCAGGAGTACGCGACCCGTCATGGTCGCTCCGGTGCGTTCGCCCGCTTCGAGCAGCAGCTCAGCAGCGATGGCAGCGGTCGTGGCCTGACCCTCTTCGGTGCCGCACTCAGGGGCACCTCCGGCCAGTTGATCGAGGATCACTTCCTGCAGGCCGGCCTGGTGCAGAAAGGCACGTTCGTCAGCCGACCGCAGGACAGCATCGCCTTCGTCGTGACCCAGCAGAGGTACAGCAGCATCGCGCTGGAGAACCTGCGCCTCGCCCGTGCCGCGGCGGGTGGCAGCGGTACCCCGCACGGGAGCCAGGTGATGATGGAGCTGAGCTATGGCATCCAGGTCACCCCGCAGCTTCGGGTCGCCCCCAACCTGCACTACATCGTGCATCCGGACCAGTTCAACGAACCCGCACGCCAGCGGGACCTGCCGAATGCGCTGATCGCCGGCCTGCGGGTCGATTGGAGTCTGTAGGAGAATCCGTTTTCGTCCACGCGATTGCCGCTCAACGGCTCATCAAGTCTCGAAGTGGGCTTTCAGCCAGTCGTCGACACCCTCCAGTTTCACGCCAATGCTGGCATTGAACGTCCCGTCCAGGCTCCAGGAGACGCCCCTGCCCTGGGCGAAGGCAGCACGGTACTTCCTGAACATGTTTGATGGGTCACTGGCAAGCTCCTCCATCAGCTGGGGAACGCTCCACACGATCAGCTTGAAGGGAACACCGAACTTTTCCTCAAGGATGGCGGGCAGCTGCTCATAACGGACCGTGTCTCCCGCAAGATAGACGATCTCGTTTCGAAGGGGGGGCGAGTGGAAGACAATCTGTGCAGTCATTGCACCGATGTCCTCTGGTGTGGTCAGCGTAACCGCATTGGAGGCTGTGCCAAGTGCATTGACCTTTCTGCCGGGAAGATCGATCACGCCAAACTCCGGCTCGAAGAGGTAGCTGGTGAACATGCCGGTGGAAATGACCACCCAGTCCATTTCGGCCTGTGAGCGGAGATAGTCGCGTACATCCAGCTGGGCGTCGAAAAGATCCTGTGGCCCGCCGCGTCCGATGGCGTCAAAGTCGACCCCGAATTGCCAAGGGAAGTACCTGGTAATGCCCGACTTCACGGCGGCGCGCGCTACCTTCATGGGAGTGTCGCGGCCAGCGGCGTAGCCGGTGCAGCCGATGACCGTGTCATAACCGGAAAATAGATCAGCCAGCTCATCGACCGTGGCAGTGACCAGGTCGCCAGGAACGAGGGCCACTCCCAGCGAGCGGATCTGGTCAATGACCGTACGCTTGTCCGGTAGTGTGGATTCAATCGACGCAGGCCTCAGCATCACGCTGATGGTTGCGTCATGCACAACCGCGAGCTGGGCCAGGTTGCGGATGACGGGCATTCCGAGTTCGCCGGCACCCAGGACCAGGATTGAGCGGGAAACAATCGGGGGAGACATTGAAACCACCATCTGTGTGTACGATGGCGGCGATTCTGCGCCCCTCCCTAGTTGCCACGTAAGAAGGCACACCGATGATACCGACCGCACCGTTCATGAGCACCGATGAGCTTCTGCGACATTCACAATCGATATGCGACGGCATGAGCGCGGACGACGACGGTCTGCGCCGCGAGGTGCTCGCGCATGCCGGCAGCCGCTGGTCGCTGGGCATCATTCACGCCCTGGGGGTCTACGGAACACTGCGTCACGCCGATGTGGCGCGGCGGATGAAAGGAGTCACGCAGCGTATGCTGACGCGTACCCTGCGTCAGCTTGAAAGGGACGGACTGATCCATAGGCAGGATTTCCGTGAGGTTCCGCCGCGCGTGGAGTACACCATCACTCCGCTGGGCAGGGAGCTGCTGGTTCTTATGATCCCGATGTGGACCTGGGTAGTGGGACACGCCGAGGAATTCCGCCGCTGCAGGGAGAATTTCGACACGCATCACGGCCCTCCCCCTGACTGACCCGGCCTGCATCCGGTGCATCCAGGCGCTCCCGCCAGCCGTATGTAGGATGCCCGCGCTGTGCGGGCATCCTATCGAGGAACGCACCGTGAACGCTCTTCAGCGCATCGCCGCCGCAGTCAGCTTCGCCGTACTCGTCTCAGCCGCTTCCGCCAGCTTCGCCGCAGATCCGGTAATGGTTGGCGGGGCCGAGATGTACCCGACCAGGACCATCGTTGAAAACGCCGTGAACTCCAGGGATCACACCACGCTGGTGGCAGCGGTCAAGGCCGCAGGCCTGGTCGAGACCCTCAATGGCGCCGGTCCCTTTACCGTCTTTGCGCCCACCAATGCGGCCTTCAACAAGCTTCCAGCAGGCACGGTCGATACACTGGTGAAGCCTGAAAACAAGGCGCAGCTCACCCGGATCCTCACCTACCACGTGGTCCCAGGACGGTTCAGTTCCGCCCAGCTCCTGGCCGATGCCAGGAAGCACGGTGGAAAAGCCACGCTGAAGACAGTGCAAGGCGAGCCGCTTACCGTGGCGCTCCACGACGGCAAGCTGTGGGTGATCGACGCCAAGGGTGGCAAAGCAGGCATCAGCATCGCCGACGTCAACCAATCCAACGGCGTCATCCACGTTGTTGATGCTGTGCTGATGCCGAAGTAGTGGCACGCCCTGCCACTCCGGCCAGCAGCATGAAGTAGCGGACGAGGATCCGGGCACAGGCCCGGCTCCTCCCTTCACTGAAGCGCCTGGGCCAGTTTGAGTACATCCGCCGGGAACGTCGCGTAGTCATCCAGGGGAACGCGATGCCGTCACGGACCGCGCCGCGCCAAGGCATTCGCTGGGCAGCCGGCACGGTATGATGCCGCAACCCCGGCACTTGCACTGATCGCAGCGGGCGCCTGCACGCCCATCACATGCGCCGGAGAACCGGCGACGCGGTCGATGGACGGCACCGCGCACGCCCCCTACCCCATGCTCGCTTCCCATTCTTCCCTCATCATCTGGATGGCGGTGGCCGTTGCCACTGTCGGCCTGCTGTTCCGTCCGTTCCGCATTCCGGAGTATGTGTGGGCGCTCGGTGCGGCCGCGCTGCTTCCGCTCAGCGGCACTGTGTCGTTCGGCACTACCTGGCACGCAGTCGCCGAGGGCCGCGATGTCTACCTGTTCCTGGTCGGCATGATGGTGCTGGCCGAGCTCGCACGCCGCGAAGGGCTGTTCGACTGGCTGGCGTTGTACGCGGTGCGGCACGCGGGCGGATCCGGGCGACGCCTGTTCGACCTGGTGTTCCTGGTCGGCACGCTGGTAACGGTGTTTCTTTCCAATGATGCGACAGCCGTGGTGCTGACGCCGGCGGTCTATGCGGCCTGCAAGGCGGCCCGGGCCAATCCCCTGCCGTACCTGTTCGTCTGTGCCTTCATCGCCAACGCGGCCAGCTTCGTGTTGCCCATCTCCAACCCGGCCAATCTCGTGGTGTACGGCCAGCACATGCCGCCGCTGCTGCAGTGGCTGGCGCAGTTCGCACTGCCCTCGCTGGCGGCGATCGGTGCGACCTATCTTGTGCTGCGCTGGGTGCACCGTCGCGAAATCGCACAGCCGCTGGTGGCCGCGCCGGTGCATCGCCCGTTGACCGACGGCGGCCGACTGAGCGCACTGGGCGTGCTGTTCACCGGCACGGTGCTGCTGGTGACGTCCGCCTTGAACGGGCCGTTGGGCCTGACCACGTTCTGCGCGGGCACGCTAAGCGTGGTGGCAGTGGCCATCCGCCAGCGACGCAGCCCGCTGCCGCTGCTGCGCCACGTATCCTGGGGGGTGCTGCCGCTGGTGGCTGGGCTGTTCGTGCTGGTGGAAGCGGTAGCGCAGACCGGTGTCATCCAGAGTTCGGCCGGCGCGCTGCAGGCGCTGGCGAAAACGTCGCCGCACCAGGCCAGCTGGCTGGCCGGCGGCGCCGCTGCACTGCTGAGCAACGTGGCCAATAATCTGCCGGTCGGCCTGGCGGCTGGTTCGTTGGGGCAGATGGCGGACCTGCCGGCGCAGACCCGTGCCGCATTGCTGGTCGGCGTGGATCTGGGCCCGAACCTGTCGGTGACCGGCTCGTTGGCCACGATGCTGTGGCTGATGGCATTGCGTCGCGAAGGCGAGCATGTCAGCGCGCTCGACTTCCTGCGCGTCGGCGCGCTGGTGATGCCACCTGCACTCATCGCAGCGTTGTTGCTGCTGTGACCAGAGTGCAGGCGGCGCCCCTGCCCTAGAAGACCAGCTGCAGGCGGGTATTGAAGGTGGTGCCTTCATCCCTGCCCATTGCACTGCCGCTGCGGTGACGGGTCTGCCAGCGCACGGCTTCGAACATCACGCGACTGAAATCGTTGAGGTACCAGTTCGCGCCCAGGGTCCACGCGTTACCCGTACCGCCACTGGGCAGCTCGGCATAGTCCACGTCTTCATAGCGGCCCTTCAGCTCCCAGGCACCGCCGCCGCCGCGCGTCACCGGATCGGCGACATTCACCTTCCCCCAGGTACCGGCCTTGCCCGAGTACGACGGCAGCGCCCCCGCCAGGAACCAGCCGGCAGAAATCGCCCACGCCGCGTGGTCGCGATCGTAGCGACCGCCGGCATCGGCCCCGCGCAGGCTTCGCGTACCCCACTCGCCCGTTGCCCACGCCGGGCCGAAGAAGCCGGCCAGTTCGGCACCGTAGGCGGTGCTGCGCTCGGCGCCCAGCAGTGTGCCCGGCGTGATCCTGACCAGATCGTTGAAATGCCCCGCGATGGCCGAACTGCGCACCACGCCGCTGGCCCCGGCGGGAATCTTCTCGTGGAACGCCCATGCGCCCAGATGCAACGTGGTACCAGCAGTGTCCAGCGGATTCCAGTGCACGCGCGCGGCCCAGGTCTGGCTGTCGCTGTCGGTGCCGGCGTTGTTGAGATCGTTGCCGGCCACCGACAGGCTGGCATGCCAGCCCTTTCCGTACACCCGCTCGGTCAGCCCGACACCGAACAGGCCGCGCTGCGGCAGCATCAACGTGCCGACCACGTTGCGTTCCTGGAACGGCGTGTTGGAGGTGCTGCAGGAGCCATCGATACCGCGATCGTTCAAGCGGTTGCCCATCGTGAGATCGGCCGGCAGGCCGAACAGGGTGTGGTCCAGCGTGGCGTAGACCGACTTCCAGGCCACCGCGTTGTCGGCGAAGTCACCCTCCACCACCCAGCCCAGGGTTGCGTAGCGTCCCTCGGCCCCCAGGCGCACCGAACGGACCTCGGTGCCCGAAACGTTGCGATCACCGACCGCCGAACCGTCCGTACTGGAGGCATCGACGAACAGCCGGCCGCGGGGACGGAACACCGTCGTGCCGTCGGCGCTGCTGAACTCGGGTGCGCCCTTGGCCCAAGAGACCTTGGGCTGCCTGGACTGGCCGGATTCCAGTGCGGCCACCCGCGTTTCCAGCGCGGGCGCGGGCGGCGCGGATAGTGCGGCCGCAGTACCCTGCCCGCCCTCGACGGCGCGTAGGCGCGCTTCCAATTGCTGGATCTGCAGCGCCTGCTGCTGCACCAGGCGTGACAGCTCGGCCTGGCTCAATGGCGCGGGCGGGGATGAAACAGACTGGGCGTCGGCGTGGCCACTGGCCAACAGCAGGCCGAGCGCGACCGGCAGCGCTGCCAGCGGCAGCACGGTGGAAGGGTTCATGGACTCTCTCTCCGGCCAGCCGGCCCCCTGGCCCGGCGCTGGCCTGTTGCGGTGGTGCGAGGGAAAATCGGGGGAGGAAGCTCGCGCCGCCGGATCGGACCGGCGGCGCGGCAGGCGGGCTCAGCCCGGCCCGGTCAGCTGGTGGCCTGTGCCTGGGCGTTGGGACGCCAGGTGATCAGCTTGTTCTCGACCACGTCCAGCAGGGCGTCGATGACCAGCACGAAGGCGGCCAGGATGATGATGCCGGCGAACACACCCACGGCATTGAAGTTGCCCTCGGCCTGCGCGATCAGGTAACCCAGGCCCGCCGAAGCGCCGAGGTACTCGCCGATGATCGCGCCGACCACGGCAAAGCCGACCGAGGTGCGCAGCGAGGACAGGATCCAGCTCGCCGCTGCCGGGAAGTAGACATGGCGCAGCAGGTCGCTGCGGCTTGCGCCCAGGATGCGGGCATTGGCCAGCACCACCGGATTCACCTCGCGCACGCCCTGCATGGCGTTGAAGAACGTGGTGAAGAACACCAGCGTGACCGCCAGCGCCACCTTCGACCACAGGCCCAGCCCCAGCCACAACACGAAAATCGGCGCCAGCACTACGCGCGGAATCGCGTTGAAGCCTTTGATGAAGGGATCGAGGATGCGCGCCGAACGGCGGCTCAGGCCCAGCCAGACACCGCCAGCCACGCCCAGGCCGGTGCCGATGATGTAGCCCAGCGCGGTTTCAGTAAGGGTAATGTAGACATGCTGGTAGAACGAGGTATCGGACAACCAGGTCCAGGCCTGCTGCACGATGGCCGTCGGCGAAGGGAAGAAGAACGGATCGATCACGCCCAGCGCGATACCGCCTTCCCAGCCGCCGAAAACGGCGACTACCAGGGCCAGCTGGATGAATTTGTCAGTCTTGGCGTGCATAGCTCTTCTCCACTTCGCCGCGCAGGCAGGCCCAGATGTCGCGGTACAGGTCGGTGAAACGGTCATCCAGCTTGATCTCGGCCACGTTGCGCGGACGTTCCAGATCCACGTCGAAGCTACGCACCACGCGGCTGGCTGGGCCGGAGGACAGCACCACCACGCGGTCACCCAGCGCGATCGCTTCTTCCAGGTCATGGGTAATCAGGATCACCGAGCGGCGATCCTCCTGCCACAGGCGCAGCAGCTCGTTCTGCATCAGGTGGCGGGTGTGGATGTCCAGCGCCGAGAACGGCTCGTCCATCAGGATCACCTTCGGCTCGACGATCAGCGCCTGCGCCATCTGCACACGCTTGCGCTGGCCGCCGGACAACTGGTGCGGATAGCGATGCTCGAAACCGGCCAGGCCGACCTTGGCCAGCCACGCGTTGGCCTTGGGCTTGCGTTCGGCTTCGGGCACGCCGCGGAAGCGCAGGCCCAGCTCGACGTTCTGGAGAGCTGTCTTCCACGGCAGCAGGGCGTCCTGCTGGAACAGGTAGCCGACCGACTCCTGCACGCCGCTGACCGTGCGGCCATCGATGGCCACGTCGCCCGAGGATGGCTTCAGCAGGCCCGCCACGGAATTGAGGATGGTGCTCTTGCCGCACCCGGTGGGCCCGACGATGGCGAGGAACTCGCCGTCACCCACCTGGATGTCGACATCGCGAACGGCGGTGAACTCGCCGAAGGACATGGTCACCTTGTTGATGGCGACCATGGTCTGTGCAGGCTCCAGCTGCGGCGCGCCGTTGAGTTGGCGCACGGTGGCATTAAGGGCCATGGGGTCACCTCCGCTTACGGTTGGGCAGCCGGCGCCGCAGCGTTGGCACGCTCGACGAAGGCATTGGTGTAGGTCCTGGACAGATCGATGTTGGCCTTGGCCACATCGGTATTGAACTCACGCAGCACCTTCAACGGCGTCTCCAGGTCGGCTGGCGTGAAGCGCCCATCGCGGGTGAAGATCGCGCGCGCGTTCTCCACCGCGCGGGCATAGGTGGCGCGGTCGCCGGAGACGTAGCTGTCCGGCAGCGCGGCAACGATCTCCTCGGCACTGTTGTCGGCGATGAACTTCAGCGCCATCTGTTCGGCACGGGCGATCTTCTCGGCCGCTTCGGGGCGCTTGTCCAGGAAGCTCTGGTTGGCGTACATCACCGAGGTCGGGTACAGCCCGCCATAGACCTGGCGGGCGCCTTCGTCGCTGCGCGCGTCAAGGATGATCTTCCCGACCTTGCGCTCGGTGATCAGGGTTGCAGCCGGATCGTAGTTGACCAGCAGGTCGATCTTGCCCTGCTCGAGCGCGGCGACTGCAGCAGCGCCGGAGCCGACGCCGATCAGCGAAATGCTGTCGGCCGGAATATCGTGCTGCGCCAGGAAGTGGCGGACGAAGAAGTCGGACGAGGAGCCCGGTGCGGTGATGCCGACCTTCTGGCCCTTGATGGACTCCGGTCGCGCAGGATCAAACGTGGCATCTTCGCGCCCGGCCATCACCAGGCCGGAATTGCGCGAGAGCAGCACGAAGGCCACCACGTCCTTGCCCTTGGCCTGCATCTGGATGGTGTGGTCGTAGAAACCGACCGCCACGTCGGTGGAATTCGCCACCAGGGCCTGCAGCACCTTCGAGCCACCCTGGGCGAAGTTCTCGGTTTTTACGTCCAGGCCGACGTCCTTGAAGTAACCCTTGGCATCGGCAATGAAGAACGGAAGGTTGTTGAGGTTGTAGGAGCCGACGCTGATGCGCACGGGTGCATCGTCACCGGTGCCGGTGGATGCGCCTTCCGCGCGCCCGCTGTTGCTGCAACCGGCCGCGGCCAGACCGGCCGCGCACAGCGCGGCCATGAAGAACTGCTTGTACATCATCCCTCCCAGGAGTGAAGCATCTACGTTGTAATGGCAGGCATGCGCGTCTGCACCGGCCCTGCCGGGTTCAGATCATGCCGCTGACGTCCATTGGCGGGCTTGGGTGGAACTGGCCATGGCAGGCACTGGCGTTGTCGCAAACACGCGACCTTCGAACAGTCGGCGTGCGGTGCGGACCACGCTGGCAATCACCGGTGCGTCATCCGAGCTGCGACTGAGGCCCACCTGCAGGTCCCCGCTCGGATGTTCGAGGGTAATGCTGCCGGGAACGGACAGGCACCCGACCAAAGTGTGGGCCAGCGTGCCCGGCGTGACGGCGGCGGTAGCCAGGCCGACCGCACCGGTGATCGCCAGTGCGGTGTGGCATTGGTGCGGCATGAAGTAACGCACCTGCAGATCGCCGCCGTGTTGCGGCGCCGACAGCAGCACCGGCTTGGGAATGACCTTGTTGCCGGCGTCGGCGATGCCCATGCGGGCGCCCGCCTCGATGCGCAGCGCTTCCAGCCGGCGCATGAACGCGGCATCCGCGTTCAGTTCGGCGGGCGAGGCATCACCGCGCACCTCCAGGTCCTCGGCACGCACCAGCATCATCGGCATGGCGCAGTCCACCAGGCTGACCGGCACGCCATCGATGGTTTCCCGGGCGTGGCCGCTGGGCAGCAGCTTGCCGGTGCGGGCGCCTGCGGCATCGAGGAAGGAAAGCCTGACCGGCGCGGCCGAGCCCGGTGCGCCGGCAATGCGCGTATCACCGCGGTAGACCACATGGCCACCCGGCGTTTCCACCGTGGCGATGATCAGCTTGCCGGTGTTGACGTTGTGGATGCGCACCTCGGTCTGCGGATCCTGAGCCTGCACCAGCCCCCGCTCGATGGCGTACGGGCCCACCGCCGCCAGCATGTTGCCGCAGTTGGGGGACGTGTCCACCACCTGCTGCTCCACCCGTACCTGGGCGAACAGATAGTCCACGTCGGCGTCTGCCCGGCTGGATCGGCCGATGATGGCCACCTTGCTGGTCAGCGCGTTGCCGCCACCGATGCCATCGATCTGCAGCGGATGGCCCGACCCCATTACTTCCACCAGCAGGCGATCGCGTTCAGCAATGTCCGCCGGAAGATCGCTGGCCAGGAAGAACGGGCCCTTGGATGTACCACCGCGCATGAGTACGCAGGGAATGCTGAGCAGATCGTTGGACATACGTGTGCTAGATTGATGCGTATAGGGGATGAATGACCCCTCTGTGATTCGATACTGGCATGGCCCCAATTGATCTGTGAATTGCTGATTTTTTGATGATTGATACCCAATGAGCATCAATTGCGAAATCCTGGATCTACGCGCGTTCCTGCTGGTGTCGGAGACGCGCAGCTTCCACCGCGCCGCGGAGATCCTGCACGTCTCCCAGCCGGCACTCAGCCGACGGATACAGAAGCTGGAGCAGGCTGTGGGTTCGCCACTGCTGGAGCGCACCACGCGCAGCGTCAGCACCACCGCCGTCGGCGAGAACCTGCTGCCGCTGGTGCGTCGCATGCTGGAGGAATTCGATGGGTCACTGTTCTCACTGCGGGGCCGGGACGATACGCGGGGCGCTACCGTCACCATCGCCTGCCTGCCCACGGCGGCGTTCTACTTCCTGCCCAGCGTGATGGCGCGTTTCCACGAAGCGCATCCCAACGTGCGCTTCCGGATCCTGGATATCCCGGCCACCGAAGGCCTGCAGGCGGTAGAGCGTGGCGAAGTCGAGTTCGGCATCAACTTCATGGGCGCCAACGATCCGAATCTCGATTTCGACGTGCTGGCCGAAGATCCCTTCGTGCTGGCCTGCCGACGCGATCATCCGCTGGCCCGCAAGCGCAAGGTTGAATGGGCGGATCTGGCCGAGCACCAGCTGATCACCGTGCATCGCACCAGCGGCAACCGCACGCTGCTGGATGGTGCCCTGGCGCGCGAGAACCTCAAGTTGAGCTGGCACTACGAAGTGACCCACCTGTCGACGTCACTGGGCATGGTCGAGGCCGGCATCGGCGTGTCGGTCCTGCCGAAAATGGCCACGCCGGACGGGGATCATCCGACCCTGGTGACGCGCACGATTGGTAACCCCGTGGTGTCGCGCACGATCGGCATCGTCCGTCGCCGGGGCGCCCTGCTCTCGCCTACTGCGGAACGCTTTCTGCAGATGTTGATGAGCCAGTGGCGCGGGGAGGCCTGAGCATCGTTTGCTGGACAGGCCACCCCCGGATCTGGCCGAGGGTGATGGCCGGGCATGGCTCGGCCCTATAGAGGAGCCAGTTCGCGCGCAAGGAAAGGCGCTGTCCTGCTTCCCCGCGCGCGGGCCACCTGTTGCGGCGTCCCCTTCGCCACGATGGTGCCACCCGCGCTGCCTGCGCCCGGCCCGACGTCAATCACCCAGTCCGCCTGGGCGACCGCCCGCATGTCATGCTCGATCATCACCACCGTATTTCCTGCGTCGACCAGCCGCTGCAGCTGAACCAGCAGCCTGTCCGCATCCGACGCGTGCAGGCCGGTGGTGGGTTCGTCCAGAACGTAAAGCGTGCGCCCGCGCTGGCTGCGCTGCAGTTCAGTGGCCAGCTTGATGCGCTGGGCCTCGCCGCCTGAAAGCTCCGTGGCCGGCTGGCCCAGCCTCAGGTAACCCAGGCCGATGTCCTGCAGCAGCTGCAACGGCCGGGCAATGACCTCTTCCGCCATGAAGAATGCATGCGCCTGGTCCACGGTCATCTGCAGGACCTCGGCGATGTTGCGGTCGTTCCACAGCACCTTCAGCGTGGCCTCGTTGTAGCGGGCGCCGTGGCAGGTGGGGCATGGGGCATAGACGCTGGGCATGAACAGCAGTTCGACGCTCACGAAACCCTCACCTTCGCAGGTCTCGCATCGGCCCTTGGCTACGTTGAACGAGAAACGACCCGCATCGAAGCGACGACGACGTGCGGCGTGCGTCGCCGCGAACAGTTTGCGCACGTGATCGAACAGCCCGGTATAGGTGGCGAGGTTGGAGCGTGGCGTGCGGCCGATCGGCTTCTGGTCGACCTGCACCACGCGCTGGATGGCGTCCAGATCACCGGCCAACTGCCCTCGCGTCGTTTCGATTACGGTAGGCCCGTCGGTCGGCGAGGCCTCGGCGCCATCGTCCGCAGGTTCATGCCCCAGATGCAGCAGCATCAGCTCTGGCAGCGCCTGAGCCACCAGGCTGGACTTGCCCGAGCCGGAAATGCCGGTCACTGCCGTGAGCAATCCCAGCGGCACCTGCGCGTCTACACCGTGCAGGTTGTGGCGATGGATGCCCTTCAGTTCCAGCCAGTTCGCGGCGCTTCGCTGGCGGCTGGCAGGCGCAGGCACCTGGTCGAACAGATACCGGGCCGTGCGCGAATCCTGCACCTGGCGCAGGCCATCGGGCTCGCCGCTGTAGAGCACGCGCCCTCCCCGCTCGCCGGCCTCCGGGCCCACGTCCACCAGCCACTGCGCGCGGCGCATCAGCTCCAGATCGTGCTCGACCACGAACACCGAATTTCCGCCATCACGCAGCCGGTCCAACGCGTCGTACAGCGCCTGGCTGTCGGCGGGATGCAGTCCGGCCGAAGGCTCGTCGAGCACGTACAGCACACCAAACAGCAACGAGCTGAGCTGCGTGGCCAGCCGCAGGCGCTGCAGTTCGCCGGCGGACAGCGTGGGCGTGGCGCGGTCCAGCGAGAGATAGCCCAGGCCAAGCTCGCGCAGTTGCCGTACCCGCCCCATGACTCCGCCCGCCAGCCGCTGTGCGGCCAGCCGCTTCTCTTCGGACAGGGCCGAGGTCAGGCGCACGTCGGGGGCGCCCTCGTGCGTCGCGCGGCCACTCGCGGCGCGCCGGGCACGATCGCGGGGTGTTGCATGCCTGCTGATAGGTGCACCCTTGCTGTGTGCGCCGAAATCACCTTCCGCGATGGGCTCCAGCAGATCCGCCAGTTGATCCAGGGGCAACCGCATGAACTCACCGATATCCACGCCCGCGAAGGTGACCGAGAGCGCTTCCGGCTTCAGGCGCTTTCCGTGGCAGGCCGGGCACAGCTTGCCTTCCATGTAGCGGGAAACCCGTTTGCGCATCAGCGCGCTCTGGGTGTTGGCGAAGGTATGCAGCACATAGCGACGCGCGCCGGTGTATGTACCCATGTAGCTCGGCTCGAGCTTTCGCTTGAGCGCAGCCCGGGTCTCGGCAGGCGTGAAGCCTGCATAGACCGGCACGGTGGGCGTTTCTTCCGTGAACAGGATCCACTCCCGATCCTTCTTCGGCAGCTTCTTCCACGGTACGTCGATGTCATAGCCGAGCGTGACCAGGATGTCGCGCAGGTTCTGGCCATGCCAGGCCGGCGGCCAGGAGGCGATGGCGCGCTCGCGGATGCTCAGCGACGGATCCGGCACCATCAAGGCTTCCGTCACCTCGTAGACGTGCCCCAGCCCGTGACAGGTGCTGCAGGCGCCCTGCGGGGTATTGGGCGAAAAGTCCTCGGCGTAAAGCATCGGCTGGTTGGCCGGGTATGCACCTGCACGCGAATACATCATGCGCACCAGGCTGGACAGCGTAGTGACGCTGCCCACCGATGAGCGCGCGTTGCTGGCGCCGCGCTGCTGCTGCAGGGCCACTGCGGGCGGCAACCCGTCGATGGCGTCCACATCGGGCACGCCGGCCTGGTCGATCAGACGCCGTGCATACGGCGCAACCGACTCAAAGTAGCGCCGCTGCGCCTCCGCGAAGATCGTGCCGAACGCCAGCGATGACTTGCCGGAGCCCGAAACACCGGAAAACACCACCAATGCATTGCGCGGGATGGAGACGTCGACATTCCTGAGGTTGTGCTCGCGCGCGCCGCGCACCTCGACGCAACCGCTGGCAGCGGCGGCACATGACGATTCACCAAAGGGGGGATTGGACATCTTCGCGATCCTGCGGGCAGTGAGCGGCGCGCGTAGGGGCGCGCCCGATGGTGCATTTTCGCTGCTGCGGGGTGAATGCGGGTGATGGCGCGGTCACACCACGGTGCGCCGATACGACTGATCGAGCGTAACGGTGCGAACCAGGCGGCCGCGATTGTAGAAATGCAGCACCGGCTCACTCAACGTCACGTCAGCCGGAACCAGGTTCATGCCTTCGTAGCCGACCACGACCGACCCCCCATCGTCCGACGGGAACAACCCGCGATGCCATCCGGGTATCAGCCAGGCATCCTGGCCCGATGCCTGTGGCGTTACCCGCGTTGAATTGACGGCTGGATCCGAATCGGTACAGAGATTTCGCGTGGAGGAGCATGCCGTGAACCTCTCTGGCGGCGGCAGCGGGGAATCGGCAAGCGCCGGGCCCGCAGCAAATGCGGCGATGAGCGTGATGAAAGCCTTCATGTCGCTGCGCATCTCAAAGGACGCGGCCGCCGAACCGCAAACTAAGCGGCGTGCACGTAGGGCTCAATCGCGGCGGCCAGCACATCGATTCCCCACGCGGAGCCTGCGATTTCCTCGGGCTGGCTTCTCTTGAAGCGTGACCAGTCGGCCCTGGCAAGCCTGCCGACCAGAAGCTGGTCGGCAGGAAGCTGGTGCATCGACCAATAGGGGAACTGCCGGGTAGAGACACGCCCCCGGGCCAGCTCCACCACATCCGTGTGGCTGGTCGATTGCAGCACCCGCTCGTAGACGCTGGCCACCCCATCTTCCGGCCCTTCGAAGTACTGCACGAATCGCGTGCCGTCATACAGCAGCACGCCTGTCACCCCTGCGAGCTTGTTGAACCTCGCGGCATCGGTGACGAGTGCTTCCAGGCGGTCAATCGAAAGGCCTTCAACGGCCTGGCTTGCGTATACAACGGCCCGGATGGGCATGGACTTCGCCTTGAAATGTGGGGCCACGTCGGCACCTGTTCACACTCTAGCACCCGGCGCAAGTCCGGGCCGTGATGCGTATTCTTAATTCTTCAGAATACGGTTCGCGCCTTGCGGCGCGGC
The DNA here is from genome assembly GCF_059368675.1 of Stenotrophomonas sp. YJH_SMC_120. Classification (NCBI taxonomy): domain Bacteria; kingdom Pseudomonadati; phylum Pseudomonadota; class Gammaproteobacteria; order Lysobacterales; family Lysobacteraceae; genus Stenotrophomonas; species Stenotrophomonas sp. YJH_SMC_120. The sequence continues at coordinate 162,415 of NZ_JCAFRY010000002.1, forward strand.
AGGCGGCATGATGAACGCCCCCATACGTTCAGGGCTTTATTCATCTTCATGCGCGACATCGGACAGTTCTATGTAGACAGCGTCGAAGGAGTGGCGCGTGAGGATGGCACCCTGCTGCAGGTCACCCGGATCGATTGTTCCTGCCTGAAGTGTTCAAGGCAGTTCCGCGCCATTCCTGATCATGGTCTCGTCGACCTCAACGGCGCTGCTTCGCTCAGTTGCCCGGGCTGTGGCAACCACCAGTCCGTCAGCCGGGCGCGGCTGGAGGAGTTCGTGCTGCGTAGTGATCCATGAGCTGAAACGCGTCGTTTCTCGACACTGTGCCAAACCCTGTCGACACCTTCGCCTCGCATCTTCCCGTAGTGCACCCACAACGGCGTTCCAATGAGTCATACCGGCCTATTCAAGATCAGGGACCTCATCTACAGGTCAGGCGCGGAGGGCGATCTGGCCCGTGCCCTGCAGATCGAAGCCACCTGCACGGCCTGCGGTGCAACCAGCGTCTGGGGCGAGCAGGAAATGGAGCATGTGCGAGGAGGAACCGTGCTTGCGTGCCGGGCGTGCGGTACGCGCCAGGCCATCAGCAATGCGGGCCTGATCAGTACCCCGTCAGGGATACGCCACCGCCGGGGCTGAGCGGGGCGGCACCGGGCCATGCGCTGCCCGGCAGGCGTGATTGATGGCCTGTCAGCGGCGGGCAACCGATGGCAGCACCCGCTGCTGTTTGATCCAGTCCAACGACTGGGCAATTCCACCGAACGGAAAGAAGTGCGGGCTGACCAACCCGTGGGCATCAGTCAAACCGTCCGCCAGACGGTCCACGAACACCTCCGGGCCCGCGCTGCCCAGCAACCGGCCGATCGAGATGCCATACCGTGACAGCATCAATGCACTGGCCCCCACCCCACACATTGCGGCGTAACGTACCAGCCGCGCGATGCTTGCCGGGCCCGGCACGCCGACCAGCACCGGAACGTGGATGCCACGGGCACGCAGCGCGTGCAACCAGGCCAGGACGATGTCGGCATCGAAGGCGAACTGCGTGATGATCATTGGCGCCATGCCGCGCGCTTCGATGGACTGGCACTTGTGTTCCAGTACCTGCCAGCACGCGTCACTGCCCAGGACCGGATGGCCATCGGGGTGACCGCCGATGGCGACGACCTTGATACCGGCCCTCTCCAGAAGGCCGCTCTCGATGATCGAAGCGCTGTCAGCAAATGGGCCGGCGGGCGTGGCCAGATCGCCAGCGATCACCAGGCACTGCGCTGCTCCGGCCTCGTTGGCGGCGCGCTGCAGGAACCGTTCAAGCACCGTGCGCGACCCGATGCGGCGGGCCGAAAGATGCGGCATCGGCTCGAAGCCAAGCGCGCGCACCGTGCGCGCGGCAGCGAGGCGTGCGTCGTCATCCTCACTGGCCAGGTAGGGAATGGAGATCGTTGTCCCGCGCGGTATGCGGTCGGCCTCGGCGCGCAGCGCGGGCATGGACTTCGCGCTGACCTCCAGTGAAAAGGTGTTGATGAAGGCTTCCGCCCGCAGTGATCCAGGTGCAGCCATCAACGGGCTCCGCCTGCATTGCCGGCCAGCGGCGTGCTGTTCCGCGCCAGTTCGATGAAGGCCTGCAGGTAGTCGATGCTGGTATCGGCTTCGCGCGCACCCAGATAGATCTGTTTGGGAATGCCCTTCGCACCGAGGCGCACCGGCACCACGTCCATTCGGGTGGCGTACTCTTCCACCAGCCAGCGCGGCATGGCGGCCACGCCACGACCGCTGGCCACCATCTGCATCATGATGTCGGTGGTTTCAATGGCCTTGTGCCGTCGCGGCGTGATGCCAGCCGGCAGCAGGAACTGGTTGTAGATGTCCAGGCGCTCGAACGGCACCGGATAGCTGATCAGCACTTCCTGGCCGAGCTGGCGCGGCTTCACGTAATCCACCTTGGCCAGGGCGTGGTTGCTGGCCACCACCAGCACCTGCTCGTAGTCGAACACGGGAATGAACTTGAGGCCTGGCTTCAGCAGTGGATCGGGGGTAACCAGCAGGTCGATCTCGTAGCCGAACAGCGCGCCGATGCCGCCGAACTGGAATTTCTGCTTGACGTCCACATCCACATCCGGCCACGCGGCCAGGTACGGCGAGACGATCTTCAGCAGCCACTGGTAGCAGGGATGGCATTCCATGCCGATGCGCAGCGCGCCGCGCTCGCCCTGTGCGAACTGGCCCAACCGCTCCTCGGCCAGATCCAGCTGCGGCAGCACGCGGTTGGCGACGGCCAGCAGGTATTGCCCGGCCTGGGTCAGGCGCAGGCTGCGGCCTTCGCGCAGCCATACATCAGTGCCCAGCTGCTGCTCCAGCTTCTTCATGCTGTGGCTCAGGGCCGACTGGGTCAGGTTGAGTACGCCGGCGGCCGCGGTAAGCGAGCCCTGCTGCTCGACCTGCTGCACGATGCTGAGGTGGATCCGCTCCAGCATGACGATGAATCCTGCTCATGGATAGGTGAAGTAATACCATTTTACGTCATGGAACGCCGTGGCTAGCATCGGGTCATGCTTTCACCTGCCCGCCCCCTTCGAATCGTCGCCGTGTCCGGCGGATTGCAGCGCCCCTCCAAGGCCGCCACCCTGGCCGAGCATCTGCTGGGCCTGATCGGCGAGGACATCCACAGCGAGCAGCACCTGGTCGAACTGGGCGAACTGGCCCCGCAGCTGGCCGGTGCGCTCTGGCGTTCGCAGTTGCCCGACACCGTGGAACGCCAGTTGACCACCGTCGAGCAGGCCGATGTGCTGGTGGTGAGCACGCCGGTCTATCGCGGCTCGTACACAGGGCTGTTCAAGCATTTCTTCGACTTCGTCCACCAGGACGCACTGGTCGACACCCCCATCCTGCTGGCCGCGACCGGCGGCAGCGAGCGCCACTCGCTGGTGATCGACCATCAGCTGCGCCCGCTCTTCAGCTTCTTCCAGGCGCGCACCCTGCCGCTGGGCGTCTACGCCACCGACCGGGATTTCGCCGACGGTCGCGTGCACAACGACGCCCTGCTCGAGCGCGCACGGCTGGCGGTGCGGCGGGCCATGCCGCTGCTGGACCTGCCTCGCCAGCGCGCCGCCGACCTGGAAGCGGCCGCAGCACTTTGAATGCCGGATGCCCTCGCCCGCATCCGGATGTCACCCCGCACTACGGAACGCCACCCATGACGACCGACACCTTCACCTTCAGCATCACGCAGATCCCCTTCAACGAGGATTACCAGCCTGCTGACGGGACGCGCATCACCACCAATTTCGCCAACCTGGCCCGCGGCGCGTCCCGCCAGGAAAACCTGCGCAACACGATCAGCATGATCAACAACCGCTTCAACGATCTGGCGCACTGGGACAACCCCAGCGCGGATCGCTACGCGGTCGAGCTGGACATCATCTCGGTGGAGATGCACATCGGCAACAGCGATGGCGGTGATCCGTTCCCGCTGATCGAGGTGCTGCGCCCGACCATCGTCGACACCCGCACCGCCGCGCGTACCGAAGGCATCGTCGGCAACAATTTCTCGTCCTACGTGCGCGACTACGATTTCAGCGTGGTGCTGCCGGCCAGCAACGAAGGGAAGGCCACCTTTGGCATTCCGGAGGGCTTTGGTGACCTGCATGGCAAGTTGTTCAAGCATTTCCTGGAGTCCGAGGCCTACCGCGCCAACTTCAGCAAGGGGCCGGTAATCTGCATCAGCGTATCCAGCAGCAAGACCTATCACCGCACCGAGAACCACCACCCGATCCTGGGCGTGGAATACCGCCAGGGCGAGTTCTCTCCCACTGACCAGTACTTCGACAAGATGGGCCTGCAGGTGCGCTACTTCATGCCGCCGGGCAGCGTCGCACCGCTGGCGTTCTACTTCCAGGGCGACCTGCTGGGCGACTACTCGAACCTGGAGCTGATCGGCACCATCAGCACGATGGAGGCCTTCCAGAAGATCTACCGCCCGGAGATCTACAACGCCAACTCCGTGGCCGGCAAGGTCTACCAGCCCAGCCTGAAGCACCAGGACTATTCGTCCACCCGCATCGTCTACGACCGCGAAGAGCGCAGCCAGCTGGCGGTCAAGCAGGGCAAGTTCACCGAAGAACACTTCATCAAGCCGTATCGCGCCGTGCTTGAACAGTGGGCTGCCCGCTGATCCATCGATTTTCCATTCGCCCCCAGGAAACAAGACGCAATGTCGACGAAGAAACTGCTTCCCACCTCCACCGCCGGCAGCCTGCCCAAGCCGTCCTGGCTGGCCGAGCCCGAGAAGCTCTGGTCACCCTGGAAGCTGCAGGACGAAGGCCTGACTGAAGGCAAGCAGGATGCACTGCGCCTGTCCCTGCAGGAGCAGCAGCACGCCGGCATCGACATCGTCAGCGACGGCGAACAGACCCGGCAGCACTTCGTCACCACGTTCATCGAGCACCTCAGCGGCGTCGATTTCGAGAAGCGCGAAACGGTCCGCATCCGCAACCGCTACGATGCCAGCGTGCCGACCGTGGTCGGCGCCGTGAGCCGTCCGAAGCCGGTGTTCGTCGAGGATGCGAAGTTCCTGCGCCGCCAGACCACGCAGCCGATCAAGTGGGCCCTGCCCGGCCCGATGACCATGATCGATACGCTGTACGACGCGCACTACAAGAGCCGCGAAAAGCTGGCCTGGGAGTTTGCGAAGATCCTCAACGAGGAAGCGAAGGAGCTGGAAGCCGCTGGCGTCGACATCATCCAGTTCGATGAGCCGGCCTTCAACGTGTTCTTCGACGAAGTGAACGACTGGGGCGTGGCCGCGCTGGAGCGTGCGGTTGAGGGCCTGAAGTGCGAGACGGCGGTGCACATCTGCTACGGCTATGGCATCAAGGCCAACACCGACTGGAAGCAGACACTGGGCTCGGAATGGCGGCAGTATGAAGAATCGTTCCCCAAGCTGCAGACCTCCAGCATCGACATCATCTCGCTGGAATGCCAGAACTCGCACGTACCGATCGACCTGATCGAACTGGTGCGCGGCAAGACGGTGATGGTGGGCGCCATCGACGTAGCCTCCAATACGGTCGAAACGCCGGAAGACGTGGCCAACACCCTGCGCAGGGCGCTGCAGTTCGTGGATGCCGACAAGCTCTACCCGAGCACCAACTGCGGCATGGCACCGCTGGCGCGTGAAGTGGCACGCGGCAAGCTGCGCGCGCTCAGCGAAGGGGCCAGGATCGTGCGTGAGGAGCTTTCGGCGTAACCCTGGCTGGGGAGGTGTTCCCGTTTCGGTGCGGCGAGGATGGATTCTGGCCGGGTACAGACCAGGTTCCACCTCGTCCCTGCACCTCGGGCCTGGCGGCCATCACGCGCGGCCGTGGCGCCAGCGCTTCCTTGATCCGCCCCATCTCGCTTGCGCCGGCCTCGGCCAGGCGCCGGGCCTGCTGCCGCTGCTTTCGGGTCAATGGCGGCGCGGACACGGCGCCCGGTTCGGGCGCACTCTGCACCAGTCGGGCGACGGCGTCACGCAGTGGCAGTTGTGGGCAGAGCCGCGCCGCGCACCAGCGCTCGGCGTAGCGCTTCGCCTGCCGGGCGCTGGCGACGGACACGACCTTGCTCTGTGACATCCTGCGTGCGTCCAGTTTCAGGCGGAACCCGAGCACGGCATGCGGCACGATACTGGCCACCGAACGGCCGTTCCACCACAGATCCCAGCGCTCACCGCTCTGCACCCAGCCGGACGGCCGGGTGACGATCATGAAATCTGGACGGTGAAATGATGAGCCCATGATGGGAAGCATACGAACGCCCGTCTCACCGGCTGAGATCAGGGCAACGCCCCCCCTGCACTGCTACGCCTCCACGAAAAGCAATCAATGTGACGCGTCACGGCGGATGCTTTCGATCCAGTCGATGTAGCGCGATACGCGAACGTTGTAGACCACCTGGCCATAGAACCCCGCCTCGAGCGCATGCTCTGGAACCGCAGTGATCCACGAACCAAGCCCCACCAGCTGCGGCGTTCCGTGATCATCAATCACCAGCGGACCGCCGCTGTCACCGTTGCCGAGAACTCCCTCCAGCGGCAGGGCCCGCGGAGGCGGATCGAACCGATACCAGAGATACCGGTCGTTGCCGCCGGTAAGCGCGTTGTATGCACGCCGCAGGGTCGTGCGATGCGGGCCGCCTGGCACCAGCCCTACGGCGCCATTGCCAGTAGCCCCCTTTCCTATCAGGGCCGCGATCTGCGCGACTTCGGCAGCACCGCGATAGAGCGCTACGGGCTGTACATCCTTTACAGCAGTGGCAAGCCTGATCAGTGCGATGTCATCCGACGCTGCCAGGAACGCGTGGATCCTGGAGGGATTTCCCGTCGCCAGCGCCTCCTTGCCCAGGGCCTCCGGCATTCTTCTGAAACCGGGATGCACGAAGACGCGCTCGACCGCATAGGCGCGTCCATTGATGGAGATGGATTCTTCCATCCCTTCCATGGGTGCCGCATGCGCTGCGGTCAGCACCCAGCGCGGGGCGATGAGAACGCCATGTCCTTCGCCCGGCATGTCGGCCAGCGCCGGGAAGACAGAGGCATCGATCTGATACCGGGCGTCGTCAACGTCATCACGGATGACCACGGCACCGGCTGTGAACGGGAGCGCAGCAAGCGCCAGGAAAAGCCAGCGGTTCATGGGGTCGTCATCCCTGCGGTCGATCGCTATAGCCTAGCCGAGGGCATTGCCGCGGCGCAGACCATGCGACCAACGATGATATCCAGCGACGAACGCCAGGAATGCGAGCGCAAAGCCCTGCGGCCGACAGCCGCCGGGGCCGAGCAGTCTGTCCAGATCGGTTCCAGGCTTGTCCGACACGTCGTCCTGCGAAGCCACATTGGTGCACGGACCGGGCCGCGTGGGCCCGAGCCTCAGCGGGCGGTTCAACGCGCCGCGATTCTCCCGACCAGGGTATCGATCGCCGCCTCCATGGCACGCGCGGTCCGGTCGCCGCTCTGGTTGGTGATCACGAAGATGCCCAGATCGTGCTCCGGCATGATGTAGATGTAGCACTGCGAGCGTGGAACGCCACCGTGGTGGGCGTAATAGACACCCTTCTGGCGATCGCCAGCGACGATGTTCCAGAAATAGCCGATGCTGAACTCGTCGTCGAATCTGGCCAGAGTGCGATGCGATTCCTGCACCACCGGGCCGTTGGCCAGCTGGAACTGAAGGTATTTCACCATGTCGGGCACTGTTGCCTTGACGTTGCCGGAAGCGCCCCATGGCAACTGTGGCATCGGCGAGGTCGGCACCGGATTGTCGCTGTGGTAGCCGATGGCAAGACGGTCTTTTTCCGCATTCCCCAGCTTGATCCCGATGCTGGTCATTGCTGCGGCGTCGCTGAAGAAGCCATCCAGCAATGACGCGTAGTCGGTCTTGTAGACGCCTTCCAGAATGTGGGCCGTCAGCTCCGTCCCGGCACTGGAGTAGGCGTACTCTTTCCCGGGCATCCGTGGGATCCGCACGGCGTGCAGATCCCGCAGGAAATCCGGCTTGCCGTAATGCGCATAGAGGGCACTGAGTTCACCGGGCACGCGGTGATCGGTGAAGTCCTCCAACACGGTGTTCGCCCGCTCCGGCAGCATGTTCGGCAGGCCACTGGTGTGTGACAGCAGGTGACGGACCCGTATGGGATGGCCCTGGTACTGCAGGTTCGGATAGTCGCCCTGCAGGTAGCTGCGAACGTCATCCTCCAGGCCCACCCTGCCCTCAAGCACCGCACGGGCCATCAACGTGCCCGCCAGGGTCTTGCTCAGCGAGCCGATCTCATACAGCGTTGCGTCGGTCGGAACATCGGGCTTGCCGGCTACCATCTCGCCGCGGTGACGGATGAAGGTCTTGCCCCGGTACACCACGCCGATGGAGGCCGAGTGCAGCAAAGGCTGTTCGATCAGGGCATGGGCCGCCTCGTCGACCGCCGCCCCCACATCGTTCGGCGGTGCCTTCCTGCCCTCGCAGCCGACGGCAAGGAGCACTGCGGATAGCACGACGGCATTGAGCCATTGCCGGTTTCGGGCAGTCGTTGACATGGATTCCATGCGCCGGCGCTTGAAGGTCGTGGGAACGGGCGCTCACGATAATCGATTGCCATGAGCGGCTGAAGGTGCCATCCGGCACCTCCGGTCGCGCCCCTCCCTGGAAGGCCCCCTGCCCCCCGTCAGCGCTGGTAGTCCTTCAGGAACAACCAGGTGATCAGCGTGGCGTCCGGCCCCTTCGGGTCGGTGAATGGCAGGCCCGACTGGCTGCCGCTCCAGGCATGCCCCATGCCCTGCACCACGTAGTGCTGGACCAGCGTCCTGCCACCGTAGGCGTAGGTGTCGACGGTATACCCGCGGCCGCCCGGCACCTGTCCGTGATAGGTGCTGGTCGGCACGTATTTCACCGAGTCGTTGTCCAGGCCGTCGTCGGCCAGGTCATTGGTCTGCAGGAACTGGCGCACGGCCTGCTGGCCGTTCACCGGATTGACGGTGAGATCGGCGCTGCCATGGAACACCAGCACCGGCAGCGGTCGCGGCGACGGCGAACCCGAGCACTGCCACGCCAGGCGGCCATTGCTGTCCGGCGAATAGATGCTGCCGGCCAGCAGTGCGTAGGCGCTGCCGGAAATCGTGGTCGCGCCCTTGAACATGCCACCGGAGTGGATGGCGCCGGCAGCGAACACATCCGAATAGCAGGCCAGCATGATCGAGGTCATCGCACCACCTGCCGAAATGCCGGTGACATAGACCCGGCGCGGATCCACGCTGTAGTCCGCTTTCACCTTGTCCACGATGCCGGCCAGGATCGACGCTTCGCCGCTGTCGCGGGCCTGGTTGATCGGCAGCTGCCAGTTCCAGCAGCGGGCCGGATTGGAGGTGACGTTCTGCCGGGGGTAGACCACGATGAACCCTTCGGTGTCGGCCACATCATTGAAGCCTGACGCCTCCCCCATCAGGTTGGGCCCGTTGACGCAGCCGTGCAGCACCAGCAGCAACGGTAGCGGCTGCTGGTCGTCGTAGCCCGCCGGCACCCACACCTGGTACTCGCGGGCGCCGAACAGATTGCCGTACAGGCCAATGTCCCAATGCCCGGCCGGGCCTGCGGCAAGGGCACTGCCCGCCATCGCCAGCCAACTGCACAGCACCAGCAGTACAACCTTGATCGAATCGATTCCGGATTTCATGGCCAGATCCTCATGCGTGAGTCGTGGATGAAGTGGTACCGGGACGCGCTTCCGGCTGGGGGCGCGCCCAGTATCCGCATCCAGCGGCCGCTGCCGACTGGACCTAGGTCCACTCGCCGCTGCGTGATGACACCGCTAGCCTTGGCTGCAGGATGGCAATGGGCCATCTGCAAGCAGCTGCCTGGGGGAGGACCGAATGAAACGGAATTGCCTGAGTCTCATGATCGGCGCATTGCTGGCCTCCGGGCCGGTACTGGCACAGGAAACGCCCCAGGCCACGCCGACGGCGGCCAGGACTGCATCACCCACCAACCTGGACAGCATCAAGGTCACCGCGCGCAAGCGCGAGGAAACCCTGCAGGAGGTCCCGGTAGCGGTTACCGCATTTACCTCCGAAGCGCTGGACAAGATGAATGTCCAGGACATCAGCGACCTGGATGCGCAGGTGCCCAACCTGACCATCTACGCCGCCCGCGGTGCCAGCAGCACGGTCACCGCCTACATCCGTGGCATCGGCCAGTCCGACCCCACCTGGGGCGCCGATCCGGGCGTGGGCATCTACCTGGATGACGTCTACATCGCGCGCCCGCAGGGTGCGCTGCTGGATGTGTTCGATGTCTCGCGCATCGAGGTGCTGCGCGGCCCGCAGGGCACGCTCTACGGCAAGAACACCATCGGCGGCGCGATCAAGTACATCTCGCGCGGCCTGCCGACCCAGACCGAGGGCTTCGCCCAGGTCACCGTGGGCAACTACAGCCAGTTGGATGCCAAGGCAGCCATCGGCGGTCCGATCGGCGGTGCTGACAGCGGCCTGCGCGCCCGCGTGGCGGTGGCCAGCATGAACCACGACGGGTTTGGCGAGAACACTTTCAACGGCCAGCCGGTCAGTGACAAGCAGATCAACGCGGCACGCCTGAACCTGGGCGCGTATGCGGGCGACGACTTCGACGTGCAGTTCGCACTGGACTGGATCGACGATCAGTCCGGCATGCGCGGCTCGAAGATGCTGGCACCCAATCCGTTCCTGCGCGCCTACCCGCCGATGGACAGCCGCTATGACATCCGCTCGGGCATGCGCAACCTCAACAACGTGGAGAGCAAGGGCGCCTCGGCCACGGTGAACTGGCGGCCGAACGAAGACATCGCGCTGAAATACGTGGTCGCCAAGCGTGAATCGGACAGCGAGGCCAACATCGACTTCGATACCGCCCCGGTCAAGCTCGCCGACGTGGGTGGCACCTACCACGACGACCAGGTCAGCAACGAAGTGCAGTTGAACTACGATGCCGGCGGCCGGGTGCGCGGTGTGGTCGGCCTGTACCAGTTCAGTGGCGAGGCTGGCGGGCAGATCCAGAACAACTACTTCAGTGCCCAGTTCGCCGACAACCAGGGCAAGGTGCTGACCGACAGCATCGCGCTGTATGCGGACTGGACCTTCGACCTGACCAGCAGACTGAAGCTCGATGTCGGCGCCCGCTACACCGACGAGGACAAGCGCGCGATCGTGCTCAACCGCCTCTACGCCGACCCGGGCTTCAGCCGGCCGGTGGCGGTGACCGCCGATTTCGACAAGAAGACCAATTTCAGGAACGTCTCGCCCAAGGTCTCGCTGGACTACCAGATCACTCCGGACATCATGGTCTATGGCCTGGCGACGCGTGGCTTCAAGTCCGGCGGCTACAACATCCGCGCCAACGCGGTGGCGGTACCGCGCTCGGCGGAGCCGTTCGATGACGAGACCGTGGACAGCTATGAGGTCGGCAGCAAGATGGCCTTCCTCGACCAGCGCCTGTTCCTGAACCTGTCAGCGTTCTACAACAAGTACAAGGACATCCAGCTGTCGGTGTTCACCGGCCTGGATACCAATGGCGATGGCATCGATGATTCCTTCTTCGGTGATTTCACCAATGCCGGCGCCGGTACCGTCAAAGGCCTGGAAGTCGAGTATCAGTACCTGCCCAGCCAGCACTGGCTGATTTCCGGCAACTTGGCGTGGCTGGATACCAGATACGACGAGTACATGGACCGCGGCATCAACGTGGCCAGGCAGATGAAGTTCACCAATGCCCCGGATATCTCCGGTGCGTTCAACGTGGAATACCGCACCGACCTGGCCAACGGCAGCAACCTGTCGGCACGCGTGAGCTACAGCTACCAGAGCGAAGTGTGGCCGACCACCGACCTCAGCCCGGTGATCCGCCAGCAGGGTTACGGGCTGGTCAACGCCGGCGTCATCTGGCGCCTGGATGATGCGTGGACCTTCTCGTTGCAGGGCACCAACCTGGCCGACAAGGAATACCGCACTACTGGCTACAACATTCCTGCAGTCGGCACGCTGATTGGCTTCTATGGTCCGCCGCGCCAATATAGCCTCAGCGTCCGTTACGATTTCTAGCGCATCCGTTACGATCTTCAGGAAGCTTCTGCATGACGCAGTCTTACGACGACCTGTACTGGAACAGCGACGATGGCCTGCGCCTGCACGCGCGCGACCATGCAGCGGATGCCCGGCAGGCGCCCCGCGGCACCGTGGTCTGCATTCCCGGCCTGACCCGCAATGGTGCCGATTTCGATGCACTGGCCGAAACACTCACCGCCGAGGGATGGCGCGTGATCGCCGTCGACCTGCGTGGCCGCGCCGGTTCAGAACGTGCGCACGATCCGTCCAGCTACAACCCGCGCACCTACGCAGATGACATGGTCGCGCTGCTGCGCGCGCAGAACATCGACAAGGCGGTGTTCGTCGGCACCTCACTGGGCGTGCTGGTGACCATCACCCTCGCTTCGCGCGCGCCCGAGCGGGTCGCGGGCGCGGTGCTCAACGATGCCGGCCCCAGGGTGCCGCGTGAGGCGCTGGCACGGATCGGCAAGTACGCCGGCAAGCCGGTACCGCCGATGGACCTGGTGCAGGCCACGGCCTACGTGGAATCCATCGGCAAGGCTGCGTTCCCTCGCTTCAGCGCCGACGACTGGCGGCAGATGGCGGTGCGCACCTTCCGCCCGCGCAGCGATGGCCTGCTGGAACTGGACTACGACCCGGCAGTGATCCGAACCACCCGGCCATGGCTGCTGTGGCTGTTGCGTCCCCTGCTGTGGCGTGCGGTTCGCGGGCTGACCGCCCGGGTGCCGGTGCTGGTGGTACGCGGTGCGCTGTCCGACATCCTGCCGGCCGATGTGGCGCGGCAGATGGCGGCCACCTCGGAAAGTGCCCGTCTGGTGGAAGTGCCCGATGTCGGCCACGCTCCGATGCTGTCCGAACCAGAGGCGCGTGACGCGATCCTTGCCTTGCTGGAGCGTGTGGTGTGAGTGCGGACAGCGACCGGCCTCCCGCCCTGCAGGCGGTGCAGCAGTGGGCCGCCAGTGAGCGGCTGAGTGGCGTGACCTGCCTGGACCAGGCGCGCATCGATGCCTTTGCCGACGCGACCGGCGACCACAACTGGATCCATGTCGATCCAGCGCGGGCACAGGCGCAGATGCCGGGCGGGCGTACCATCGCACACGGCTTCCTGCTGCTCTCGCTGACGGTGGAGGACGATGTGGCTGCCCTGGCCGGCTTCCCCGGCATCGCCCATGTGCTCAACTACGGCTTGAACAAGGTCCGCTTCCTGGCGCCAGTGCCGAGCGGGTCCGAGGTGCGGGTACGCTCGCAGCTGGTGTCACTGGATGCGCGCCAGCCCGGCCAGTGGCTGCTGATCCAGCGCAAGGCCGTCGAGCGGGTCGCCGATGGCGAGCTGGCACTGGTCGCTGAGCAGCTGTCACTGATCGTGATCACGCCCTAGCACCACCCCGCCCGATTCTCTCCCTACACTGGAGCGATGTTGACGCCCTCCATCGTCCTCTTCGCCTGCATTGCATGGACCGCACTGCTGTTTGGCGTGGCGCTGTGGGGCGAGCGCCGGGGGCACCGGCTTTCGAAGGCATGGCCGCTCATCTATGCACTGTCGCTGGCCGTGCACTGCACCGCGTGGACCTACTACGGTGCGGCCTCGCAGGGGCGGCAATGGGGTTTCCCCATTCCACCCACCCTGGCCGGCATGGCGCTGATCTTCGCGTTCGGCCTGCCGTTCCTGCGCCGCCTCGGGCGGCTGGCCAAGCAGCACAACAGTGCCACCATCGCCGATCTGGTCGTTGCACGACTGCGTGCCGATCGCGGCCTCGGCTTCACCATCACCCTGGTGGCGCTGTTCGGCATCATTCCGTACATCGCACTGCAGCTGAAAGCCGTCAGCCAGGGGCTGGGCACCCTGCTGGGTGATGGGTTCGCGCCTGCCGGTGCGCAGCTGGACATGTCGTTCTGGTTCGCGCTGACGATGGCCGCGTTCACCCTGCTGTTCGGTGCACGCAAGGCCTCGGCCACCGAGCCCAACCGCGGCATCGTGGTCGCGCTGGGCCTGGAGTCCGTATTGAAGCTGGTGGCGCTGCTGGCCATTGGCCTGTATGCGGCGTTGTCCGTACACAAGGCCGGCACACCGCTGCTGGAGAAGATGGCGCAGCTGCCACCACCGGCCATCGTGCCGGACTATCTCACCATGGTCGCGCTGGGGGCGATCTCCGCGTTCACCCTGCCGCACCAGTTCCATGTTGGCGTGGTCGAGCTTCGCCAGACATCGGACCTGAAGACGGCACGCTGGATGTTCCCGGTCTACCTGCTGCTGATCGGCCTGCCGTCGGTGCCGATGGCATTGGCCGGCGCCGCGCAGCTGCCGGCCTCGGTATCGCCTGACCTGTACGTGCTGGCGCTGCCGCAGGCCGGCGGCCATCATCTGTTGGCGCTGCTGGCCTATCTGGGCAGCCTGAGCGCGGCCACCGGCATGATGATCCTGTCCGGGCTGACGCTGTCGATCATGCTGGGCAACCATGGATTCGGTTCGCGCCTGCTCGGTGGCATCGGGGGCGGCGTGGCCAATGCCGATCTGCGCCCGCGCGTGCTGGCGTTCCGCCGTGCCGGCATCCTCGCCGTGTTCCTGATGTCGTGGCTGTACAGCCGCGCGATGAGCGACACCGAGGCACTCAGCGATTTCGGCCTGATGTCCTTCACCGCCCTCTCGCAGCTGGCACCGGCTGTGCTGCTGGCGGTGTATCGCCCACGTACGCCCTCCGCGGCCATCATAGCCGGCATCGTGCTGGGCTCATTGGCCTGGCTGTGGCTGGTACTGCTGCCGATGGTGATCCCGGCCGCGACGCCGTCGGTCAGCGCCGACGGGCTGCACTGGTTGGCGGTGGTCTCGCTGCGCGTGCAGCCGGGGCATATCGCCATCAGCATGGGGGCCAGCCTGGCGGTCAACCTGCTGACCGTGGCCCTGGTGTCGCGGGCCGTGCGTCCGTCATTGCCGCGGAGGCGGGATGCGGTGGCTGCGGCGTCCCTGCGCAGGACCGCCGGACGCTTCCTTGGCCAGGAGCGTGCGCGCCAGCTGCTCGAGGGCCACGCCGGGCAGATGCTGGATGACGACCGGGTCACCGCCGTCGAGCGTGAGCTGACGGCCGTGGTGGGCGCAGGCATGGCACGGCTGCTGGTCGAAGCCGCACGCGAGGGCGGCGCCGCGCCGCTGGATGCGGTGACCCGCGCCGTCGGCGAAGCTACCCAGGTGCTGCGCTTCAACCAGCGACTGCTCGAAGCCGCGCTGGAGAACATGAGCCAGGGCATCAGCGTGGTCGATGCGCAGCTGCAGCTGGTGGCCTGGAACAGCCGCTACGCCGCGCTGTTCAAGTTCCCGCCGGAGCTGCTGCAGGTCGGGCAGCCGGTGGTCAACCTCACGGCGTGGGCACTGGGGCAGCTGAAGATCGGCGATGGCCCCGGCGACACGCCCACCAGGGCGTTGCAGCGCCGCGTCGCGCACATGCGCCGTGGCACGCCGCACCTGTCGGAACGGATATTTCCCGATGACACCATCGTCGAGATCCGCGGCAACCCGATGCCGGGCGGTGGCTACGTGGCCACCTTCACCGATGTCACGGCGTTCCGCCGCGCGGAGGATGCGCTCAAGCGCAGCAATGAAACGCTGGAACGCCGCGTACAGGACCGCACCGCGAGGCTGCAGCAGGCGGTCCAGGAGGCCGAGCGCGCGAACGCGGCGAAAACCCGCTTCCTGACGGCGGTCGGCCATGACCTCATCCAGCCCCTGCATGCGGCCCAGCTGCTGACCGAGGCGATGTCGCAGCACATCGAATCCGAGTTCCTCGACAGTTTCCTGCGGCAGATCCGCGGCGCACTGGATTCCACCGATGACCTGCTGTCCGGCCTGCTCGATATTTCGCGACTGGAAGCCGGTGGGTTGGTGGCCGATCCACGCCCGTTCGCGCTGTCGACGGTGCTGGATCCGCTCGCGCAGGAGTTCGCGGTGCTGGCGGCGGCGCGCGGCCTGCAGTTCCGCCATGTGCGGAGCCAGGCCTGGGTCCATAGCGATCCCCTGCTGCTGCGCCGGGTGCTGCAGAACTTCCTGGCCAATGCCATCCGCTACACCCGCCATGGCGGTGTGTTGCTGGGTGTGCGCCGCCAGGGGCAGGCACTGATGATCGGCGTGCATGACACTGGCCCCGGCATTGCTCAGGAGCAGCAGGCGGTGGTGTTCGAGGAGTTCCACCGGGTCGATCGCAGCAACGGCCAGGGACTGGGACTGGGCTTGACCATCGCCCACCGCATCGCCGATCTGCTGCATGCACCCTTGCACCTGCGCAGCGTGCCCGGGCACGGCTCGGCCTTCTCGATCAGCGTGCAACGCGCAGCACCGCCTGTGGCCCCGCGCAGTTCGGCACCGGCGGGTGGCAGCAACGCCCTCAAGGGTATCCGCGTACTGGCAGTGGACAACGACCCGGACGCGCTGGAGGCGATGCGGCAACTGCTGCTTTCCTGGGGCTGCGACGTCATCGCGGCAGGCAGCGCCGATGCCATCGGGGCCTCAGCGCACGAGGCGGCGCTGTGGCTGTTCGACTATCACCTGGATGACGGCGATACCGGTGTTGCGCTGTCGCAGCGGCTGGCGGACATGCATGGACCGCGGCCGACGGTAATCCTCAGTGCGGATACCGGCAGCGATACACGCGAGGCGGTGCGCGGCGCTGGGCTATCCCTGCTCAACAAGCCGTTCAAGCCGTTGGCGTTGCGCTGGGCGATCAACCACCTGCTGGCGGCCACTGCCACGCGCTGACCGTTCAGGGCTCGGGCAGCTCTTCGATCAGCCGGGACGGATCGGCCAACCCCATTTCGTGCAGCACGCG
The DNA here is from genome assembly GCF_059368675.1 of Stenotrophomonas sp. YJH_SMC_120. Classification (NCBI taxonomy): domain Bacteria; kingdom Pseudomonadati; phylum Pseudomonadota; class Gammaproteobacteria; order Lysobacterales; family Lysobacteraceae; genus Stenotrophomonas; species Stenotrophomonas sp. YJH_SMC_120. Next base: position 178,822 of record NZ_JCAFRY010000002.1, read on the forward strand.
GATGGCCTGCGCACGGTTGCGCACGCCCAGCCGCTCCATGATGCGTGTCATGTGCGCCTTGACCGTGCGCAGCTGTACGCCCAGCCGGTCGGCAATCTGCTTGTTGAGCAGGCCCTCGGCCACCAGCCCCAGCACTTTGTATTGATGTGCGGACAGGCTGGCCAGGCGCGCGGCGAGGTCGGCATCCCTGCTGAACGGCGCTACCCGCGCCACCGGCTCGCGCAGCAGCGCCGGGATCCAGCGTTCGCCCTCCAGCACGGACTGCAGCGCGGACTGCAGCTCGTTCAAACCCGAGCTCTTGGGCAGGTAGCCCGCGGCGCCGAGGTCGATGGCGCGCCGGATCACCTGCGGCTCCTCGTTGGCGGAGACGATGATGATCGCCAGGCCCGGCTGCAGCGCACGGATGGTCGCCAGCCCGGCCAGCCCATGGTTGCCCGGCATGTGCAGGTCCAGCAGCATCAGGTCGATCGACTGGTTCTCGATCGCCTCCAGCACGCCGTCCAGTGAATCCGCCTCGCTGATCTGCAGATCGGCGACCGCCTCTTCCGCCGCGCGATGCAGTGCCGCACGGAACAAGGGGTGATCATCGGCGATGAGCAGGGTTGGCATGTCCTGGCGAGATTATCAAATCGGCTGCGCGCGGGAACAGGTACCTAGGTACGCTGGTACAGCAGGAAGGGCTTGATAGTGTGGTGCGGAGAAGGCCGGCGACCGCAACGCCGCCCACGAGGAAATGCCATGTCATCCGCCCCCACTCCCGATGCCCATGCCTATCCACTGCTGATCAAGCAGCTGCTGCTGATGCCGCTGGCGGTGAGTCCTGAACAGGAAGTCGTCTATGGCGATAGGGTCCGATTCGATTACCGCACCCTGCAGGCGCGCATCGGCCAGCTGGCCGGCCTGTTGACCTCGTTGGGCGTCGGCCACGGCGACACGGTGGCGGTGATGGACTGGGACAGCAACCGCTACCTGGAGGCCTACTTCGCGGTTCCGATGATCGGTGCGGTGCTGATGATGGTGAATGTGCGCCTGGCCCCCGAGCAGATCGCGTACACGCTGAACCACAGCGGCGCGCGGGTGATCCTGGCCAACCGCGAGTTCCTGCCGCTGCTGGACGCCATCGACGAGCAGCTGCCGGACCTGCGCACGCGCATCCTGCTGGACGATGCCGGTGGCCCGCTGCCGCCTGGCTTCGCCACCGAGTACGAAGCGGGGTTGCGCGGTGCCACGCCGGTCGTCCGCTTCCCGGACTTCGACGAGAATGCCCGTGCCACGGTGTTCTACACCACCGGAACCACCGGATTGCCCAAGGGGGTCTATTTCAGCCACCGGCAGCTGGTGCTGCATTCGCTGGCGGCGATGGCCGCGCTCGGCGGCGCACCCCGCCAGGGCCGCCTGCATCGTGACGATGTCTACATGCCCATCACCCCGATGTTCCATGTGCACGCGTGGGGCCTACCCTACGTGGCTACCGCGATGGGCATCAGGCAGGTCTATCCGGGGCGCTACCTGCCTGCGAAACTGCTGGCGTTGATCGCCCGCGAAAAGGTGACCTTCTCGCACTGCGTGCCAACCATCCTGCACATGCTGCTGGAGCACCCGGACGCGGCGCAGACCGACCTGGAGGGCTGGAAGGTGATCATCGGTGGTGCCGCCCTGCCCCGTGCCCTGGCGCAGCGCGCACTGGCGCGGGGCATCGACATCTTCGGCGGCTATGGCATGTCCGAGACCTGCCCTCTGCTCACCATCGCCCAGATCGACGTGGACAGCGTGACCGATGCCGACGAGGTGCTGTCACTGCGCACCAAGGCCGGCATTCCGGTGCCGCTGGTGGACCTGCGCATCGTCGACCCGGACATGGGCGATGTCGCCCATGATGGCATCGCCACCGGTGAAGTGGTGGCGCGCGCCCCCTGGCTGACCCAGGGCTACCTGCACGATCCCGAGGCTTCGGCAACGCTGTGGGCGGGCGGCTACCTGCACACCGGCGACATCGGCAACATCGACGAAGCTGGCTACCTGCGTGTCAGCGACCGCATCAAGGACGTGATCAAGACCGGGGGCGAATGGATCTCCTCGCTCGCGCTGGAAGACATCATCGCACTGCACCCGGCGGTCAGCGAGGTCGCGGTGATCGGTATCGCCGACACGAAATGGGGCGAGCGGCCATTGCCACTGGTGGTCAGGAAGCCGGGAAGCCATGTGGCCGAAGCGGAGATCATCGAACTGGTCGCGGCGCGCAGCCGTTCCGGAGACATCTCACGCTATGCGATCCCGGAGCGCGTGAGCTTCGTGGATGCAATCGAGCGGACCAGCGTGGGCAAGATCAACAAGAAGAAGCTGCGCGGGCTGCATGATCCAGTCCTTGGCACCGGCGGGCGATGACGGCCTCTGCCGGCACCGCTCAAGCGCGCGACGCCCCACCCTGCAGCAGCTGGACCCAGCTCTGGAATCCCTCCAGGAAGCGCTGCAGGCGCTTGCGCGTCGCCGCGTCGAAATCTTCCGCGTCATCGTCGTAGGCGGCCGCTGCTTCCGCCACATAGAGCTGTGGCGAGGCCATGGTCAATGCGCCCATGGCGGTCAGTGTATGGCGCAGCTGCGACTGTGCCAGTTTGGTGCCCCAGTGACCCGGCGTAGCGCCGATGATCGCCACCGGCTTGGCCGAAAGGACCGTGCGGTACTCGGCATCGTCGCGGGACAGCCAATCGAGCGTGTTCTTGAGTACGCCGGGCAGTGACTGGCTGTACTCCGGCGTGGCGATCAGCACGCCGTCAGCGGCCGTAATGGCCGCGCGCAGGCGCTTGACCCCGGCAGGGCCGGCCGGGTCGGCGGCTTCCAGGTCTTCGTCGAACAGCGGAATATCGGCGATGGTGTCATGCACGGTCAGCAGCAGGCCCGCAGGCGCGGCGCCTGCTGCAGCCCTGACCAGGCGCCGGTTGTAACTGTTGCTGCGCAGGCTGCCGGCAAACGCCAGGATGTTCAGCGGTGGAGGGTTGTCGGACATGCGGGATTCCTGGAATGAGTCGGTGCGGGGTCACGGGCCAGGCATCGACAACGCGGGTGGGCCAGGGCCAGACTGGATCTGCAGAGGATCTCGGTTCCGGCGGTGTAGTGCCTTCGTTCTTGCTGCTCCCTTTTCCAGGGCGAACAGGGCGCGGCGGGGCGATCCAGCACGTGCCACTGCCCGCGTTGCGGCCCCTGTCCTGCCACATCGTACGCCTACTGCACGGGCTGGCTGGCTTCAGTGATGGACACAGGTCGTGCCATGCTGTCGAACGTATTGACCTTCCAGATGTAGCGTACGCCATCCTGTTCGATGACCTTCTGCAACAACGGTATCTGCTTGGCTGCGATGATTCCGCTGGCACGCTGATATGCCGGTCGCCCGGCCAATGCCGGATAGCTGCCGGAAGCGTCAAGCTGATAGCTGAGGGTGGTGGCGCGGCCCGGCTGGACCGAGGAAAGCAGATAGCCTTCGTCCACATTGAATCGATTGCCAAAGGTGTGCCGGGTGGTGACACCCTCTGCATCCTTGACGTCCACCCACTTCGTGGCCGGCGAATTCGCCTGGCACAGTTCCTTGCTGCCGTCGGCATAGCACCCGTTGGCCGGGCCGTAACTGTAGGCCCACGTATAAGGCTGGTCGATGCCCGGCCCGGTGACTGTCCTGGAAACCAGCGACCACGTGTAGTACCTGGCGGGCGTGTATTCGATCGAGTCGAGGAACCCGCTACCGGTGCTGTCGGGCATATTGCAGCCATAACGCGCCCACGAGCGGCCATGCAGCGTCGGCTCGAAGCGATACTTCGCCACTGCACCACTGGGATGGCGGATCGAACCGGAATGGCCGTAGGTCACCACACCCGGATTCCGGCAGAAACCCCGCTCTGCGGGAACGGCACCGGCACCCATGGTGCCTACGTTGAACCCCGTAGTCTGCCAGTAGGACTGGTCCGGGAAGGTGACCTTGTAGCCACCCACCACGGTACCGTAGGTCCACGTCCTCCCACCCGCACGGACCGCGCTCACTTCGCTTGGCAGCGTGCTGGGCGATCCAGCCGTCCATTCGAGATCGACGGTGCGGCCATCGTTGGCTGCGATGCGCAGCAACTGCCGTGGATTTGCCGGATCCCACGTGTAGGTCACCGAATTTCCAAACCGGTCTCGGGCACTGGTCGGAAGAATATGGAACTCCTGCCGGAAAAGAACGAACTCGAACTCCGTAACCGAGCCGAAGTTTCCCCGCGAGTATCCCTTCTTGATCAATGGCGGTCCGCTACCAAGGCTGGCCATATGATTGAGCGTATAGGTGATACCGGCAGGCGTCGTGACTTCGAAGCCCTCGCCTGCCCCATCGTCCATGGCGACGCAGCGGATGACATTGCCGCTCTTGGTTCGCATCGGGTACGCATGGCCTGTACTCGGCACCGGCCATTCGCTGCTTTGCGCGAGTAGATCCTCGTCACCGGTCTCTGGCAGGTAGAGCTGCGTTCCATGCCAGAACTCGTCGGAGTTGAAGTACTCGGTGAATGTCCCCGGCCCTGTCGGCGTCTGTGCCTTCACCGTGACGATCTCGGTTGGAGGCGGGGTGAACTTCGAACAGCGGTTGAGCGGCTCGGCCACCACGTAATTCTTCCATCCCCCCTGGGTGCTGAACGTTCCATGCACCCTGGGCAGGGCCAGGTCCCACACCCCGAACATGCCCAATCCCTGCCGGCCCTGTGCACCTGCCACCAAGCGCCGCTTGATGCCCACCTCCAGCGCACTGTTGCCCGGCAGGTCGACGTCGGTCTGCAGAAATTCCACCGAGCCGGTAAACAGCCCGATCCTCTCCCCGAACATATCACCGGTATCCAACTGCAGAATCTGCCCGCGGGCATTCAGCGCCGCCGCGTAGTCCTCCATCACCGTCGAGCCGCGGTTGGCGCTCGACGCAGGCAGGGCCGTCATACACAGCAGCGCAGCTGCCGCGATCCTTGCGTACATGGTGTCCCCCTCGTCGACGAAGCAGAGCTTACTTCGCGCTCGTCGGCACCGGCAAGGATGATTCCCCGCACGTCACAGCGTCCTGACCCGCCCCGGCGGCCCTGGAAACGCCGTTACTCAGATACGCGTCGTGGCCATGAACCGTTCGCGGTCCTGCTGCGTGCGGCGGCGGATCTCCTCCAGCGCCTGGCTTTCGGTCGCCTGCAGCATGGCCTCGAACAGACGCTGGAAGTGATGGCGCATCGCATTGCGCGCGGCCACCGGATCACGCGCGCGCAGGGCTTCGAAGATCGCCATGTGCTCGTCGGCACGGCTGGCGCCATCATCATGGCAGACCCGTGCATAGACCTCGGTTACCCGCGGCAGTTCGCTGCGCATGCGCCAGATCTGCTGCACGAAGAACTCCACCACCGGGTTACCGGAAAGCCGTGCGATGGCCAGGTGGAAACGGCGGTCGTACTCGCCGGCTTCCGCGTCGCTCAGGTCGCGACGGCACAGCGCTTCGGCCAGCGCCTGCAGCTCGGCAATGCCGGCATCATCCAGATTGCTTGCCGCCAAAGCGGCGGCCTCGGCCTCGAATACCGCGCGGGCAGCGGTGAGGTCAAAGGCGCTGACATCCGGCAGCCCGCCGGGCGCCGGCGTCGGGCGCGGCTTTACATGCACGCCCGAACCGATGCGGATCGCGATCCAGCCCTGTGCTTCCAGTGCGATCTCGGCTTCGCGGATGGTGACCCGGCTGACACCGAACCGTTCGGCCAGTTCACGCTCGCCCGGCAGCCGCGAGCCCGGCGGGAATTCGCCGTCCTCGATCAGCTTGCGGAGCTTGGCAGCGATGGTCTGGTAAAGGCGGTTGGCGGACATGCGGCTGACCCTTGGCGATTCCTTCCCGGTCCCTGCCCTGCCACCGCGGCCGGCAAGGGTCCGGTTGGAGCGACGGCGCGACCACTGGCCGCGCCGCCCTGTTCAGAACTTGTATCGTACACCGAAATACGCACGCCGCCCGTAGGTCACCACTTCGCGGAAGTTCCCATAAAGCGGCTGGTAGGCCACGCGCGGCTCGTTGGTCAGGTTCATCAACTCCAGCGACAGCGACAACCGCTTGTTCACCCGGTAGCGCAGGCGCAGGTCCACGCTGGTGTTGTCATCGTAGTAGCGGTTCTGCTGTGCGGTGTTGCCGGTGAAGTCCTGGTAGTAGTGCGAGCGGAACTTGCCGATGGCCTGGATGTTGAAGCGCCCGACGTCCCAGTAGATCGAGCCGGACAGGACGTGCCGCGAGAAGCCGCTGAGGCCCGCCGGCGGCACGATCGCCGGAATGATCGTGCCGTCACTGGCCAGCTGCTCGCCCAGTCGCGAGTCCTGGGTCCGGTAGTCGGCATCGGCGTAGTTGTAACTGACCTTGAAGCCCAGTCCGTCGAACGGCTTGGGCAGGTACGACAGTCGATGGGTGGCGGTCAGCTCGAAGCCGGTCAGCGTGCTGTCCTCGTCGGTGGTTACCTGCTGGCGTACCGGCACGGTCACGCTCTGGCCGTCGATGGTGTAGGTCTCCGGCACCAGCGCAGTGGCGGTGCCGCCGTTGAACTGCTTCCAGTACACCGCGCCGGCCAGCATCGTGTCCGGGTTCGGGTACCACTCCAGTGACAGGTCGCCGTTCCAGGACATCAGCGGCTGCGCGGCGGGGTTGCCGCTGGCGCTGATGTCATCCAGCGCGTCGGCCAGATTGCCGTAGGTGGCATCACTGCTCACGTTGATGGTGCGCCCGGCACCCAGCGCGGCGATGTCCGGCCGTGACATCGCGCGGTATGCACCGACCCGCAGCAACACGTCCGGGCGCAGTTCGAAGGCCGCGTTGAGGCTGGGCAGCAGCTTGTCGTTGCCCGCCTTGAACACCTGCGTGCTGTACGCACCGGTGGGTTGCAGGCGGATCGTGCCGTCACCATTGTCCTCGATACGCAGCCCGGTACGCACGCCTTCGGAGCGAACGTCGGTCTTGACCCAGCGCAGGCCGAGGTTGCCGGTCACCGGCAAGCCGAACAGGCTGCTGCTGAACTCCCCCATCAGATAGAGCGCGCGTGTCTTCTCGGTGATATCGACATTGTTCGGATCCTGGAAACCCGGATCCAACCCACTGTCGAGGCTGCCACGGAACGACTGGTACAGGCAGTTCGGATCGAAGTACGCCCACGAGGAGATCGTGTTGCCGCTGGCGGCATCCATGAAGTCATCCTGTGGGAACGGCGCGCGGCAGGCCTGGTTGGCGGCGATGATCTTCGCCTTGTCGGCCGCCACGCGCTGGTCGTAATCGCTTACCAGGGTGTTGTCGCGCAGGCGGTAGTCCGCCTGGCTGGCACGCACGCCACCCTTGATACGGGTGAAGAAGCCGGACTCCGGCATGAAGCTGGCATCGAAGCGGCCGGCCTTGATCCTGTGGTCGTTCTCCGTTGCGCTGGAGGTGACGCGCGCCGCGCCGGTGTAGGCGTCCCAGTTGTTGGGGTCGAAGTTCGGCGCCAGCGCGACACTGGGCACTTCGCCGTGCCAGTCCCAGTCATAGTCCACGTAGCCGGTGGCACCACTGCTGATGCCCGGCACGATGGCATTGTTGACGTCGCGCTGGTTGGCACGAAGGCGGGTCATGCGCTCGCTGTCGAGGCGATTGGTGTGCGAGTACGAAAGATCGGTGGACAGTTCCCAGGCCGGGGTCGGTCGCAGGATCAGGTTCAGGCCACCCCCGGTGTACTCCTCGCCACGCCAGTAGCGGTTTGAAGTGGAATCAATCGAGGTGCTGCCATGCAGGTGGCGCACGATGCCGTCCTCGTCCACCTCGCGCCGGGTGATGCCACGGCGGGCGTTGGACAGGCTCAGGTCGCTGCGGTTCTCGTACCAGTTGCGCTCGGTGTGTTCGAAGTCGAGGTTCACTTCAACCACGTCATTGGGCCGCCACTGCAATGCGGCGAACTCGCTCTGCCGGTCGTTGCGCTCCTGCTTGAGCCGGTAGATGCGGCTGCTTGGCACCAGGTAGTACGGCGCGCCGTTGGCGATGGCCTGCGCGGACACTTCATTGCAGTTGGCATTGCCCACGTTCTGCGTGCCATCGCAGGCATACCAGGTGGAACCGCTGGTGATGCTCTCTTCCGGGTCGGTGCCGTCCAGGCGCTGGAAGCCCAGCGAGATGCCCAGCTTCTGCCCGTTGCCGAACTCGAACTGGTCGATGTAGCTGGCGGTGCCGCGATAGCCGATGCCGTCGTCGTCGCGGTACTTCTTGTCATACTCGGCCCAGCTGCCGCGCAGGTCCAGCTGCGCCGCACGCTTGCCGTACTCCAGTGGGCGCACTGTTTCCAGGCCGATGGTGCCAGCCACGCCGCCTTCGATGATGTCGGCGCGCTGGGTCTTGTAGATGGCCACCGTATTGATCAGCTCGGCGGGGAACATGTTGAAGTTCACCGAGCGGTCGCCGCTGCCGTTGGTGATCTCGCGGCCATTGAAGTTGGTGCTGCTGAGGAAGGCACCCAGGCCACGGATGGAGATTTCCGAGGCGCCGGTCTTGTCGCGGGTCGAAGCGGCGCCGGTCAGGGTCTCGATCGCATCGGCCAGCGAAGGCGCCGGCAGGTCGCCGATGTCATCGGCCGAGAGCACGTCGGCAATGACCGTGTCATCGCGCTTCTTGTTGATCGAACTCTGCATCGATTCGCGGATGCCGGTGACCTGCACCTGGTCCAGCGTGGTGGGATCCTGCCCTGCCGCGTCCTTGCCGGATTGCGCCTGGGCCGTGGGCAGCCCCGCCAGCACGGCGAGCAGCGCCACCATCAGGGGTGTGGGGGACAACGAGATGCTGTGCACTGCTCCGGCGGGTCGCCGCATGGTTTCCTCCTCCCAAACGATCGCCTGCATGCCAGGCGTGGGACGCAGCTTCGGCACGGCGACATGAAAATGTCAACCAATTGGTATGCGATTGTTCAAATGCCTTTGATCCATACCACTTGATCGCAATTTAATGTGCTCATGCAGCATGACTTTGCGCGAAAGCTGGCTTACAACAGACCCGAAAGTGGTATGCAGGCCCACCCTGAAACGACAGCCCGGCCGTCCCTGGAAGGATTTCATGCGCATTCACTCGCTCGCGCGTCACCGATCCAATGATTCATGGCTGTTTTGCCTGACCACTGGTCTGGCAATGTGCCTGACCACTTCAGCAGCAAGTGCAGCCAGCTGGCTCGTCCACGATGTCGCGGAGTTCACTAGCGCCGCCTCGGCGCTGCAGCCTGGCGATGAGATCGTGCTGGCTGACGGCACCTGGACCGATGCCCGGCTGCTGCTTAAGGGTCAGGGCACGGCAGCCGCACCGATCGTGCTGCGCGCGCAGACCGCCGGCAAGGTCGTCCTCAGCGGACGCTCGGACCTGCGCCTGGCCGGGAACTACCTGCAGGTGTCCAACCTGGTGTTCCGCAACGGCTATGCGCCGGGTGATGCGGTGGTGGCGTTCCGCGAGTCGAGCAAGGCAGTCGCCAGCAACAGCCGCGTCACCGGCCTGGTGATCGATGACTACACCAACCCGGATGCCAGCGACCAGGACTACTGGGTATCGCTGTATGGCAGCAACAACCGGTTGGATCACAGCCAGTTGCGCGGCAAGACCAACGCTGGGCCGACCGTGGTGGTGGTGCGCGATGCCACCCAGGGCCTGGACAACCAGCACCGTATCGACCACAACTGGTTCGGGCCGCGCCCGGCGCTGGGCGTCAACGGGGGCGAAACGATCCGCGTCGGCACCAGCGACAGCTCACTGAGCGATTCCAACAGCACGGTGGAGAACAACTGGTTCGAAGGCTGCGACGGCGAGACTGAGATCATCAGCAACAAGTCCGGCGGCAACACCTACCGCGGCAACGTGTTCTACCGTTCGGCCGGCGCGTTGACCCTGCGCCATGGCAACGGCAACCGGGTGATCGACAACGTCTTCCTCGGCGATGACAAGGCCGGCACCGGCGGCGTACGCATCATCAACGCCGACCAGACCGTCAGCAACAACTACTTCGAGCGGCTGGCCGGGTCCAGCAACCGCTCGGCACTGGCGGTGATGGATGCGCAGGCCAGTCCTCCGCTGTCCGGCTATGCGCCGGTGGTGAATGCCACGATCAATCGCAACACCTTCGTGGACGTGGCGAAGATCAGTTTCGGCGTCGGCCACGATGAAGCCAAAGGCATCCTGGTCGCCGCCAGCAGCAGCCGCTTCACCGGCAACCTGATCGTCAACCGCAGCAGCAGGAACCCGCCGAATGCCGCCAGTTCGCTGGCCGGCATCGACTTCAGCGGCAACGTGCAGTCGCCGGCAGCCAGCACCGTGTTCCCGGGTGGCGTAGAGGGCCGTGGCGTCAGCCTGCAGCAGGCTGCCAGCGGATTGTGGGTGGCCACGCCTGCCCTGCCCGCCGTGGGCGCCGATCCTGCCCTGGCGATGACCGCGCGCGAGGCGACCGGCGTCGACTGGTATCCCAAGGTGGGCGAAGTTGCCCTGTCACGCACCCGCAATGGAGTTGATCGATGAGGTTGCAGCCGCTGTTCGTTTCCCTGGCCCTGGCCGCCCCCTGCGCCCTGCTGCCGACCGCGTCGCTGTCCGCAGCGCCCGCTGCCGCCGCGCGGCAGGCCGACACCGCGCCGGTGCTGGTCACCGCTGCGCAGTGGCAGCAGATGGCCAGCGAAGGCCGCCGCTACCCGTGGTTCGCCAAGGAGCAGGCGCGCACCGAGGCAACACTGAAGAAGATGATGAAGGCCGGCATCGACGTGCCGGTGCCCAGGGACAAGGGCGGCGGGCGCACCCATGAACAGCACAAGCGCAACTACCAGGCACTGTTGGCGGCGGGCACGCTGTACCGGTTGACCGGCGACAGGGCCTACGTGGACTACGCGCGCGACATGCTGCTGCAGTACGCCCAGCTTTACCCCACGCTGGGCCCGCACCCGGAGGGTCGCGGCCAGATTCCCGGCCGCGTGTTCTGGCAGGTGCTCAACGATTCGGTATGGCTGGTCAACGCCATCCAGGGCTATGACGCGATCCGTGACGTGCTGTCCGCCGAGGACCGCAACACCATCGAATCGAAGGTGTTCCGGCCGATGGCCGAGTTCCTCGTCAGCGAGCCGAAGAACTACGACCAGATCCATAACCACGCCACGTGGGCGGTGGCCGCCACCGGCATGACCGGCTACGTGCTGCGCGACCAGGAACTGGTGGAGAAGTCCCTGCGCGGCAGCCAGAAGGACGACAAGTTCGGCTTCCTGCGGCAGATCGACCTGCTGTTCTCGCCCGATGGCTACTACGAGGAAGGCCCCTACTACCAGCGCTATGCACTGGCGCCGTTCCTGCTGTTCGGCAACGCCATCGAACGCAATGAGCCGCAGCGGAAGATCTTCGCGCGTCGCGATGGCGTGCTGCTGAAGGCGGTGGATGTGCTGGTGCAGTCCAGCTATGGCGGCCTGTTCTTCCCGATCAACGATGCGATCCTGGACAAGGGCATCGACACCGAAGAGCTGGTGGCCGGCATCGGCATCGCCTATGCGCGCACCGGTGATGACCGCCTGCTGTCGGTGGCCCAGCAGCAGAAACGCCTGCTGCTTTCGCCCGAAGGCCTGCAGGTGGCGCAGGCACTGGCCGCCAACAAGGCCAAGCCCTTCGACTACCGCCCGATGCTGCTGCGCGATGGCCCCGACGGCGACCGCGGCGGCCTGGCGATCCTGCGCATGAACGGCGAACGCGGCCAGGCACTGGTGCAGAAGGACACGATGCAGGGCATGGGACACGGCCACTTCGACAAGCTCAACTGGCTGTTCTACGACAACGGTAACCCGGTGGTGACCGATTACGGCGCCGCCCGCTTCCTCAACGTGGAAGCCAAGCGCGGTGGCATCTACCTGGCCGAGAACCGCAGTTGGGCCAAGCAGACCGTGGCCCACAACACCCTGGTGGTGGACGAGCAGAGCCACTTCAACGGCGACTGGAAGCGTGGCGAGGCGCATGCCCCGCAGGTGCGCTTCTTCCAGGCCGATGCCGATACCCAGATTGCCTCGGCAACGATGCGCGATGCCTATCCCGGCGTGGCGTTCACCCGCACCCAGGCGCTGCTGCGCCACCCCGACCTGGGCTTGCCGGTGGTGCTGGACCTGCTGCAGGTGCACGGCGACAAGGCCGCGCGCTACGACCTGCCGCTGCACTTCAACGGCCACATCGTCACCACCGGCTTCGAGGCCGAGCACTTCCCCAGCCAGCGCCCGGTTCTGGGCAAGGACAACGGCTACCAGCACCTGTGGCTGGATGCACGCAGCAAACCCGGCAGCGAGCCGCGGTCGCTGGCGTGGCTGCTGGACGGGCGCTTCTACACCTACCGCTTCGGCAGCAGTGCGCCGGCGCAGGCGCTGCTGGTGGAAAGCGGCGCGAACGATCCGGAATTCAACCTGCGCCGCGAGCCTGCCCTGCTGCAGCGCGTGGACGGCCAGAAGGACGTCACCTTCTTCAGCGTGCTGGAGCCGCATGGCGAGTACAACGGCACCGCCGAGTACGTGCATGGCGCCGACAGCCGCATCAGGGAGATCGTGCGTACCCGCGGCAGCGATGCCGAGGTGATCGAGCTGCGCCTGGCCAGCGGTGCACGCATCGCCTTGGGTGTCGCCGATAACAGCGCCACCACGAGCGAGCACAGCGTGACCGTCGACGGCCACGTCTACCGCTGGAACGGCAGCCATGCGCGCCTGGACCGCAGCAAGGGTGACGGCAAATGAACGGCCCTGCGGTGGTGGCCAAGCTGCGCAAGGTGCCGGTGCGTTCAGCCGTGCGCTGGCTGATCGTGGGCCTGATTGCCGTGGCCACGGTCATCAACTACATCGACCGCAACGCACTGGCGGTGATGTGGCCGGAAATCGCCAGGGAAGTGGGCGCGACCAAGGATGACTACGCCCTGCTGGTGACGGTGTTCATGCTGTTCTACGCCGCCGGCCAGTTCCTGTTCGGCCGCCTGTTCGACATGATCGGCACGCGCCTGGGTTTCGCCCTGTCGATCAGCGTGTGGTCGATCTCCATCGCCCTGCACTCGATCACCCATTCGATGCTGTCCTTCAGCCTGGTGCGGGCGATGCTCGGCATCAGCGAAGCAGGCGCGTGGCCGGGCGCGGTGAAGGCCAATGCCGAGTGGTTCCCGGCGCGCGAGCGCGCATTGGCGCAAGGCGTGTTCAACGCCGGCGCGTCGATCGGCGCGATCGTGTCCGCACCGGCCATCGCCGGCTTGTACCTGTGGCTGGGCTGGCGCGGCACCTTCGTGCTGGTCGGTGCAATCGGTTTCCTGTGGCTGCTGCCATGGCTGTTTGTCTACCGCGCCGGCCCGGACAAGCACCCGTGGGTGAGCGATGCCGAGCGCCGGCTGATCCAGGAAGACCAGGCCGGGCAACAGGCGGTGGTGGCGCCGAAGGCCAGCGTTCGTGAGCTGCTGGCCCACCGGCAGAGCTGGGGCATGCTCGCCTGCCGCTTCCTGCTGGACCCGATCTGGTGGCTGTTCGTGTCCTGGCTGCCGATCTACCTGGCTGAAACCTTCGGCTTCGACATCAAGCAGATCGGCCTGTTCGCCTGGGTTCCGTTTGTCGGCGCGATGCTGGGCAGCCTCAGCGGCGGCTGGCTCTCCGGGCGGATGATCCGCGCCGGGCACAGCGTGGACCGCGCCCGCAAGCTGTCCATAACGCTGGGCTGCGTGGTCATGGCTCCTGCCCTGCTGGGTGCCGTGCTGGCCAACCAGCCGCTGCTGGCGGTGCTGGCAATCGCTGCGGTGCTGTTCGGCTTCCAGGTGGCCATCGGCAACATCCAGACCCTGCCGGGCGACCTGTTCGACGGCCGCTCGGTGGGCACGCTGGCAGGCCTGGGTGGCCTGGCCGCCGTGGCCGGCACCTTGATCACCACCTGGCTGGTGCCGGTGCTGACCCGCCACTCCTATGCCCCGATCTTCATCCTCGTTGCCGCCCTGGTGCCGCTGTCGCTGGCCGCGCTGTGGTGGTGGACCGGCCCTATCCGGAAGCTCGACCGCCGCGGCGGTTGAGCCCACGTTTTTCATTCCCCCGCAAACCAAGGAGTTTTCCGCATGTCGTTCCAGGACAAGGTGGCCATTGTCACCGGCGGTGGCCGCGATATCGGTCGCGCCGTTTCGATCAAGCTGGCTGCCGCCGGTGCACGCGTCTGCATCAACTACGCCAATGACGAGGCCAGTGCCCAGGAAACGCTGGCACGGATCCAGGCGGCCGGTGGCCAGGCCATGGTGCATCGCGCCGACGTCACCGATGCCACGGCCGTCGCCGGCCTGGTCGCTGCGGCACAGGCCGCGTTCGGCGAGCGCATCGACCTGCTGGTGAACGTGGCCGGTGGCATGGTGCAGCGCCGGCCGCTGGCCGACATCGACCCGGTGTTCTTCCACACCGTGATGGACCTGAACCTGACCTCGACCTACCTCACCACCCACGCGGTGGTGCCGCACATGCGCGAAGGCGCGGCCATCGTCAACTTCGCCTCGCAGGCAGGTCGTGATGGCGGCGGCCCGGGCGCATCGATCTACGCCACCGCCAAGGCGGCGGTGATGACCTTCACCCGCGCCATGGCCAAGGAGCTGGGGCCGAAGGGTATCCGGGTGAACGCGCTGTGCTGCGGCATGATCGCCACCCGCTTCCACGATGAATTCACCAAGCCGGAAGTACGCACGGCCGTTGCCGGCGCCACCCCGTTGCGCCGCCAGGGCGCGCCGGACGAAGCCGCCGACGCTGCGGTGTTCCTGGCCTCGGATGCGGCGGCGTTCATCACCGGCGCGAATCTGGACGTCAACGGCGGCACCTACTTCTCCTGACACCTGACCGGACTCCTGCCCATGCAGCGCTGGACACTTCTGTTTTCATTGACGCTCTGCTCCGCCATGACGGCGCCCGCTGCGTGGGCCGCACCCGTGTGGGTCACTGCCTGGACGGCCGCGCCCGCGCCCGACCGCAAGGACGGAACGTCCGATGCGCCGGTACAGTTCGCCGCACAGACCGTGCGCCAGGACATGCGTATCGGCAGCCGTGGCGATGCGCTGCGGCTGCGCATCAGCAACGAGCTCGGCACGGCGCCCTTGCGGGTCGAGGACCTGCGCGTGGGAGTGAAGAACGGCAAGGCCGCACCGCTGCCGGTAACGGTGGATGGCCGCGCGGTCATCGAGGTGCCGGTCGGAGCCGCGCTGCTGAGCGACCCGGTGCGGATGCCGGTGGCGGCGCTGCAGGAGATCAGCGTGAGTGCCTATTTCCCGCAGCCCACCCGCCCCGCCGTGCGCCGCACCGAGCTGCGGGTCGCAGATGGCAGGCAGACAGCCGTCGCCGACAGCGTGCGGCTGAGTTACCAGCAGAACGTTTTCTCGGCAGTGATGGTGCAGCGTGATGATCGTCCCCAGGTAATCGTGGCGCTGGGCGATTCCATCACGGAAGGCGCCACCGCACGCCGCGGCAGCTTCAACCAGTGGCCGGAGCGATTGGCGCAGCGCCTGCAGCAGGCCTGCCCGAACCGGTTCGTGGTGCTCAACCAGGGCATCAGCGGCAACAAGCTGCTTGACCATGGCCGCAGCCACAGTGCGCTGTCACGATTGGATCGCGATGTGATCGCGGTGGCCGATGCCGATCAGGTGATCCTGTTCGAAGGCATCAACGACATCCGCCACGGCGGTGGCGCGCAGCCGCTGCCTGGACGCAGTGCGGCGGACATGCTGCTGGGCTATCAACAGGTTGCGGCGCGGCTGCATGCGCACGGCATCCGCGCCTGGCTGGGTACGCTGACCCCGTTCGGCGGTTCCGAGCGCTACGAGCCCGAGTCCGCCGCCACCCGCACCACGATCAACCAGTGGGCACGCGGCGGCAACAGCGGCTTCGACGGCATCATCGATTTCGATGCCGCGCTGCGTGACCCGAAGGCAGCCGAATCGCTGCCCAACGAGATCACCCGCGACCATCTGCATCCCAACGACGAAGGCTACCGGCGCATGGCCGATGCCATCGATCTGCGCATGCTGGGCTGCACTACCCCCGAGTGAGAGAGAACCGATGAGCCACGTCGTTTGTTTCGGTGAGTTGCTGCTGCGCCTGGGCGCACCCGGTCGTGAACTGCTGCTGCAGACGCCGCAGCTGCAGGTCCATGTGGGAGGCGCCGAGGCCAATGTGGCGGTCTCGCTGACCAGCCTGGGCCACGATGTGCAGATGGTCAGCACAGTACCCGGTAACGCGCTGGGCCGGCATGCCGTGGCCGAGCTGCGGCGGCATGGCGTGGGTGTGGCCGCCGTGCGTGAAGTGGAGGGTGACCGCATGGGCCTGTACTTCCTCGCGACCGGTGCGGTGCAGCGCGCCAGTGAAGTGGTGTATGACCGCGCCGGTTCTGCATTCGCAAACAGCAATGCCAGTGACCATGCGTGGCCCGCCCTGCTGTCCGGCGCGCACCTGCTGCATGTCTCGGGCGTCAGCCCGGCGCTGGGTGCCAACGTGGCCGAGTCGGTGCTGGGTGCCGTGCGTGCGGCTCGCGCGGCCGGTGTGCAGGTGTCCTTCGACGGCAATTACCGTTCCTCACTGTGGCGACGCTGGGATGGCGACGCAGCGGCGATCCTGCGTGAGCTGTTCGCCGAGGCCGACATTGTCTTTGCCGATCATCGGGACATCGAACTGATGCTGGGGCTGCACTTCGCGCAGGACGATGCGGTCGCCCGAACCGAGGCCGCTGCGGCCACTGCCTTTGCCGCGTTCCCGCACCTGCGGTGGCTGTCCTGCACCCAGCGCGAGGTGATCAGCGCCGACCATCACGTGCTCGGTGCGCTGCTGCTGGGACGCGATGGAACCCGCGCGCAGGCTGCTCCGAGGCCGCTGCCCGGCATCGTTGATCGCATCGGCGGTGGCGATGCCTTTGCCGCCGGCATCCTGCACGGATTGCTGTCCGGGCTCGACGCAGAAAGCACCGTGCGCTTCGGACTGGCTGCGGGCGCGTTGAAGCACGCCATTCCCGGCGACTTCAGCCCTGCCCGCGAAGCTGAAGTCCGGGCACTGATGGAGAGCCACCCGTTCGACGTTCGTCGCTGATCTCCCCCCGGGAGAATCCCGCTAGAATCCAACGGGCGCTGGAATCGCGCAGGAATCGCCCATGGATTACACCGGATACACGCGCAAGTTTCCCAACAACCGCCCACTGAATGCGTTTGATCGCGAGCACCGCCTGCTGCAGAAGAAGCGGCTGGATGTCGTGCCGTTGGCGCAGCTGTGCGTGGTGAAGATGAATTCGAACGGCCTGGTTTCGGTGGATCGCTGGTTCGCCGCGCGTGGCTTTGCAGCCCTGCTGGGCGCGATCGGCATTGCCTTCGGGCTGGGCGGCATGCTGATGCTGCTCTGGTTGCTGATCGTGAACAGGCTGCCCAACGAAAACGGCCTGTGGGAGGCGATATTCATCGGCATGGCGATGCTGGCCGCCTTCACTGCAGCGAGCATCTGGGTGGCTTGCCTCGAGCTGTTCCGCTGGACCTACTATCCGATCGCGCTCGATCGCAAGCACCGGCAGATACACGTGTTCCGGCTGGATGGCACCACCCTCAGCGTGCCCTGGGACCAGGTCTATTTCACGCTTGGCCGCGGAACCGGAACCTTCGGATGGTACAACTGGGATGTCCGCGGACTGATCCTGGACGCGGATGGCGTCGCAGTACGGGAGACGTTCGCGTTCTGCATCGCGACCTCTCGCATCGAGAACGCACATGCCCACTGGGAGTTCCTGCGGCGCTACATGGAAGAAGGACCGGCAGCCGTCGTGGACGCGGTGCACTACTGCATGCCGCTGGACGGCAAGCACGAGAGCTTCGCGTCCGGCAAGGAGCGCATCTTCGCCGAAGACGCGCAGCTCCCGGGTTTCATGTGGCTCACGATGCTGCCACTCAACTACCTGCACACGATCATGCGCTGGGTGGTGATGCAGACCAGCAGGATTCCGCAGTTTCCACCGGACATCGAGGCGCGCCTGACACCGGACGCCGGTGATCCCTGTGTCCGCGACGCTTCGATGAATCCACCGGACCTGCGCTGACCCAGCGGTGCGTCCGACAACGGCACGTGGGAATCCCGCGTCATGGGCAGGTGCGTCCTCACAGCGCCAGCAGCCACGCTTCCAGTGCGCGTGTGTCCCGCATGTCGCCGTCATAGCGACGATCCGGCACATGCGGTTCATTCGAACCACGCACCCGCCCCCGGAAAACCTTCATCGGCACCGAAATCCTGGCCAGCCCGCTTGGCAGCCGCTCCGGCCTGACATCCATGTAGAGGCTGTCGGCCGAAGTCTCGACGCCCACCTGCACCGCGCCCAGCCGTTTCCACAGATCCAGTGCATCGAGGCAGGCCGAGCCGCAGGAGGCATCGGCCACGATCACCACCCTGCCCCTGCGCAGCGGAGCGGCCGGGCCTGCGGTTGCAGCTGTATCTGCCCTGGCCTCGGATGGCTCGCGCCACACTGCCTCACCCCGGTCGCGCGCCTGTGCCATGCCCGCCGTCACCGATTCCAGCATGCGACGCAGCTCTGGCGACGCGTCGGGCGCCTGCACCAGCTTCTGCAGGAAGCCGCGCAATTGGGCGATGTTGGCCTCGGAGGTCCGCCACTCCACCCAGCTGGGATCGGACAGCGCGTCCACGGCGGCACGGCCCCAGATCAATCGCGCCAGTTCGATGCTCCACTGCGAAGCACCGTCACTGTTGCCACGCACATCCAGCACGACCGACCGTGCCTGCTGCAGTGCTTCGGCTTTTGGAGCAAGCTGCTCGAGCAGCGCGGTCAGTTCCTTGAAGTTCTGCTCCGTAGGGTCGGCATTGAAGCTGCTTGTGGTGATCCAGTAGCCGCCATTGGGCATCGTGTGCCAGCCATTGGCCGGTCGGAAGCTGCGCCGGGTGTCGGCCAGCCGCTCCTTGCGCTGTGCGGCCTGCAGCGGCTGCCACTGCAGCGCATAGGATTTCTCGCGTCCGTCCACCAGGAAAACGCAGGTGCGCAGTGCCGGCACGTAAGGATTGCCCTGCTCCAGCAATACCTCACCGCCGCCGTGGATGCGGCTCGCCTGCAGGTTCCAGCGCCCGCTGAAGTCCCCGATCCTGCGCGCAGCCAGCGTCTGTGCATCGATGCCATCACAGGACAGCAATCGTGCTCCAAGTGGCGGATGGCCTGGGCCACCGTCCACGGTCATGACCACCTGCGTGTCGCCATCGAAGCCGGTCAGGAAGCCGGGCCACCGCGTTGGCAGCTCGGGAGCCCCGGCAAGCGCATTGAGGCTGACATGACCATCGTTGAAAGAGGCTGCATAGCCCTTCATGGCCCACCAGTAGCCCGCGAAACTCTTAGCCTTTCCAACGCGGGAGCGTGCCAGTGCCAGGGCAGCGTCCAGCTGGGCGCCGAATCCGGGGTTCTGCCGATCAACGGCCCCGGGATGGCTGCCGCGCATCGCCGCATCGGCAGCCTCCAGATCCTTCTGCAGCGTACTCGGCCAGTCGATCGGCGCGTCCTGCGTGGCAGGTGCAGCCAGCACTGCACCCAGCAACAGCCATGCAATGGCCATGGATTCATCCCTCTACCGGACCGACCTGCAGTCTCGCAGCTTTCCGCGCTGGCGTACCGTGCCCGCCGCAACGGGCACGGCGCCACATCAATGCAGCGGCACCTTCAATACCGACGGCGCGTTCGCCGGTGAACTGAAGCTCACCGTGCCACCCAACTGGCTGATGCCCGCATAGCGCAGATCCACGGTATCAACCACCAGGGTCAGGCGGCTGCCGGCTGGAAGGTTCCAGCTGCTCGCTTCCAGCCGCAGGTCGAGCGTCTTCGGCTGGCCCGGCGTGGCACCGCGCAGCGTGTACGGCTTGTGGCTGATCAGCTGGCCGTTGCCCAGCACATCCTCGGCGTACAGGTAGGCATACAGCGTGGTATTGGCGCGGCTGGGCGTGACCGTCAGGCGCACTTCCGGCGTACCGTCCAGCCGTTTGGCGCTCCACTGGATCGGCCCCTGCCAGACGCCGGCAGCACTGCGGCCAACAAACGGCACGTAGGCAACCGGCGGCAGATTGATCATCTGCAGCGCGCCGGAGGCCATCGCCACGCCGGAATTGGCTGCGGTCAGCAGCCCGCTGCCGATGCGATAGTTCCAGCCAGTATTGCTGCCATTCTCGACCAGGCCACCGGTCGGCAGCAGCAGGCCAGAGGGTGCGGTCAGGCCGTAGCTGACCGCACCCTTGCTGGTCGCCTGCCAGTTCGCATACGTGCTCCAGCTGCCCTTCTGTGACTTCAGCTGCACCGCAGGCTGCCGGTCGATGCCATTGGCCACCCCCTTCAGGTAATGGTCGAACCAGTCGCCCACCGAATCGTAGACCTCGTTGGGAACACCCAGTGCGCCAAAGGCTTCGTTGAGCGCGTGATCGCCATGGCGCAACTGCAGCTGCTTGGGGCCCTTCAGGCGGTTGAAGAAATCGACCAGCTGGCCCGGCGGGAACAGGCTGTCGTTGAAGGCGTTGGCCAGGAACACCGCTGGCTGGTTGGCGTTGATCTCGTCGATGCTGGCCCCGGGGCTGCGCTGCGCCGCCACCGGCAACAACGAGTCCACCGCGCCCTGGTAGTTGCCGACCAGCACATTGCGATTGATGGTGGACAGCTCCGGTCCCGGGCGACCGGTGGCCAGGCCTGCGGCAACCAACAGCGCGATGCCCTGTGCGCTGGGGGTGTCGTTGCTGTACAGCGAGGCCTGCAGGTCGGCCCATCCACTCAGTGCAGCCACTGCCTTGATGCGCGGATCGCGTGCGGCCGCCAGCAGGCTGGTGCCGGCCCCATAGGAGATGCCCGATACGCCGATTCGTGACGGGTCGGTGCGGGTGTTGTCCAGCGCCCAGTCAATCAGTGCACTGACATCCTCCACCGTGGCCGGCCCGGCGATGTCGATGCTGCCGCCGGACTCCCAGAAGCCACGCGAGCTGTAGCTGATGACCACATAGCCGCGCCGGGCCAACGACTGCGCCACGCCCACGTACTCCACGCTGGGCACGGCCCAGCTGCTGGGCATCACCAGCAGCGGATAGCGTCCGCTGCCCGCGTCCTGCGGTTCGATGACGAAGGCCCCGAGAGGCGTTCCATCCCAGCTGGGAATGGTGCGATGGGTGGTCTTGACCGTGGCCGCCCAGGCGGTGGGCGCCAGCCCGGTCAGCAGCATCAACAGCAGCACTACCTTGCGCATCGTGTTCTCTCCCCATCGGTGGTGGTGCAACGGGTTGGACCGTACCAGTGCGAATGGTGGGTGGCACCTTGCGACGCAGCATGACCGTTGCTGCACTGTCGCAACCTTTGAATCGATGCTATGACGGGACCTTCCCAAGGACGGATGGATAATGAGAGCCCGGCCGCTTCCACTTGTCGCCCTGTTGCTGGTTGCCGTTGGCCCCGTGTCCGCGGAGGATCCTGCGCTGTCCGACGTGACCGCTGGCGCAGTCTTCGAAGAGGCGCAAACGCTGTGCCAGGCCGACAACGGCCGACTTTGGGGAGCGTCGCTGTGTGGGCCAATGATGCTGGTGGACAGGACCAGTCGCCGGGTCACGGCATCCCGTGCAGATGCACAGGGCAACCTGCAGGCACGTGGAGAGGTTTTCATCGGCCAGCTTCCGCCGGACGCGATCATCGCCAACACCGCCGTCGAATGGTCCGGCACCCGCTGGACGCAGCTGCTCTGGCCGCTGCCACAGGACGAAAGCCGGCGACGCACGCTGCTGGCCCACGAGATGTTCCACCGCCTGCAACCCGCGCTGTCGATCGCAGCGCCGGCAGAGGACGGCAATGAACACCTCGACACGCTTGAAGGACGCTACTGGCTGCAGCTGGAATGGCGCGCGCTTGCAGATGCCCTCACGGGCACCGATGCAGTGGCGCAGCACACTGCGGTGACCGACGCACTCGCATTCCGCGCCGAGCGCCACCGCCAGTTCCCTGCGGCAGCGCAGGAAGAAGCGGCGCTGGAATTGAACGAGGGCCTGGCCGAGTACACCGGCGTGTTCGTGGGCAACCCAACGCGCTCCACACGTACCCAGGCGGCGCTGCATGACCTTCGCGCGCACGTTGCTGATCTCAGCTTCGTCCGCTCTTTCGCCTATGCCACCGGTCCGGCCTATGGCCTGCTGCTGGACCAGGCGGCCCCCGGTTGGCGCAACGATCTCGCCCACCCCGCCCGGGACCTCGGCACGCATCTGGCCGAAGTGACCGGGACCCCGATGCAGCGGAATGCGACCGCGCTGCGAGCCGCTGCTGCGCGCTACGGCGGGCAGGCACTGCGCGAAGCCGAAACGCTGCGCGAACGGCAGCGCCTTGCGCAGCTGGAACACAACCATGCGCGCTTCGTGACAGGCCCGGTCGTGCGGTTGGATCTGCGCAGCATACGCATCCAGTTCAATCCCAACACGATGCAGCCGTTGCCGGGCCGTGGAACGGTATATCCAACAATGCGGCTGACCGATACCTGGGGCAGCCTGGACGTCACCGACGGAGCATTGATGCAGAGCGACTGGAAGGCCGTGTTCGTGCAGGCACCCGCAACTGCCGACCCGCCGCTACAGGGTCCAGGGTGGCCGCTGAGTCTGAAACCAGGATGGTTACTGGTGCCGGGAACACGCAACGGCGATTACGTGTTGAAGACGTCCCCCTGACAACACCCGCAGGCATCGCGATGCTCTAGCACGCGAGCGTTTCAGACACGCCCTGCACCATTTGACACATCTCCAGTGCTTGCGCGCTGTCACAGCTTCGTCTTTTCATCGTTGACCGAAAGACGACAGCTTGTGACGCTTACGACACCGCAAGGCCTCCACCGGCCTGTCATAGCGGCCACGTCCCACCGCAATCCGTAGCACCCGTCCCCGCAACGCCCTCCCATGACTTCGCCTCGGCCTGGTTGTGGCGGACGGCTGCGCCCTGAACTTCTGCTGGAGAACCGCAATGCGCCTTGCAACCTTCTTCTTCGCGTTCGTCCTCAGTGCCTTCGCCGGCGCTGCCCAGGCCCAGGTCGTCACCCTCAACAAGGGCGGCTTCGTGCTCACCTACGACTGCAGCATCCACAGCGCCACCCGCTACGAATACACCCTGACCGCAGACACCGGTTCGGCCGCGCGCCCGTCCAGCTTCTACAAGGATCCGGACCTGCCGGCAGGCTGCCTCGGCCAGACCAGCACCGCTTCCTACGCCAGCATCAAGTCTGGCTATGACCGCGGCCATCTGGTGACGTCCAACCACATGGACTACAACGCGACCTACATCCGCCGCGCCAACTACATGACCAACATCGTTCCGCAGGTGTCCAGCTTCAACCAGGGCATCTGGGTGAAGGCCGAGAACGTGGCCGAGTGCTACCGCGACATCGCGCCGGTGGATGTCTATGGTGGCGTGGTCTACGGCGACGCCTCCAACGACTACTTCCTTTCCAGCCACGGCATCCCGACGCCGGAGTTCTTCTGGAAGACCATCATCACCCGTGACCCGACCACCGGCACCGCCAAGGCGATCAGCTGGATCATTCCCAACGAAGCCAATCTGGGCAGCCTCGACAGCTATCTGGTGACCATCGCCGATCTGGAGGAGCTGCTGGGTGCGAGCTACGTGGCGATCAACGCACCGGCCTCGTTGAAGAACATGCTGCCGGCCACCACCTGGCCGCAGCCGGCGGGCTGTGACCTGGGCTGACCGGCCGGCCGGGAATGGGTGGCACCCAGTCCGGGTGCCACACAGGGATGGCTGTGGGAAAATGGCGGGCAATTGCACCACCGCATTGCCCCCTGGAGCTGTAGATGTCCCGTTTCCCCTTCGATGCCGTGCTGTTCGACTGCGACGGCGTACTCGTCGATTCCGAGCCGCTGGTCGCCCGCGTTCTCTCGGAAATGCTGACCGCACGCGGCTGGCCGCTGACCCCGGCGCAGGCGGGTGAAGTCTTCCTCGGCCAGTCCGTGGCCCATCTGGCAGGGCTGATCGCAGAGCGCACCGGCAAGCCGTTCACCGAGGAATGGCTGGAGGAGTTCCGCCATCAGCGCAACCGGGCACTGGAACGTGACCTTGAAGCGATCCAGGGGGCACCCGAGGCCGTGCGTGCGATCGCTGCAGCCACCGGCGGGCGGATCGCCTGCGCTTCCGGTGCCGACCTGCACAAGGTGAAGCTGCAGCTGGGCAAGGTCGGCATCCTTGATGCCTTCGGTGCCCATGTGTTCAGTGGCCAGGACATGCCGCGCACGAAGCCGCACCCGGACGTGTACCTGGCTGCAGCTGCAGCGCTGGGCGTCGACCCGACGCGCTGTGCAGTGATCGAGGACACCGTCACCGGCGCCACTGCCGGCGTTGCCGCAGGCGCCACCGTGTTCGGCTTCAGTGAGGGTG
Organism: Stenotrophomonas sp. YJH_SMC_120; assembly: GCF_059368675.1. NCBI lineage: Bacteria > Pseudomonadati > Pseudomonadota > Gammaproteobacteria > Lysobacterales > Lysobacteraceae > Stenotrophomonas > Stenotrophomonas sp. YJH_SMC_120. The sequence continues at coordinate 203,237 of NZ_JCAFRY010000002.1, forward strand.
GCCCGCACCACAGTACACCTGAAGCCCTGCGCGCAGTCGGTGCAAAGGTGATTTTCCAGCGCATGGACCAGCTGCCGGGCCTGCTTGCCGCCTACGCGGTGGACGCCGTCACCTGACTCTGCTCAGCCCGCGGTGCCCAGTGCGGCGCTGCGGCGCTTTCCGGCGTAGTGCAGCGCGAACAGGTACAGGCCGGTGAACAGTTGCAGGAACAGCGGCGGCAGCGGCGAATAGGTGATCCACGCTGCAGGTTCGCCCTGCCCCAGCCCGCGAACGGCGAAGTTGGCGATCACCGCCAGGGTGAACACGATCGAGGTCCAACGATGCACGGGCCGTGCCCAGCCACCGCGGCTCATTGCCGGCGCCTCGCTTCGGAACGGGCTTCGATCATCTTCCAGCCATTGCCTGATGGGTCACGGAATCCGGCGTCGACGGCGCCATAGCGCTCGATCGGCTCCTGGGTGAATTCCACGCCCTGTGCCAGCCATTGCGTGTAGCGCGCCTGGCAGTCATCCACGGCCAGCACCAGCGGCGGCATTGCGCCCTTGGCCACCAGCTGCTGCAGCGAAAGCGCGGTAGCGGCGTCGTGGGTGGGCGGGCCTGGCACGAACAGGCCCAGCTGGAAACCGTCCTGGCCCGGGCTGCGTACCGTCAGCCATCGGTAGCTGCCATTGCGTACGTCGGTATGCACTTCGAAGCCGAGCTTGCCGACGTAGAACGCCAGCGCCTCATCCTGGTCGCGCACATACAGGCCGACTGTGTTCACAGTGTTCGTCATGGGACCTCCCTCAGGTGGGGTCCACGTTAGCAACCGCCTCGCGGCGGCGCTTCTCCAAAACTGCGATCTTCAGGTCCGGGCGCTGCGCGGCGCGTGCATGGCATTCCGGCACGCTGGCCGACGCCGCCTGGCCCGCACGCTCACGCTCACGCACATTGCCCGGGCTGTCACCGGTGATGTCACGGAAGATGCGGCCGAAGGTACCCAGGCTGCTCCACCCGGTCTGCGCGGCGATTTCGGTGACCGGCAACTCGGTGTCACGCAACATCGCCACGGCCCGTTCGATGCGCCGGCTGAGGAGATAGCGGTGCGGTGGCAGCCCGAAGGCCTGCTTGAACGAACGGGCGAAGTGCGCCGGCGACACCGCACTGACCTCGGCCAGGCGCGCGACCGGCCATTCCTCATGGCTGGCGCGGTCCATCCGGTCCTTGGCACGCAGCAGGCGCCGCAGCAGTTCGGGGCTCTGGTTCATGGCACCACCGCCTGGGCCAGGTAGTGGCGTGCCGCGTGCCGCGCCTCAGCGGCCTGCTCGACCAGCCAGTCACGCAATGCAATGACCTTGGCACTGCCATTTCGCGCCGTGGGTGCCACGAACCAGAAGCTGCGACCGTCGCTGGCGACGCCCGGATGCGCCTGCACCAGCCGCCCGCTGTCCAGCTCGGCCTGGAACAGGATCGGCGAGCCAATGGCGATGCCTTGCCCGGCGATCGCGGCGCCGACATCCAGATGCTCGACAGCAAAGGGCACGACGAAACTCTCCGGTGCCGGCGGTGGAATGTGCCCGTGCGCGGCAAACCACAGGGCCCACCAGTCCGGCCGCCCGAGCAGGGGAATCTCCAGCGCGCTGCTGCCCAGCCCACGCGCCTCGTGCAGCAGCGCCGGCGCACACAACGGTGTGAACACGCTGGGAAACAAGGGAGTTGCCTGAAGACCCGGCCATTCGCCCTGGCCATTGCGGATGGCGGCATCGAAGTGACCGGCGGCCAGATCCTGCGGCGCTGCCGACAGGTCCAGTTCCAGCACGAACTGCCGGTGGCGGGCGCGGAACGTGCCCAGCCGCGGCGTCAGCCAACTGGTGCCCAGCGTCGGCAGCACGGACAGGCGCAGTCGCGCCGCATCCCTGTCAGCGGCGCGCATGAAGCTGGCGCGCAGTGCATCGAATGCCCGGGTCGCCTCCTGGGCGACGCTGGCACCCGCCACCGTCAGTTCCACGTGCTGTGCGTGGCGCAGGAACAGGCAGATCCCGGTCTGGACCTCCAGCCGCCGCACGTGGTAGCTCACCGACGCCGCACTGGTGTCAAGCTCTTCGGCGGCGCGCGCGAAGCTGCCCAGCCGCGCCGCCGCCTCGAAGGCACGGATGGCGGCAAGCGATGGCAGCTGGCGTTGGGTGACCATAAGTGTGACTTAGCCTGAGCCCCGATATCTGCGTGGTCAATCCCCCTGGTACGCGCAACGATGGAGGCACCTTCGACAGGGGATCACGCACATGGATCGACGGCAGTTCCTGGCCACCCTGGCCGCCGCGGCGGCATCTACGGCGCTGCCCTCCGGGTGGGCCCTGCCCAGCCACAGCGAAGACTGGCAATGGTTGCAGGGCAACTGGCAGGTCCGGCACCGACGCCTGAAGGAGCGCCTGATCGGCGATACCCGTTGGGAGTCCTTCACGGGTTCCAGCGCGGTCTGGCTCACCTTGGGCGGACTCGGCACCATCGATGACAACGTCATGGCGCTGCCTTCGGGCGCCTACAGGGGCCTGGGCGTGCGCGCATTCGATCCGGTGTCTTCCACCTGGTCGATCTGGTGGATCGATGGCCGCAACCCTGCCCATATCGAAGCCCCTGTGCGCGGCGCTTTCAAGGGCGATGCCGGCAGCTTCCGCGGCACCGACCGGATCGACGGGCGCCCCATCGAGGTCTGGTTCCGTTGGCATGACATCCACGGCGAGGAGCCGTGGTGGGAACAGGCGTTCTCCGACGATGCCGGTGCGCACTGGGAAGTGAACTGGCGCAACTGGTTCCGCCGCACTGCTGCGGTCCCCTCTCCGCTTCCGAAGCTGCCGGATGCACCGGGCGATTTTGATTTCCTGGTGGGCCATTGGAACGTGCGCCATCGTCGCCTGCGCGCTCGGCTGGCAGGCAGCAATGCATGGGACGCGTTCAACGGCACCCTGCACAACTGGCCGGTCCTGGGAGGATTCGGCAACGTGGGTGACAACCTGATGGACATGCCTGAAGCGCCGCTGCGCGGCATGGGCATCCGCGCCTGGAATGCGGCGGAGCGGCACTGGCTGAGCTGGTGGCTGGATGGCCGGGAGCCAACCCGGATCGGCGCGCCACTGCGCGGTGGTTTCCAGGCCGGTGTCGGCCGCTTCTTCGGCGAAGACCAGCACGACGGTCGAACAATCCAGACACGGGTGATCTGGTCACGCATCACGCCGCGCTCGGCGCGCTGGGAACAGGCGGCCTCGACCGATGGTGGACGCAGTTGGGAAACCAACTGGGTCAGCGACTTCGAGCGACAGGCATGAAGGCGCTGCTGGCCATGATGCTGCTGGTTGCTGCGTCGCCTCCCGCGCCTCCATCCAGGGTGCTGCGGATCGTCGGCCCCGCCGAGCGCTTCGCCCCGGGCGTTGCATCCACGCAATACGACGAGATTCGACTGACCTTGAGCCCGGACGGTAGAACCGCACTGTGGTTCAGCCGCAACCGGCCCGGCGGTCCAGGCGGGTATGACATCTGGGTCTCCCGCAACGATGGGCAGCGCTGGCGGCCGGCGATGCCGGTGCCGTTCAACTCGCCGGGGCGCGACTTCGATCCCGCCTTTTCCGCCGATGGCCGCGTGGTGTATTTCTGTTCGGATCGCGCAGGCGGCCAGGGCGGCGACGATCTGTACCGGGTCAGCATGGGGAGCGACGGTCGATTCGGGGAGCCGGTCAATCTCGGCCCGGCAGTGAACAGCGCGGCCGATGAATTCGCGCCGATGCTCTCGCCCGACGCAGCCACGCTGCTGTTCTCCAGCGATCGCGCAGGCGGTGCGGGTGGCCATGACCTCTACGTCGCAGCGATGGTCCGTGGCATGGCGCAGCCGGCACGGCCGCTGCCGGGAGACCTCAATACCGCAGTGCAGGAGTTCGATGCCACCTTCCTGGGCGACGGCCGGGCGCTGGTGTTTGCCCGCGCCCTGGACTTCGGCAGTGCACCGGTACGCCAGTTCATTGCCTACGCGCGTGGAGGCCGGTATGACGCGGGCCTTGCATTGCCCTCCCCCTTGAACGAGGCCTCCGGCGACAGCTACGGCGCGATGCTGGATGGCTCGCAACCCGACACCTTGACCTATTCGGCGCGGCGCGCGGACGGTGCAGGGCTGGACCTGTACCGCATCCGCTATCGGATGATGCGCCCTTGAAGGCAGATGCTGTCGATTTTCGGCGCTCCGGTTCGTCGAGAGGATGAAACCCCAGGAGAAAACGCAGATGGCCTCACACCAGTCCCTTGCCTGCGCCTGCGGCCAGGTGCGCCTGACCGCCACGGGCCAACCCATTGCCACCGTCGAATGCTGCTGCGACAGCTGCCGCAAGGCCGGCGCCATGCTGCAGTCGATGCCCCGAGCGCCGGACGTCCTGGGCCCGGACGGGCAGACGCTCTTCGTAATGCACCGCAAGGATCGCGTCAGCATCGATGCCGGACATGCCATGCTGCGCGCGTTGCGGTTGTCCAGCAGGGGCGGCAGCCGCCGCGTCGTGGCGGGATGCTGCAATACACCGCTGTTCCTGGAGTTCAGCGGTGGCCATTGGCTGAGCCTGTATGGCCTGTTGTGGCCGGCGTCGGCAAGACCCGCCGTGGAGATGCGGACGATGGTCAGTGATCTTCCTGACCCGTCTGTCCTTCCGGACGATGTGCCGAACCTGAGAACCCACTCGCTGCGGTTCTACGCCCGCCTGATGGAGGCGTGGATCGCCATGGGCTTCCGCAGCCCGCGCATCGAAGTCGCGGGAGATACCCATGTCTGAACCCGAGCGGATCGAGATCGAGAGCATCACCACGCCCGGGCACATCCAGCGTGTGGATCGCGCCAAGTATCTCGCCATGCGCCATGCCTTGCTGCGGGCCCTGCCTTCGCAACCGCCCGGCCTGACCGTTGCGCAGGCAAAACAGGCACTGCTGCCACATCTGCCCGCCACCCTGTTTCCGGCAGGTGCCACCGCTGGCTGGTGGTTGAAGGCCGTGCAGCCGGACCTGGAAGCCAAGGGCGTGATCGAGCGCGTCGCGGGCAAGCCGTTGCGCCTGTTCAAGCACCTCGCGGCCGGCTGATCAGCGCTGCGCAGGCAGCTCCAGCCGGTGCTTGCGGCACAGGCGATACACCGTTACCCGCGATATCTGCATCTGCCGCGCACACTCGGAGACGTTGTAGCCGGTCTGGCGCAGGGTCTGCAGCAGCACATCGCGCTCGGCCTGCCCCCGTGCATCGTGCAGCATCGCCGCTGGCAGGACCGCCGCCGATGCGCCCAGCTCCAGGTCACGCTCACTGATCAGCTCGCCTTCGGCCATGATCGCTGCACGCTGCACACGGTTGAGAAGTTCGCGTACGTTGCCGGGCCAGTCGAAGCGCCGCATGGCCTGCACTGCGGCCGGTGCAAAGCCGCGTGCACGCACGCCGTGGCGCAGCCGGAAGCAGCGCAGGAAGTGCTCGGCCAGCAGCTGCACGTCGGCGCCGCGCTCACGCAGCGGTGGCATCAGCAGGCGCAGCACATTCAGACGGTAGTAGAGATCGCTGCGGAACCGCCCCTGCGCCACCGCGTGTTCCAGTTCGACGTGGGTCGCGGCAAGTACACGTACGTCTGCGCGCAGCGGCTGGCTGCTGCCCACGCGCTCGAAGGTTCCCTCCTGCAGCACGCGCAGCAGACTGGTCTGTGCCTCTGCCGGCAGATCGCCCACCTCATCAAGAAACACCGTTCCGCCATGGGCCGATTCGAACACGCCGATCTGCCGCTTGTCGGCACCGGTGAACGAGCCACGTTCGTGACCGAAAAGCTCCGACTGCACCAGATTGGCCGGAATCGCACCGCAGTTCACTGCAATGAAAGGCCTGCCGGCACGCCCCGACAGCGCATGCAGCGCGTGTGCGGCCAGTTCCTTGCCGGTACCGGTTTCACCGGTGACCAGCACCGGCAGCTCCACCGGCGCAAACTTGTGCAGCACCGTGCGCACCGCATGCAACGCGGCGCTTTCGCCAATCAGCGCGTGCGGTCCGTGCCCACCGCAGGTTGCGTCGACAGGCGGATCATCCGCGTCGAACTGCTGGCGCATTGCGCAGACCAGGTCCTGCAGGCCGAACGGCAGCGTGAAGCGCGCGCAGCATCGCTGCAGCAACGGCAGCCAAGCGGCGATGTGGGTCCGGCACCCGGTGGCAGTACCGCGAGCCAGGGTAGATGCTGGTGCTGCTCGATCCACGGCGCCAGCAGCTGCAGCGCGACCGCATCGAGATGGCGCAGATCGAGCACGGCGAGCAAACGATCGCGCCCACGCAGGCCAATCGCCATGGCGGGATCGGGATGGATGCTGCGCACATACCAGCCCGCTGCCGCCAGCGCACTGCGCTCGTTTGCCAGCGGCTCGCCAAACCAGAGCACGCAACGTGACGTAGAAGCCTCCGGGACCGCTGCCATGCTTCCCCCAGCATCCGGACACCGTCGGCGGACTGTCAGCCAATCACCGGCGTGCCGCCCCCCCGCCGGGACCTCTACGGCCACCGGGGTGGCCTTTGTTGGGCGGATCCTAGCGCTTCCCTAAACGGCGGCGCAATGAGCAGTGCGTCAAGAAATTCCTGGCTGAAGCGGCACCGTAGCAGACGGCGACGCCACCTGTAACACCGATGCGACAGTCGCCCGCAACCCTTGCCCTGCGGTGCCTGGCGCTTCGAAATCCCGACAATTCCGCGACGTGCCTGTAACAGCATGGCAGCAACCCGGCCAGGTGCTGCACGGTCACCCTGTTGGCGCGTGGGCGCTTCGAAGTTGGCACGGTTGATGCGTGGTTCCGCCGCACCCCATCGCGGGAGATCGGCATGGACGGCACCACCCTGATTCGCGGCTTGGCCGCAGCGCTGGCAATAGCCCTGCTGTCGGTTGGCACCGACGCGTCCGCATCGGGCGCCCGCCAGGGCGTGAAGGCACAACCGGGCGAAATCGTCCTGTTGCGGGACGTCTCCGCGCGGCCGGCCTATCGCATGGCACCACCGGGCATGGCGCTGATTGCCGACCCGAAGCCGCAGCGCGAGATCGCCGCCGCATTGGGTGTCGGCGGCACGACGACCGGCATGGACGAGTTGAGCGATGAGGACTATGCCGGCATGGGCGCCGGCCAGGCCGCGTCCATCGCGGCGCCGGGCGGAACCACCGTTGAACGGGTCACCCAGCAGGCCTTGGGCGGCACGCTGGGCCGCAGTGGCGACGGCATGGTCGGCAGCAGCCTGGGGGGCGCCATGAGTGGGCCGCTCGGTGCGGTCGGCAGCAGCACCCGCGGTATCGCCGATACCGTGCGCGGCGCACTGGCCCAGTTCCCGCTGCAGGGCACGGCCCCGGCAGGTGGAAAATGAAGCCCCTGCACGGCGTGCTTCTGCTGCTCGCTGCCGCGCCCTCGGCGACCCGGGCCGATGACTACAGCGGCATGCTCGCCTATCTCGACGTGGCCCGGATCGACGGCCACGCACTGGCCGGGGCGAATGGCGCCATCGCCGTGAACCAGGCCGCCGGCGACCTCAATGTGCAGGCCAACCTGCGGGGTATCGCCAAGGGCGATCGCGCCGACGTGGCGATCAATGCGCGGCAACTGCAGCAGGGCAACCGCGTGCTGTCCGGGCCGCTGCGGGCCACTGCATTCATTGGCGGTGACGCGCTGGCCGGTGCCAGTGGCATCGCATCCATCAACCAGGCCAGCGGCATCGCCAACACGACGCTCAACGTCGTCAGCGCGACGCTGGCCCGACAGGGCATACGCGAAACCGACGATACGGCCTTGGCCGCCGAGGGTTCCGCGTTGGCAGGGGGGCGGGACGACACCGGTCGCGGCGTCGCGACGGGCACCCGCAGCGCCGGTGTAGCCAGCACCGCGCTGCGGGGATTCGACGGGGTCCTGCAACTCAATCAGATCGCGGGCAACGGCAACGACACGGCCAACGTACTGGGCCTGGTCGTGCTGGACCGCCCGTGACAACCACCCAACCGATGCACCACCTGATGAGAGAGAGGGCACCATGAAAGCGACCGTCAAACAGACCATGCTCGCCATGGCGATTGCCACTGCCTCGACCGCCGCTGCGGCCAATGGCTGGGACAACCAGAACGCCAACGCGAACATCAACCACAACCACACCGTCAGTGAAACCCGCAACGATACGCACAACCACACCGACAACGACGTGCGCAACCGCACCGTCAACGTCAATGTGCAGAAGCACAGCAACATCCAGGCCGACGAACGCAAGGAGAAGAACAACCACGGCGTCGACGTGAACCTGGAGAAGGACCTGCGGATGAGCACCGACATCAATTTCTCCGGCGATCCGAACATCACCGGCGACATCGACCTCGACTCGGCGGCCATTGCCGTGATCGACAACCGCCAGTCGATCAGCAACAACGCCACCAGCAACAGCCTGGTCACCAACAGTGCGTCCATCGGTGACAGCGTGGGTGCCGGCGCATCGGGCAATCTCGGCTTCAACGTGGTCTCCGGCGACAACAATGCCCAGGACAATGCCGCGTCGTTGTCCGCTGCCGATGCGTCCTTCAGCTTCGGCATGGCTGACGCCGAGGTGTTCGTCAACCAGGCCGGCTTCGGCAACGCCACCATGAACTCCGGCGTCACCAACGCCGCAGGTCTTGGCGGCAACGCTTTCGGCGGCGCGTCCGGCAACATCGGCGTGAACATCGCCTCTGGCAACAACAACGAGCAGAAGAACGCGCTCGCGGCCTCGGTCGCGACCACGGCGGTGGCCCAGTCGAGCATCAGCTCCAACCAGGTCTCCACCGGCAACACGGTCAGCAACGCCGGCTTCGTGCAGTCCTACACCGATACCGTGCAGGTCGGCATGCGTGGCGGCGTCAGTGGCCTGACCCTGGCCTATGGCGCGGGCACCTACCGCGGTACCGGCAACGCCTACCAGATGGCCAACTACTATCTGGATACCTGGAGTGGCGAGCTGCCACACCCGGGTGGCAACAGCACCGGCCACATCGACCTGGACAACCAGATCCAGAACGCCACGATGAACCCCAACCGGCCGGGGGTGGGCGGCCTGGGCTTCGATACGCGTGAGAGTGGCACCAGCCAGTTCGTCGAACTGGGCGTGGCCGACCTGTATGCCAGCCTCAGCGGCACGGTCGGCACCACGCGCTGGGTGAACGTCAACGCGACCAACACCTCGGCATTGTCGGGCAGCGCCTTCTCCGGCGCCTCCGGCAACATCGGCGTGAACGTGGCTTCCGTCACCGGCAACCTGCAGGCCAACAGCCTGGCCCTGGCAGTCGCCCAGCCCAGCACCGGCGGCGGTGGTGGCAGCGGCGAGTAAGCGCAACACCCCGGCCGTCCGCCAATGGCCGGGTTCCCGGGAGCCCCTGTCCCTCCTCCCCCTTGGGGCAGGGGCTCCCCCCTGCTGCCGGAGACTGTGATGATCCGTTGCCGTCTTTCGATGTGCCTGCTGGCCTGCCTGTTGCTGCTGGCCACTGTTCCTGCGTGGGCGGGCGACGTGCGCTTCAGTGGCGTACTGCCCAATGGAGCGCTGCTGCAGCAGAAGGTGGAGAGCATGCAGGAGCGGCGCTACCGCAACGTGGTACGCCAGCACACCGACTACAGCTGCGGGGCTGCGGCGCTGGCGACCATCCTGCGCCACGCCTACCACCTGCAGACCGACGAGGCGACGGTGATTGAAGGGATGATGGGGGTGTCCGATCCAGCGCTGGTGGCCGAACGCGGCTTCTCCCTGCTCGACATCAAGCGCTACGTGGAATCGCTGGGCATGCGTGGCCGGGGCTACCGCATCGACGAAACACGACTGCGCACCCTTCGCGTGCCGGGACTGGTGTTGATGGACGTGCGCGGTTTCCGCCATTTCGTGGTGCTCAAGCAGGTGCGCAACGGCATCGTGGAAGTGGCTGACCCGATCCTCGGCAACCGCAGCCTGGCGCTGCCGGAGTTCCTGGCCGCCTGGCCATCGCGCGCGGTCTTCGTGGTGATCGGCAGCGACTTCGATCGCAACACCGCTCTTCTGCAACCCAGCGAACGGCCCAGTGCCCGCGCGCTCTTCGCGCGGCAAGGGCCGATCACCGATGCCGAACTGGTCGACTTCGGCTTCAGCCACGCCGACCTGTTCTGAGGAGGTACGACCATGTTCCGCCGACACGTATGGATGGCTCTGCTGCTGATGGCCCCTGCCCTGCCCCTGCAGGCCGCCGACGGCAGGACCGGGCGTGGCCTCACGGAAATCCCCGATCCGGAGCTGAGCCTGATGCGGGGGCGCTACACCGTGGGCGGCAACAACGTCGCCTGGTTCGGGGTCACCATGGTGTCGCAGTGGCAGGCCAGCAACGGCACGACCCTGCAGGGCCGCCTGACCCTGGGCATGGACTTCCGTGGCGGTGGCACGCCGAAACTCAGCTTCCAGCCCAGCGTGCATGTCACGGCAGCCGATGCGCCGCTGCCCGATACCCACGGACGCAGCATCGACAGCAGCGGCCTGGCCAACGCCAGCGGTCTGGTGCAGAGCGTGCAGGTGGCCGGCGAGGGCAATCTCGCGCGCAACGTCACCACGCTGACGGTTCGCGAGGGTGGCGTGCCGGCAGCTCTTTCTGATGGCGCAGGCAATGTCAGCGCGCAGCAGGGCGGCGCCAGCGCGACGGCGGTGCTGGAAGGCAACCAGGCACGCCTGCTGCTGCAGGTGGACGGCCAGGGATTGGTACAGCAGTGGATCCGCAATGGCAGCGTCGGCCAGGGCATCGCCCTCGCCGGTGACGGCCAGATCGCCAGCAACCAGTTGCGGCTGGAGCTGGTGCGCAACGCCGTGGGCGGCAATCTGCCGTTGAGCCAGAACGTGGCCCAGGCGATTGCGTTGAACCGCGGCATGGGGCCGGGCCAGTAGCAGGGCCCGGCATTGGGGGAAACGCTCCACAACGCAGGACACGGACATGCACACCCTGATGAGGATCACCCCGTTGGCGCTGGCGGCGCTGGCGGGCACCGCCCTTGCTGCACCGACGACGCCGGACGATGGCGCTGACGTGCAGGCCCTGGCCAACCAGCTGGAACAGCTGAAGGCCAACTACGCACAGGAAGTGCGGCGGTTGCGCGAACTGGACATGCAGGTGCAGGCCATGCAGGCGCGCCTGGGCGGGCGGGTTGGCCCAGCCTCGACCCCGCCGGCCGCGCCATTGGCGCAGGCAGCGGCCGCCGCGGTTCCACCGAGCAGCGAGGGTTACGCCAGTACCGCCGCAGAAGCACAACAGGCCAGGCAGGAGTCGCGCCGCAGCGTGGACGATGTGAAGCAGCAGCAATCGGCCCTGTTCTCGCGCCGCTTCACCATCGAGAACAGCCTCACCTACGCACGCTACGACCGCAAGCAGCTCACCCTCAACGGCTTCCTCGCGTTGGACGCCATCTTCCTCGGCAATATCGCCATCGAGAATGTGGAGTCCGACTCGCTGACCTACAACGTGGCGGCCCGCTGGGGCGTCAGCCCGAACTTGACGCTCAACCTGGATGTGCCCTACCTGGCGCGGCGCACCGTGTACCAGAAAGGCGGCGCCGGCGGTGCAGCAGCCGCCATCGCGCAGGAGCAGACCAACGGCAACGGCCTGGGCGACATTGGCCTGAGCGCGAACTACCGGCTGTTCGGCGAACGCGGCTGGCGCCCGGAGACCGTGCTCACGGCCGGCGTCACCGCCCCCACCGGACGCGCCCCCTACGGCCTGGACTGGAAGGTGATCGAGCGCGATGACGATGACTACATCCGCTTCGCCGTGCCGCGCGAGCAGCCCACCGGCAACGGCGTATGGCAGGCCAACCTCGGCCTGTCGATGGTGAAGACCGCCGACCCGGCCATCCTGTTCGCCAACATCGGCTATGTGCACTCCATCCCGCGCGGATTCAACGACATCGACAGCAATCCGGACACGGTCAATCCGGGCGACGTGAAGCTGGGTGGCTCGGTGTACTTCGGCGCAGGCGTGGCCTTTGCGTTCAACGAGCGGACCAGCCTGAGCCTGTCCTTCAGTGACCGCATCAGCGCCCGCGCCTCCACCCGCTTCCAGGGCGGCAAGTGGATGAAGGTGATCGGCAGTGATGCCAATGCGGCATCCCTGAACCTGGGCGTGACTTATGCGTTGAACCAGCACACCACGCTGGTGACGCTGCTGGGCATCGGGCTGACCCCGGATGCGCCGGACTTCACGCTGGCGTTCAAGATTCCGTACATGTTGTAGCTACTTGACCAGCTCGTCCCAGCCAGTCATCGGCATGGCTGGGCCGGCTGCCCTGCCCTCATTATCGGTATCGGCTGAATACACACTCCAGAAGTGTGTCCATCGGCTTTGAATAGTTTCCCTGCAGACTATAGAGGAGCTTCATCCGGCGAAAGCGCCGCTTGATCTCTTCATCAGAGAATTCAGGCGATCCCGATCGATTCGCGAGGAAGAATCCATCGATCACCGGACTCAGCACTGCCTCGACAAGCTTCACCGGATAACCACGTCCCAGAATGGGCCTGATCTCTTCCCGGAATCGGGCGTAGTCAGGGACGTCTTCAAGTGAGCACTCATCAAGCAGTGCATGGATGTCGTCTGCGAATGCATTGGCCTCGGCGGAGAACCGCACTTCGATGTCTGGCAGCAGATCAGCAGCCCTGGAGAACGCACTATCGATCAGATCTGCAACCAAGACGATCTGTTCGAACGCCGCGTCATCCTCACAGCAATCGCGCAGAGCCCTTCGCATCGCCGCAAGCCGATCGGGGAGAGCAGGATGAGTGCCGGCATCAGCCGCACGATCGCCCAGGCGTTCCAGCAAGGACCACGACTGCAGCGCGAACTCCGCAGCGGCATAGCTGAGCATGTGGAAATTCGGATCATCATCACGCGCCAAACTGGCGTGCATCGAGAGCTGCACCGCGATGTAGTCGCAGACAAGCTCCTCCTCCACGGCGCCGACGGCTTCTGGCCGCTCCTCTCGCAGCTTATCCTCGACGTCACACATCACATGCGCGAGTTCATGTGCAACCAGAAAACGCTGAGCACGCATGGCGAGCTCGCTGGCATAGATGCGCTGATGCTTTGAGATTTCGTAGTCAGGGCCGAAACTGCCCTCGCACTGCCACCAGACAATTTCGCTGAGAATGCGTGCCAGCTCGTCAAGCTCAAGCCCCATGGAAGGATTGCTTTCAAGACGAATGAGCGCACTGGAAAGAGGTCTTGCGACCCGATAGAGGTACTCGGGGAGCGCTGAGGTCATCACGATGCCGTAACTCCCGTCCTGGAACGTCTGGACGTATACGGCAGGGTTGTGCTCGCAGATCTCCGCAGCTGAGATCCGGCCATCGTCAAGGCGGCTGATGATGGACTCCGGAAGAAGCGGCCGCAGATCTCGAAGAACCATCTGAACCCGGCAGATGGCATCTGGCAAGCCAGTTGCCACAGGTAGTTCCAGCTCCTCGGCAATCTCAGCGATCAGTTCGGGACGCACTTTTCCGAGTGGGTGATCCTGTTCCTGCTTCCGACGTTCGATGAAACTGCTGGCTTGAGTACTCATCCCATCAGCCCTTCCGTTTGAGCTTGAGCTTGAGCCCCGCCTGGGTTCCGGCCGAGAACTTCCCGAGCAGTTCAACGCCGCCGCTTGCGGTTACGGCCAACGAAAGTTCGATTTCGTCCACAACGACTGAAGTCGACGCCAGAAAGCCATCCTCCAGCATCTTCGAGAAATGATCGGCCATCTTTCGGACACTATCGTCCATTTCCATGGCGCCTACTTCAACCACACGCGCCATGCCGGAGCGCATCGATGCCAGGCCGTTTCTTACATTGCCCTCGGAAGGCTCTTCAACCAGAACGCGAATAACATCCATGAATCCCCCTGTTCTTCCGTTGATACTCTGAAGTTGATATTGCCTCATTTGAGGCAGGCTGATTATGTCCCGGTGGTGCGCCTGAATGCCAGATCAATCTACTGCCCGGACGCGCTGAGCCGATCTCGGCGCAAGCGGTCGAAGGCACCGACGGCATTCACCCAACGGCACCACAGCCGCCCCCGGCCACTGCTATATTCAGTCCAGCTCGGCAGGCATGGTGCCTGCCCTCGAATCACAGGGAGTTGGACATGGGTCTGGTACAGGCGGTGAAGGGTGCGGTTGGCGGTGTGCTGGCCGACCAGTGGAAGGACTTCTACACCGTGCCGGCGGGCCTGCCGTCCACGGCCGCCCTGTTCGCGGCGGTGCCGCAGGGCACCAATGCCGGCCGCGGCTCCAACACCAGCGGCTCGTCCAACATCATCACCAACGGCTCGAAAATCATCGTGCCCGAAGGTTACGGCCTGCTGCTGTTCCAGGACGGCGCGATCACCGCGTTCGTCGCCGAACCGGGTGGCTACGAATGGCGTTCCGACGATCTGAACTCGCAGTCGATCTTCGCCGGCGACGGCCTGGTCAGCACCTTCATCAAGCAGAGCTGGGAGCGCTTCAAGTTCGGCGGCCAGCCGGGCGCGCAGCAGGCGGCCTACTTCGTCTCGCTGAAGGAATTGCCGGACAACCGCTTCGGCACCCAGTCGGAAATCTACTGGGACGACGGTTTCCTCAATACCCAGGTCGGTGCGATCACCCGCGGCTCGTACACGTTGAAGATCGTCGACCCGATCCTGTTCGTGAAGAATTTCGTACCGGCCAGCTACCTGCGGCCGGGCCAGGTGTTCGACTTCACCGATCTGGACAACGCCGCTGCCAGCCAGCTGTTCAATGAAGTGGTCGGTTCGCTGGCCCCGGCCTTCAGCCTGTATACCAACGATCCGGGCAAGGGCAACCGCATCACCAAGCTGCAGCAGGACTCGCTGGGCTTCGCGCAGAGCCTGTCGGCCGCCGTCGAGCAGGGTTACCAGTGGAAGTCCGACCGCGGCCTGGCCATCGTCAAGACCGCCATCGTCTCGATCGAGTACGACGCCAACACCCGCGAACTGCTGAAGACCGTGCAGCGCGCCGATGCGCTGTCCGGTTCGCGCGGCAATTCCAACCTGCAGGCCAGCGTCGCCCAGGGCATCCAGTCGGCCGGCGAGAACGGCGGTGCGGCGGGCCTGGTCGGTGTCGGCATGGCCTCGGGCATGTTCGGTGTCGGCGGCATGCAGCAGCCGGCCACCCCGGCTGCCGACGATCCGGTCGCCAAGCTGAAGAAGGCCAAGGAAATGCTGGACCTGGGCTTGATCACCCAGAGCGATTACGACGCGCTCAAGGCCAAGGCACTGGGCCTGTAACAGCAGGACGCACAACCGACATGTCCGATCCCCGAAACGGCCCACCGCCGCTGCCCGGATCCACGCCCGCGACGCCGCCGCCCTTGCCGGCGGCGTCGTTGGATGGGCCCGGTTCGCCGCAGGACGCCCCCCCCCTGCCCGGCAGCTTCCCGCTGGACACCTCGAAGCTGCCGCAGGCCATCCGCGATGAAGTGGAAGCGCCCGATCCCGTGGCCATCGATACCTCGGCCAGCGAGCTGAAGGACGGCCTCAACCGCTGCCCGAAGTGCGGCGCCACCGACATCCGGCCCAAGGCCGGCACCGACATCCTCGTCTGCCTGTACTGCCGTCACGAATGGCATGGCGCGCGGGTCGAGGAGGAATTCGGGCTGGGCGAAGCCATCGACCAGCTGCGCGGCACCGTCATCGCGTCCGGCGCACGCGACATCGATGCCGACACCTCGGCGTTGATGACGTTCAAGTGCACCGGCTGCGGCGCCGAAGTCACGGTCAATACCGAAAGCACGATGACGGCGCGCTGCCACTGGTGCCGCCACGTATTCGGCGTCAACGAACAGATCAGCAATGGCGCGGTGCCTGATGCAGTGCTGCCCTTCCATATCAAGAAGGACGACGCGGTCGCGCGCATCCGCCAGTTCGTCGACAAACGCCGCATGTTCGCGCTGAAGGCCTTCAAGGACCAGTTCACCCCGGAAAACGTGGTGGGCGTGTTCCTGCCCTACATGATCGTCGACAGCAATGTCAGCGCGGCCGTGGCCGGCAAGGGCGAGATCAAGACGCGCGAGTACACGGTGGGCAGCGAGAAGAACAAGCGCACCCTGTACGATGCCGATGTCTACCAGGTGGAGCGCCAGGTGGATTTCACCGTTGATGACCTGCCGCTGGAATCCTCGGCCGAGCGCGGGAATCTTGATATCCGCGCCAACACCAACAACATCATCAACACCATCCTGCCGTTCGATACCAAGAACGCGGTGAAGTGGAACGCGTCCTATCTGGCCGGCTTTACTTCGGAGAAGCGCAACCTGGATGTGGAAAAGCTGCGGCCGCGGCTGGAAGACCAGCTGCTGTCGATTGCCCGCGCGCAGGTGGAAGGTTCGGTGAAGCGCTACAACCGTGGCGTGCGCTGGGAGCAGGAACAGCTGGAGGTGCATGGCACCCGCTGGGTGTCGATGTACCTGCCGGTGTGGTTGTACTCGTACCACCAGCCCGGAAAGAACGGCGGCATGCTGCACTACATCGCAGTCAACGGCCGTACCGGCGAAACCATGGGCAGCGTGCCCGTGCAGCAATGGAAGATGCTGCTGGCGGCACTGGCCACCGGCACCGTCATTGAAGCCCTCGCAATTGCCTTCCTGGTGGCATCGACATGAGCGACGACAGTGGCCTCTGGCTGTTGGCGGCAGGTCCAGCCGGCGCAACCGCGCTGTACTGGGCGCTGTACCGCTATTACCGCAACACCGACAAATCACATTCCTTCGAGCACGAGACCGAAATCGAGGCACAGCCCGTGACCGGTTCGGACCAGCAGGTGGGCCGGGTCACCGGCACCGAGGAAAAGCGCATCCGCGGTGACAACGTGTATGAGTACCGGAAACGGGTGGTAAGGGTGAAACCCGACCCGTAGCGCCAGGCCATGCCTGGCTGCGGGAAGTGCCGGCCGCTGGCCGGCATTCCTTCGGTCTCTGGGCGTCAAAAGGGGAGCCGGCCAGCGGCCGGCACTACCCTTCAGCGGACAGCACCTGTTCTTGGCTGGCTTGCCTCAGGGCGCGCCCTCACACCGTCTCCCACCCCACCGGCTCGATACTCGCGCGATCCCCCCTTCCGAGGATCCTGCGATGGCTGCCGTGCTCGCCCGTACCTTCCTGTCCGCGTTGTGCTGCCTGGCCCTGCCCGCCCTGGCCCAGGACGCCTCGTTCGGCTTCGGCGAACAGACCACCCACACCGACCAGACCACGCAATCCAGCAGCACCCAGACCCAGAGCAGTGGCGCGGTGACCACCCAGACCACCACCAGCGGCAGCTCGCAGTCCGAGTCACGCAGCGAAAGCAAGGAGATCGACGTGGGCTTCGGTTTCCACGACGACAACGACGACTGGGGCCACGACCGCCACCGTGGCGGCCGCGATGTGCGCGACAGCGATCTGTTCGGCAGCTGGACGCTGGGCCAGGAGAACGGCAACACCTGCTCCATCGAGCTGAAGAACATCGAGTGGTTCGGCGGCTACAGTGCCTACGTGCCCGCCGGCTGCCCGGATGGCTTCTTCTCGGCCAACCGTTGGATACTGTCGGGCAATCAGCTGCTGCTCACCGACACCAGCAACACCGTGTTCGGGCGCTTCCGCGCGTCCGGCGGTGGGCGCTGGATGGGCTACCGTGAATCGGATGGGGCGCGTTTGTACCTCAATCCCAAGGGGCGCTGATCGCACCGTGCACACAGTAGGCACGCGCTGATCAGGAAGATCAGGAATCCGCCTCACCCCGCCGCCGAAATGTCTGCCCCCACCGGTTCCCGTCTGGTCATCTACGCCGCCCTCGCGGGCAACCTGGCCATCGCCATCGCCAAGTTCATTGCTGCCGGCATCTCCGGCAGCTCGGCCATGCTCAGTGAGGGCGTGCATTCGCTGGTCGACACCCTCAATGAGGTGCTGCTGCTCTACGGTCTGCGTCGAGCCGGCAAGGCGCCAGACCCCGTGCATCCGTTCGGCTACGGCCGCGAGCTGTACTTCTGGAGCTTCATCGTCGCCCTGCTGGTGTTCGCCGCCGGCGCCGGTGTTTCGGCCTACGAGGGCATCCAGCACATCCGCCGGCCGGAGCCGGCCACCAACCACGCGTTGAGCTACAGCGTGCTGGGCATCTCCATCCTGTTCGAGGGGGCTTCATGGTGGGTCGCGCTACGGGAGTTCCGGCGTACCAAGGGCAAACTGGGCTACTTCGAAGCCTTCCGTCGCAGCAAGGACCCGTCCACCTTCACCGTGCTGCTGGAGGATAGCGCGGCCCTGCTGGGCCTGGGTTTCGCACTGATCGGGCTCGTGGCCGCCCAGGTCCTGGACATGCCGGTGCTTGATGGTGTGGCGTCGCTGTGCATCGCCGGCGTGCTTGCCGCCACCGCCTTTCTTCTCGCACGCGAAACCAAGGGACTGCTGGTGGGTGAGCCGGCCCATCCGGCGGTGGCCGAGCGGATCATGGCCGTGGCGGAAACCGATCCGGACCTGCGCCGCGCAAATGGCGTGACCACCATGCAGATGGGCCCTGAACAGGTCGTGGCCATGCTCAGCGCCGAGTTCGAGGATGACCGGAAGACACCGCAGATCGAGGCGTGCATCACCCGCATCGAATCAGCCGTGAAGAGCGAGTATCCGGAACTGGTGGCACTGTTCATCAAGCCGCAGACACCCGAGGTCTATGCCTCCCGCCGCGCCGCACTGGCCGTTCCGCCTGCGCAGGAATGACACTGCGTCTGCGCCCGTTTCACCTGTCTGGTGGCACAGTGCCATCACCGTTTTCCCGAGCCTGCCTCTACCGTGCCGGATTGGTTGCCCGCCGCTCTTCAGATCCTCCCCCGCAGCTTCTACCGGCGCCCGCCCGTCGAGGTTGCGCCCGAGCTGCTCAACAAACTCCTCGTCCGTGACGATGGCCGGGCCGGTCGCATCGTTGAAGTCGAAGCGTACGCGGGCAGTGTCGATCCGGCCGCACACTCCTATCGTGGGCAGACCCCGCGCACGGCCAGCATGTTCGGCGAGGCCGGCCACCTGTATGTCTACTTCACTTACGGCATGCACTGGGGCAGCAACGTTGTCTGCGGCGAAGTGGGTGAAGGCGTGGCGGTGCTGCTGCGGGCCATCGAGCCGCTGGTGGGCCTGGAGCGCATGCGCGAACTGCGTCCCGCCGCGCGCCGCGACCACGATCTGGCCAGCGGGCCCGGCAAGCTCTCGCAGGCCTTCGGGCTGGACCGCAGCTTCGACGGCGCTGATCTGGTGACCGGCAACCACGGCATTGTCATCGCCAGCGACGGCGTGCCGCCGCCGGAGGATCCAGTGGTCGGGCCCCGCATCGGCATCACCCGCGCTGTTGATTTCCCCTGGCGTTGGCACATCCGTGATCATCGTCACGTATCGATCCAGCCACGTCGCGCTTCCGCCTCAGCGAGGAAACGATGATGACCCCGCTCGACAAGCCACTGCGCCGCGAACTGCACATCGACGGCCAACCCTACACTCTCACCGTGGCCCCTGACGGCCTCAAGCTGGTTGAGAAGGGGCGACGCAAAGGCATCACACTGCGCTGGCAGGACCTGGTATCCGGAGACGCTGCACTGGCCACCGCCTTGCAGGCATCGCTCCAACAGCACTGAGCCGGCGCGCCCACCTCACATCGGCATCACCCCGCCGTGGCGATACATAACGGCGCGCACACTAGCGTAGCGCCAGCCAGCCGCCGCAACCGCCCTCGCCACCCAGCCCTGAAAAGCGCCATGGACGAAGCCGAACGACTGCTCGAAATCGAACGACTGCACCTGTTGGATACGCCACCGGAGCCGGTGTTCGATGCCATCGTCGCCGCGGCCCGCGCCGCGACCGGACTGACCATGGGCCTGATCACCGTGGTGGCCGAAGACCGCCAATGGTTCAAGGCCAACATCGGCCTGGAGGGCGTCAGCGAGACCGCCCGCGAGATTTCCTTCTGCACCCATGCCATACGCCAGGACGAGCTGTTCGAGATACCCGATGCGCGCCAGGACCCACGCTTTTCCACCAATCCACTGGTCACCGGTGGGCCGCGCATCCGCCACTACGCCGGCATTCCCCTGGGATCGACGCACGGCGCACGCATCGGCACGCTGTGCCTGCTCGACCCGATGCCCGGTGTGCTGTCACCCTCCCAGCGTGAACTGATGGTGCATCTGGCTCGGGTCACCACCCAGGTGCTGGAACAGCGCAGCACCCTGATGGCGCAGGTTGGCCAGGCCAAGGCGCTGCATCGCGAGCTGAAACGCAGTGAGGACTTCCTGGAGCGTACCAACCGTGCCGCACGGGTGGGCGGCTGGGAGATGGACCTGCTGACCAACGAGGTGCGCTGGACACGGGAAACCAAGCAGTTGCATGGCGTACGCAGCAACTTCACGCCCACGTTGGAGACCGCACTCTCGTTCTATCGCGAGGACAGCCGCAACATCATCCAGGCAGCGGTACAGCGCTGCATCGACGAGGGGACATCCTGGGAAGTACAGCTGCCGATGACCACGGCCGACGGGCGCGCGATCTGGACCCGGGTGGTCGGCAGCCGGCAACAGGTCGACGGCCATCCGCGCCTGGTCGGGGCGATCCAGGACATCACGGACGAACGAGCCGCGCTGGACGCGCTGGAAGCGAGCGAAACCCGCTACCGTCGGCTGTTCCACTACAGCCTGGGCCTGATCTGCACCCACACGCTGGACGGCACATTGACCTCGGTGAATCCGGCGGCGGTGCAGTCACTAGGCTTCGAGGAAAGCCAGATGATCGGGCGCAGCCTGTGTGACTTGATGCCGCCGGAAAAACGCGAAGGTTTCAGGGCCTACCTCGCCCGGATCCAGGCAAACCACACCGACGCTGGCGTGATCGAGCTGATTGCCGCCGATGGTACGCGCCACTACTGGGCGTACCACAACGTGCTCGACAACGAAGCCAGCCCGCCCTACGTGCTGGGGCATGCACAGGACGTCACCGCGCTGAGGATGCAGGAGCAGCAACTGCGCGACATGTCCTTCAAGGATCCGCTCACGCAGTGCTATAACCGGCGTTACCTGCACCGGCTGGATGAACTGATTGACGAGCGCTGGGCCTGCGTGATGTTCGATCTGGACCATTTCAAGCACATCAACGACACCCAGGGCCACCGCCGTGGCGACGCCGTGCTGGTCGAGTTCGCCACCTTCCTGCGCTCGCCGCTGGGCAAGGACGAGACCGTGGTACGGCTGGGTGGCGACGAGTTCATGGTAGTGCTGGTCGCGCCAGCGAATGGCCGCCTGAGCGAACTCGAGCACTGGTACCAGGACCACGCCGCGCTTTCGCCCAGCGCGTTCTCGATGGGTGCGGCCATCAACACGGCCGGTGAGCCCGTGGCCGACACCATCCAGAAGGCGGACAGCCGCCTGTACCGAACCCGCGCGCGCGTGCGTCGGGAGCGACGCGAAGACCCTGCCGCGCGTTGATCACGCCCGTACCGTCACCCAAGCCGGCGCGTGGTCGCTGGCTTTTTCCTGCAGCCGCACCCAACGGTCGACGCCCGCATTCTTCAGTCGCTCGGCCAGTACGGGATTCAACAGCAGATGATCGATGCGCAGCCCACGGTCGCGCTCGGCATGCTGGCGGAAATAGTCCCAGAAGGTGTAGATCGTGGCGTCGCCGTGCACCTTCCGCAGCGCATCGGTCCAGCCCTGCGCCAGCAGTCGTTCAAAGGCTTCGCGCACCTCTGGCTGGAACAGTGCATCGCGCCGCCAGGCCTTGGGATCATAGACATCGGCGTCTGTGGGAATCACGTTGAAATCACCCAGCAGCAGCGCCGGGTGCGGCAGCTCGACCAGGCTGCGTGCATGCCGAATCAGGCGTTCCATCCAGCGCAGCTTGTAGTCGAATTTCGGCCCGGGCTGCGGGTTGCCGTTGGGCAGGTAGAGGGCACCCACGATGACGCCGTGCACCGCTGCCTCCAGGTAGCGACTCTGCGTATCCTTGGGTTCGCCCGGCAATCGGCGGCGGCTCTCGACCGGCATGGTGCCCCGGGCGAGCAGCGCCACACCGTTCCAGCGCGCCTCACCCTGCCAGAGTGCACCGTAGCCGGCCTCTTCCAATGCCGCAGCGGGAAACGCGGCGTCGGTCGCCTTCAGTTCCTGCAGGGCAACCACGTCCGGCGATTCCCTGCGCAGCCAGTCCAGCAGCTGCGGCAGGCGCGTGCCGATGCCGTTGACGTTGAACGTCGCAATACGAAGCGTTTTGCGGCGGGGCATGGATAAAGGTTCCTCGGCGCAGCGGGACGAGCATTCACTCTGCGCGCCCGGGCATGCACGGGCCGTGGATGCCACGTCATGATGCGGTGCCATTCGGTTCACGAACCGCTGCCACGGCGCACAGCAGGCTGGTCACCCGTGAACAGTGCCGGAGAAGCCCCATGGCGGTGCGTCCGCTGCGCGCGATCTACCAGGTCGACCCGTATCTGTTCCGCGACAGCCAAGGCCGCGGCTGGGGCACCCTGGATGGCATCACCGAAAAGCTGGACTACCTGCAGTGGCTCGACATCAGCCATGTGTGGCTGCTGCCGTTCTACTGCAACGCCGGCCGTGATGGCGGCTACGATGTCACCGATCACTACCGCATCGATCCACGCCTGGGCGACGAGACCGCCTTCCAGCGCCTGGTCGATGCGGCCGACGCGCGCGGCATCGGCATCATCGTCGAACTGGTGATGCAGCACACCGCCAGCGCGCACCCGTGGTTCGTCGCCGCACAGCAGGGCGACCCGGCCTGGCGCCGCTGGTACCTGTGGAGCGACCACATGCCTGACGACGGCCTGCAGCCTATGTTCCCGCCGATCGAGGCCGCTGTCTGGACATGGGATGCCGAGGCCGGCGCGTTCAACCGGCACATGTTCTACCGGCACGAGCCAGACCTCGACCTGGCCCATGCGCCGGTACGCGAGGAACTGCTGCGGGTAATGACGTTCTGGCTGCAGCGCGGCGTGGCCGGCTTCCGCGTGGACGCCGCTCCGTACATGGTCGAGCGCGCGCGCCACGCCGACCCGCGCGACGGTGGGCTGTGGCTGCTGGAGGCGATGCGCGCCACGGCAGACGCGCAGCAACCAGGGCTGCCACTGATCGGCGAAGCGGATGTCCGCGCGTCCCACTACGGTGACTTCCTGTGCCACGGGCGGCGGCTTTCGCACCTGCTGGATTTCCACCTCAACAACCATTTCTTCCTCGCACTGGCACGCGGCGATGCCAGCGAAGTGGCGCGGGTCATGGCCGAGTACGGCCCGCACGCGCCGCCGGACACACGCATTGCCTGGCTGCGCAACAATGATGAACTGGACCTTGAGCAGTTGGAGCCGGATGAGCGCGAAGCGGTGATGGAACGCTTCGCCCCTGAGCGTGGCATGCGCATCTATGGCCGTGGCATCCGCCGCCGGCTGGCACCGATGCTGGAGGGCGACATCGCATGGCAGGCCATGGCTTGGGCGGCGCTGCTGTCGCTGGGCCAGGTGCCGGTGATCCGCTATGGCGAAGAGATCGGCCTCGGTGATTGCCTGGAACTGCCAGAACGCAATGCCGTGCGCATGCCGATGCACTGGCATAACGGCCCAGGGGCCGGGTTCACCGACCAACCGCGGCATGCCTGGCGCGCGCCACCGGCAGACGGCCCCTACGGTTACTGCACGGTGAACGTCGAGGCGCAACGCGCGACGCCAGGTTCACTGCTGCTGCGGGTGCGCGAGCTGCTGCAGCAGCGCAATGCACATCCCGTGCTGCAGCAGGGTCCTCACACGCTCGACCCGCCCTCACCTGCGCTGCTGATGCTCCGCTACGGTGAGGCACCCCATCAGGCACTGGCACTGATCAACTTCGGCGACGAGCCGGTCGAGGTGGACGTACCCCTGCGCGGTCCGCTGAACACGCTGGTGGGCCACGGCGCCAAGCTGCAGGGTCGCCGCTGTTACCTGCAGGGCCACGGCTATACGTGGCTGGCTGCCGAAGGTGCCTGAGTGCGCAGCGCGGGCAGCACGTGTTCGGCGAAGTCATCGATGAAGCGTTCCTGCTCGCGGTTCACGTTGTGCAGGTAGATGCGATCGAACCCCATTCCCTGCAGCTCCTGCAGCCAGGCCCGATGCTGGCCCAGGTCTGCCGAGACATGCACGTGCTGGCGCACCGCCTCGGCGCTGACCGATCGGGCCTGTGCTTCGAACTGTTCGGGCTGGTCCAGGCCTTCGGCCAGTTCCGGCGACAGCACGTTGGCACTCCACTGCTCCATCGCACCTTCCAGCGCCGCCTGTTCGGCGCGCGCGTAGGAGAGCTTGGCCTGCAGGTACATCGGCTTGCCCCTGCCACCGCCTTCCTCGAACACCGCAACCACACGCCGCAACTGCGCCAGCGGTTGGCTGATGGTGATCAGGCCATCGGCCCAGCCCCCCATCCAGCGTGCGGTTTCCTCGGTGACGGCCGCCCCCAGCAGCGGCAGGGGAAGCGCCGGTCGGCTGTACAGGCGTGCCTTGCGCACCTGGAAGCCACCGTCGTGGTCGACCTGCTCGCCACCCCACAGCCGCCGCATCACCTCGGCCGCATCGCGCAGTGCCTTCTGCCGCTCCCGCTTGGCTTGCCACGGCTGGCCGGTGATCCGCTCGTTCAGGGCCTCGCCGGTACCCAGCGCCAGCCAGATCCGGCCCGGCGCCAACTGCTCCAGAGTCGCCGCTGCCTGCGCCACCAATGCCGGGTGCTGGCGCAGCATCGGGCAGGTCACCATGCCCAGGGTCAGCGCGCTCTGCACCGCCAGCGCGCCGGCCCACACCCAGCTGTGGCCGGACTGCCCTTGCGCAGTCGTCCATGGGTGGAAATGGTCCGAGCACATCACGGCCTCGAATCCCGCCTGTTCGGCGCGCAGCGCCAGGCCCAGCAAGGTGGCGGGCGGGAACTGCTCATGCGATGCGTGGTAGCCGATGGTCATCACGGATTCCGTGCGGGGACTGGACACGATGGCAACATCCCACCAGCTAAAACCGCGTCATGGAAACGAACGCTTCCTGCATCGGGCATCGACGCTGGGCTATCGCCGAGGGCTACATTCCAGCCTGGAGCAACGGCCCGTCACCGGAGATGCAGAGTCACGAAACCTGCTGCGTACTCAATGCCGGCGACGAGCCCGCGCATGTCACGCTGACCCTCTACTTCGAAGACCGTGATCCGGTGGGCCCCTACCGGGTCACCGTGCCGGCGCGACGCACCTGTCACCTGCGCTTCAACGACCTGCAGGATCCGGCGCCGGTGCCGCGCGGCACCGGCTTTGCCACCCTCGTTGAATCCGACCGGCCGATCATCGTCCAGCACACGCGGCTGGATTCACGGCAACCGGCCAACAGCATCATGACCACGATGGCCCATCCGTTGTGAAGTCTTCCGCGCAGGCGTCCACGCTGCAACGACACCGCGCCCTCCGGCCGTTTACCCGCATGGAGGGAGACTGGCCCCGGTTTCCTTCCGGAGAGTGACGATGGCCCTGCCCGACTACCCACGCCCGCCCTTCCCCGCCCAACAGCAATCCTTCCCCGGCAAGACCGCGCAGATGCAACCGCGTCCGGACCACGGCGAAGACAGCTACCGCGGCCATGGCTTGCTGCAGGGCAAAAAGGCACTGATCACCGGCGGTGACAGCGGCATCGGCGCAGCCGTGGCCATCGCCTTTGCCCGCGAAGGCGCCGACGTTGCCATCGCGTTCCTCGATGGTGAGCAGGACGATGCCCGCCATGTGCAGCAGCAGATCGAACAGGCCGGGCGCAAGGCCGTGCTGGTGCCGTGTGACATCAGCGACCCGGCACAGGCGCGCTCGCTCGTGGACCGCGTGGCCAGCGAACTGGACGGCCTCGACATCCTGGTCAACAACGCGGCGTACCAGCGCTACTACGAGCACTTCGACGACATCACCCTGGATGACTGGAAGCGGACGTTCGATACCAATGTCCATGCCGTGTTCAATCTGACCCGGTTGTGCGTCCCGCACCTGCGCGGTGGCGGCGCGATCATCAACACCGCATCGGTCAATTCCAAGCGGCCGACCCCGAACATCCTTCCGTACTCCGCGACCAAGGGCGCCGTCGCCAACCTGACGCTGGGGTTGGCGGGCCTGCTGGCCGAGCACCAGATACGCGTCAACGCGGTGCTGCCCGGCCCGATCTGGACGCCGTTCATTCCGGCAGGCATGGCCGCCGAGGAGGTCGAGCAGTTCGGCTCGCAGACGCCGTTCGGCCGCCCCGGCCAGCCAGCCGAACTGGCATCGGCCTATGTGATGCTGGCTTCGGACAGCGCCAGTTATACCTCTGGTGCACTGCTGACCATTTCTGGCGGCGCGGCGACGCTGTAGCCTCCATGACCGGATTGCCTGCATGGATCGAGGACTGGCTGACCGTGGTTGTGCCGGTGGCCGAGGTGCTGGCCATCCTGGGCGTCGCATGGGTGATGGTGCGTGCGCTGGCGTGGCTGCTGGTGCAGGCCCGGCAGCGCGGCAGGCTGGCTCCAGAGCTTCATGTGGGCCTGCGCCGCGGCGGTGCCTTGCTGCTGTATCTGGCGGCTGCGCTGCTGATACTGGAGCGGCTGGGCGTTTCGCGCTCGGTGCTGTGGACCGCGCTGACCGGGTTCATGGCGGTCGGTGCGGTGGCGTTCTTTGCCGCGTGGAGCGTGTTGTCCAACCTGTTCTGTTCGTTCCTGATCGTCGCCACGCGCCCGTTCCGCATCAATGACACCATCGAAGTGCTGGAAAGCGTGGACAAGCCGGGCCTGTGTGGTCAGGTGGTGGACATCAACCTGATCTACACCACGCTGAGTGATCGTGGCGAAGGCGCGCGCGGTTGCCTGCTGCGCGTGCCCAACTCGTTGTTCTTCCAGCGCATCACCCGGCACTGGGGCGACAGCGGCTATGCGCAGCTTCCAGCAAGCGTGCCGATCAAAGGCAAGGCGCGCTGAGTCGCTGTAGCGCCGAGCCCATGCGCGGCTCGCTGCGCGCGGCGCAGGGCGCATCGCGGTCTGAACGGAGTGCAGCCGAGCGTGGGCTCGGCTTTACACGTGCCATAGCAGGCGAGCCTACTCCGCCGCCAATGCCTGGATCGGGTCCAGCTGTGCGGCATTGCGGGCCGGGAAGTAGCCGAAACCCAGCCCGATTGCAGACGAACATGCCAGCGCGGCGAGCACCGGCCCAGGCGTGAACAGGAACGGCACGCCCAGTGACAGCAGACTGGACAAGGCTCCCACACCCAACGCGGACAACACGCCCAGCACGCCGCCGAACAGGCAGATCAATACGGCCTCGATCAGGAACTGGCGCAGGATGTCGCCCTGCCGAGCCCCCACCGCCAACCGCACACCGATCTCGCGCACGCGCTCCTTCACCGACACCAGCATGATGTTCATCACGCCCACGCCACCGACCACCAGCGCCACCGCCGCAATCGCCGAAACCAGTGCCGCCATCGTCTGGCTGGACTTCATCACCGCCTTGCGGATCTGGTCCGAGTTGTAGATGAAGAAATCGCGGCGCCCATGCAGCCGCTGCAGTTCCTCACCCAGCGAGGACTCAGCTGCACGGGTTGGTACGTCATCGCGCACGCGTACGGTGATGCTCTCCAGCCGCTGGCTGCCAAGCAGGCGCGAGGCCGCCGAGGTGTAAGGCACGTAGACCGTGGGCGTCGCGCCGCCTGCGAATGCACTGGCACCCACCACCCCGATGACGTCCACCGGCATGCCGCCCAGCAGCACCGTGCCGCCGATCGGATTGCCGTTGAACAATGCCTTGGCCGCCTTCTGGTCGAGCACGGCCACCGCGCGATGGGCATCCACCTCGACATCGGTGAAGAACCGGCCCGCCTTCAGGCGCAGCCCGCGCACGCGGGGTAGATCAGCGCCCACGCCAAGCACCTGTGTGTTGGCGCGCCGGTTGCCCTGCAGAGCGGCCACCGAACTGCTCAGGTTGGGGCTTACGCTGTCTACGTAACTCAATGCGGCCAGGTGATCGGCATCGTCCACGACCAGCGTTTCAATCTCGGCCGCGCGCGGGTCGCCGAAATCCGCACCCGGGAAGATCTCCAGCGTACTGGCACCCAGTTCGTTGATCTGTGACTCGACCTGCGCCTGTGCGCCCTTGCCCAACGCAACCACGGTCACCACCGCAGCCACGCCGATGATGATGCCCAGCATGGTCAGCAAGGTGCGCAGGCGATGGGCCAGCATCGAACGTACCGCCATCCGTGCAGCTTCCCTGGTCGCATCCAGGCGCGCGCGGCGTTCGGCGCCCGGTTCCGTGCTGCGCTCGGGCGCGACGGCCTTGCGTGCGACCGCGGGATCACCCGTACCACGGTCGGATACGACCCGGCCGTCTGCGATCTCGATCACGCGTGAAGCGTGCGCGGCAATCGCCGCATCATGGGTCACCAGGATCACGGTATGGCCCTGCGCATGCAGGCGCTTGAGTTCGGCCATCACCTGCCTGCCGCTGGCATGATCCAGCGCGCCGGTCGGCTCGTCGGCCAGCACGACGGCGCCGCCGTTCATCAGCGAACGCGCAATGGAAACGCGCTGCTGCTGGCCGCCGGACAGCTGGCTGGGCCGGTTCGCGGTGCGCTCGCCCAGGCCCAGCGTTTCCAGCAGCAGGCGGGCACGCGTGGTGCGCGCATCGGCCCCCACCCCGGCATAGACGGCGGGCAAGGCCACGTTCTCGGTAGCGCTCAGGTTCTCCATCAGGTTGTAGCGCTGGAAGATGAAACCGAAATGCTCGCGACGCAGGTGCGCCAGTTCATCGGGCGACATCTGCTCGGTTGCGGCGCCGTGCACGCGGTAGCTGCCTTCGGTTGGCCGGTCCAGGCAGCCCAGGATGTTCATCAGCGTGGATTTTCCCGAACCGGACGGGCCGATGATGGCGATGAACTCGCCCGCCGCGATGCGCAGCGACACGTCCTTCAACACCACCACCTCGCCGGCGGCCGAGCGGTAGGCGCGCGATACGCCATGCAGTTCCAGCAGCGCGTCGGCCATGCTCACATCCCCAGCAGGCGGGTGGGCTCGGCTTCCGCGCCACTGGGCGCCTGCCCGACCACCACGTTCTCGCCTGCCTTGAGGCCGGACAGGATCTGCACCGCAGTAGCGGTGCGCAGGCCGGTCGTCACGGCGCGCTCGCGGGCACGGCCCTTGGCGTCGATCACCTGTACGGTCGCGCGGCTGCCCGCCTTGTCATCGCTCTCGGACACTGCTGTCAACGGCACCTGCAGCGCGTTGGCGGCGCGCGCCAGCTGGATCGTCACCTTCACCGTCATCGACGGCTTCAGTTTCAGGCCCGGATTGGGTACGTCAAACAGCCCGGCGTAGTACACCGCCTTCGGCGTCTGCGCCGATCCACCGGTGTTGCCGGTGGCCACATCGGCAATCGACGATGGCGCAGGTTCAAGCTGCTGCAGATGCGATTCGTAGCGGCGTCCGCCCGGCCCCAGCGTAGAGAACCACAGGGGTTGGCCAGGCGCGATCAGCTCCACGTCGGCCTCCGCGATCTCGGTGCGAACCGTCATCGTGTCCATCTGTGCCAGCATTACGATGGTCGGCGTGGTCTGCATCGAGTTCAGCGTCTGCCCGGCCTTGGTGACGATGGCCACGATGTAGCCGTCGGAAGGTGAGACGATGCGGGTGTAGCCCAGGTTGATCCGCGCCGTTTCCACCTGGGTCAGCGCCTGCTCGATCTGGGCCTGCAGCGCTGCGACGTCAGAGCGCGCCGCTTCGCGCGCCACCCGCGCGGACTCGAAACCTTCCTGCGAAACCAGCCGCGACGCCACCAGCTGCGCCTGGCGCTCATGCACGCGGATGGCCTGGGCGTAGCGCGCCTGGCTGGCCGCGTGCTGGGCACGCAGCGTGTTGGCAGCCGCTTCGGCGCTGCGCAGGGCGATGCGCTGCGGCTGCGAATCCACTTCGGCAATCAGGTCGCCAGCGTGCACACGCTGGCCCAGCACCACATGCAGGCGCTTGACCTGGCCCGACACCTGCGCGCCCACCGCCACCAGTTCCTTGGGGTTGACCCGGCCAACGGCCTGCACGGTCTTTTCCAGGTCCGCCACCCTTGCCGGGGCCGTGATCAGCGCGGCATCATCACCCTCGGCAAACAGCCACCAGCCGGTGCCGCCTGCAAGAAGCGCAACGATTGCGGCAATGATCCAGGTCCTGCGGTTGTTCATCGGAAGGCTCGCATGCACGCAGCCACCGGATGTGACCGCAGAACCTGCAGTCTGGGAGGTGGTGGTGGATGTTTCTTGGAGCCACTGTGGAGATTGCATGGAGGCCGCACATCCGTTCAGTCACGGCGTCCGCTCCTGAACGGCACGGATCGCGTCCATGAAATCTCGACACAATCTCGACCAAGTCTCCATCAACGGCCCCTAGCCTTGTCGGCCTCGCCGACTGCGTCCCCGCCGTGTCCCTCCCGTTTCCAGACCTGCCTCCCATCGATGTCCGCCGCGCCTACCTCGCCTGGTGCGCGCCTTCGCCGTGGCTGATTGCACTGGTAATGGCGTCGACCGGCGCCTGGATGCTTGCCAGCTCGAACCCGGCGCCGCCCCTGCTGGCGGGCGCCGGTGCCGCCGCGCTGGTATGCTTCCGCAGCGAAGGCCCCGCCCATTCGGCGCGCACAGGCACCCTGGCGTCGCTGGTGCTGATCGGCTTCGCGGCCCGGTCCGCCTCCAGCGCTGGCCTGAGTCTCATGCCTGCAGGGATAGCGGCGGTCCTGGTGGCTGCGTTGCTTGCCCTGCGCCTGTGGGCCCTGGTCCGCATGGCCCGCCGCTTGCAGGACCGGGTGGACGCAACGGGCATGCAATCACGGTGGAGCAAGCTGCCTGCGGCCGTATCGGCCCTGCTCGCACAGCACCTGCGCGGGACCGCAACGCTGGCGCCCGCCCTTCAGCACACGCTGGTGCTGGCCACCCTCGCCTGGGCCGCCCACGAAGAAGCACAGACCCTGGAACGGCCACGATGACACCGCCGCCGGCACTCCCCATCTCGCACTTGAAACTGCAGCGTTCAATGAAGACCGATGCACGCACGCGCCAGGCGCCCCTGGTGCTGATTGCCGAGGATGAAGGCGAAATCGCTGACATTCTCGGCGCCTTCCTGACCCGCTCCGGGTTGCGCAGCGCCCGCGCCGCCGATGGCGAAGCCGCCCTCGCCAGCCACCGCCAGCTGCGCCCGGACCTGGTGCTGCTGGACGTGCAGATGCCGAAGTTGGATGGCTGGCAGGTCCTGAGTGAGCTGCGCCGGCGCGGCAACACACCGGTGATCATGCTCACCGCACTGGACCAGGACGTGGACAAGCTCACCGGCCTGCGCGTCGGCGCCGACGACTATGTGGCCAAGCCCTTCAATCCGGCCGAGATCGTCGCCCGCATCCAGGCGGTGCTGCGCCGTAGCGCAAAGCCCATGGCAGAAGAACCCAACGGGCTGATCCGGCAGGGCCCGTTCGAGATCGACCTGCGCAGCCATGAGGTCACCGTGCGCACTGATGACCATGTGCAGGCTTTGAATTTCACACTCACCGAGTTCCGTCTGCTGGTGCACATGGCGCGCGCACCGCGCATGGTGCACAGCCGGCTGGATCTTCTCCAGACCTGCCTGCCGGAAGGCGATGCGCAGGAGCGCACCGTGGACAGCCACGTCAGCAAGCTGCGCCGCAAGCTGGAGGACGTCGGCATCATCGGCATTCCCGCCACCATCCGCGGTGTCGGCTACCGCTTCCTGGACTGAACCGATGAACCGCAAAGGCAAGAGCATCGGGCGCCAGATCACGCTGTCCATCACGGTCGCATCGCTGTGCTCGACCGTACTGTCGATCAGCGGTTTCTACCTGTTCTATTACCTCATGGAGGTGTTCTATCCACGCTGGTATGACGAGCCGGAGACCATCATGCCGTCAGGGCTGGAGTGGCTGTGGATCGGCCTGACCGCCACCGTGGTGGTGGCACTGGCCACGTTGATCGCCTCGCGCCTGACCCGGCGCATCATCACCCCGCTGAACTCGGTGGCCGAAAGCCTGCGTCGCGTCGCCAGCGGTGATCTTGAGGCGCGTGCGCGCGGCGGCGACACCTCGATGACCGAGGCCGCCACACTGGTCAGCGACTTCAACTCCATGGCCGAGCGGCTCAGCCGGATGTCCGAGAACCGCGTGTTCTGGAATGCAGCGATCGCACACGAACTGCGCACGCCGATGACCATCCTGCGCGGCCGCCTGCAGGGCATCGCCGAAGGCGTGTTCGAGCCCGGGCCGGAGCAGTTCGACAGCATGCTCACCCAGCTGGAGGGCCTGACCCGCATCATCGAAGACCTGCGCGTGGTGAGCCTTGCCGAAAGCGGTCACCTGGATCTGCGCCTGCAGCGCAGCGATGTCAGCGTGCAGGTAGCGGCGGTGGTCGAAGCGATGTCCGATGCGCTGACCGAGAGTGGTTTCTCGGTGACCTTGGACGCACGGTCTTCGCTGGCCGACTGCGATCCGGCACGCATCCGCCAGGCGGTGCTGGCGCTACTGGAGAATGCGCGGCGCCATGCGATCCCCTGCCCACTGCGGGTCCGTGTCACGCTGGTCGAAGGCCATTGCACCGTGACCGTTGAGGATGGTGGCCCCGGTGTGCCGGACGACCTTCGCGACAGCATTTTCGAAGCCTTCCAGCGCACCGATGTGTCGCGCTCGCGGCAGAGTGGTGGCTCCGGGCTTGGCCTGGCGGTGGTGCGCGCGATTGCCGTGGCCCATCACGGAACGGCGCAGTGCCGCCCAACCGAGCGCGGCGGCAGTGCGTTCG
Source organism: Stenotrophomonas sp. YJH_SMC_120 (assembly GCF_059368675.1). Lineage (NCBI taxonomy): Bacteria > Pseudomonadati > Pseudomonadota > Gammaproteobacteria > Lysobacterales > Lysobacteraceae > Stenotrophomonas > Stenotrophomonas sp. YJH_SMC_120. The sequence continues at coordinate 236,060 of NZ_JCAFRY010000002.1, forward strand.
AGATCCGCTGGCCGGTGCACGCGCGTCGTTGAGGACGCAGCATTGCGGAGGAGGTTGCTCCGGTAGCGGCCCACCTTGGTGGGCACCACGTGCGTGGCTGAACGCCGCCGGTTTCTCCACGCAATCTCCATCGTCCCTCCATGCCCGCTCCAAAGGACTGCAGATACTGGGCGCGACGTGGGAGATGGCAGGCATCCGTCCCCTGCCCTGTCTCCGACCCCCCCCAGGCATCCCATGAAACACCCCCACGATCCAGCGGCCGCCGCCGGCAGCATCGGCCAGCAGAATGCGGCCGCCACCCTTAAGGCCATCCTGCGCACCTACCCCTGGCAGCTCACCGGCACGTTCTCGCTGGTCGCACTGGAGAACGCACTGCTGCTGGCCTATCCGCTGTTCGCCGGCTTCGCGGTGGACGCGATCATCAGCGGCAACATCGGCCATGCCATCTCCTACGCCGGCGTGGTGCTGCTGTTCTGGTTGGTCGGTGCCGCCCGCCGCGCGGTCGATACCCGGACCTTCACCCGCATCTATGCCGATCTGGCAGTGAGCGTGGTGCAGGCGCAGCGCCGCCTGGGCCAGGCCACCTCCACTTCGGCGGCCCGCGTCGTTCTGGCCCGCGAGTTCGTCGACTTCTTCGAAAAGCACGTGCCGATCATCGCCACCGCACTGGTATCCATGTTTGGCGCTGCGATCATGCTGCTCGCAATTGAACCGCTGGTCGGTGGTGCCGCCCTCCTCGCGCTGTTCGGTGCTCTCCTGCTGCTGCCGTCGTTCGCGCATCGCAACGAGCAGTTGCATGGGCGCCTCAACAACCGCCTGGAACAGGAAATCCGACTGGTGGACCGGGTCAGTCCCTCGGTGCTGCGCCGTCACTACACCACGCTGTCGCGCCTGCGCATCCTGCTCTCCGATCGCGAAGCCAGCGCCGTGCTGGCCGTCGGCGCGACGGCAGCAGCCCTGTTCGCACTGACCATCGGCCGCCTTGCCACCACCGATGGCGTTACCCCCGGTCACGTCTATGCGGTGATGACCTATCTGTGGACCTTCGCCGGCAGCCTGGACGATGCGCCGTCAATGGTGGATCAGCTCGCGCGGCTGAAGGACATCGGCCGGCGAGTCAGCCCCGGCATGGACCATGCGGACCACAAGGACGCCGCTTGACCGGTAGATGCCCACCTTGGTGGGCACCGATGGAAGCCAGCGCCAGCCAAGGTTGGCGGCTACCAGGCCTGAGCGGCGTTGCTCTGGTAGATGCCCACCTTGGTGGGCACCGGCGGGAGCCCGCGCCAACCAAGGTTGGCGACTACCGGGCGCGATGGGTACCCATGCGCCGCTTAGCGCTACAGGAACCTCGCCATCCGCTGCAGTTCGTCGTCCAGCGCGCCACGAAATACCTTGTCGCGGGCCAGCGACCTGCCGGCATAGCCCACGTTCGACACCAACTCACCTTCGCGCATGCTCAGGTTGGCCCAGCCCACCACCTGGTCGTGCCACAGTACCGGCAACGCGTAGTAGCCGTATTGACGCTTCGGTGCAGGCGTGTAGGCCTCGAACTTGTAGACCCAATCCCACAGCAGCTCGAAGCGGCGGCGATCCCACACCACCGGGTCGAACGGCGCGAGCAGGCGCACCTGTTCGTCCGGTGCATGGCGGCGCGAACGCGGATTCTCGTCCGCCGGCCAGTACCAGGTGGTGCCGTCCAGCGTGCAGCTGGCCAACTGCTGCTTGGCCAACGCCAATGCCTTGCGGGTCTGCTCGGCCAGATGTGGTGCGCCATAGCCCAGCAGGCGCACCAGATAGGTCAGGCTGGCCGAAGGCAGCGGTGCGTACTTGCGCACCACCAGATCGATCAGGGCGGCAGCACGTTTGATCTGCGCCTGTTCGCTGGAATCGGGCTCGGCATGATCGGCCACCGCGTAGATGCGCGTACCGCTATCGCGCCGTTGCACGCGCAGCAGGCCGCGGTAGTGCATGCCGTCCAGCAGATGGGTACTGGCATTGCTGGTGCCGCCCCAGTAGTTGATCACCCGCCCATGCGCGAACGCCTGGTCGACCTCGCGTGGGTGCACGCTGCCGCGCTCGCGCACGAAGGCCAACACGTCGGCCGCACGGCGATGGGTCTCGGCGTCCCACTCGCGTTTTGAGACACGCGGGTGCATCAGTGCCAGATGCTCGCGCGGCAGGAACCCGTAGTTCACCAGGCAATCCTCTTCCACCGGCAGACGCGTGTAGCGCCGCTCAAGATCCCCTGCGCGGTAATCCTTCACGCGGTGGCGCAGAGTCAGGTCCTGCGCGCGTGCGGGTGCGCGGATCGGGTCGGCCTGCACGAAGCCCAACCGCCGGATCGCGGCCAGCAGCGTGGTCGGCTTGAACAGGGTGCGCGCCACCGCGTAGCGGCGAAGATCATCGAGAGTAGGCGTGGCAGGCATGGCCTCATTGTAGATCCACGTCATGCGTAGGTGGGGCCTTGGCGAACCGTGCAACGGCATCCACGCATCGCATGGATCTACCGAAGCCGCGATACCTCCAGAGAACCGATCACCAGCGCCCGCATGCCCTGCTTGAACTCGGTGATCACCTGCCCCTCCTCGTCATCCGCAATCGCGTAGACGGTGTCGGCGCCGGCGATGCAGTAGAACGCGATCGTGGCCAGCAGCCAGCGCGCCTTGTCCACCGGCAGGCCGAACACCTCGGCCACGTGCGCCTGGTGCGAGGCGATCTTCTCCAGCATCGGCGCGGTCGCCACCGTGCGCCGAAGCAGGTACGGCGGCAGCCCGGGATGCGCCTTCACCACCTCGCACAGCGACTCCACGAACCCCATCAGGTAGGCCTCCAGCCCACCCGGTGCGTCGACCGACGCGCGCGGAATCTGCCAGCGCTGGAACACCGCCTCCGCCACCAGGCGCTTCAACGCCTCTACGTTGGCCACGCGCTTGTACAGCGCCGCCTGGGTCACCGCCAGTTCGGCGGCCACGTTGGCCATGGTCAGATTGGGCAGGCCCAGACGGATGCCGATGTCGGCCAGGCGCTCCGGGGTGATGGTGGGCGGGCGGCCACGGATCGGCGCCGTTGGATCGGGGTGCGTGCTCATGCGGTGCCTGCTCTTACGGTGCGCGTCCATACCCTGCTGAGGGTGCCAGCAAAGGGACCCTCTTGTCCGCTTCGATTGATTTAGTTTATCTTACTCAACTAATTCGGAAGGCGCCCAGCACGCTGCCCGTGATCGAGCCCATGGCTCACCTCCCGCCAGGTCCCCACCCAGCCAACAACCCTGCGCTGCGCCCTCTCCCCGTGCTTGCCGTCGACAGCGCGCCAGGCGCGCTCGCGCCTGCGATTCACAGGACTCTGGCATGACCGTTTACAACTTCACTTCTGCACAGCATCGTGCTGCCGCATTCTCAGGCCTGATGCATCCGCCGGGCATGCCCCTGCGTTATCGGGTGTCCGCCTTGGCGTTAGGGCTGCTGGCCTCGTTTGCCGCCCTGGCCGACACTGCACCGTCCACCCTGCCCTCGGTGCAGGTGCAGGAACAGCGCCGGGTCACTGCAGACTATGCGGGCGGGCAAGTGGCTGCCGGCAGCCGCGTCGGCCTGCTCGGCGACAAGGACTTCATGGACACGCCGTTCAGTACGGTCAGCTACACCGAGTCCTTCATCCGTGATCGCCAGGCCAAGGACCTGACCGACGTCATCGCCGCCACCGACCCTACGGTGTTCAGCAACGGCGTCACCGGTTCGTGGAGCGAAAACTACGCGATCCGTGGCTTTGCCTCCAACACCAGCGACACCACCTTCAATGGCCTCAGCGGCATGGCGCCGTACTACCGCACTTCGCCGGAAGTGTTCGAACGCATCGAGGTGCTGAAAGGCCCCTCCGCGCTGCTCAACGGCATGCCGCCGGGCGGTTCGGTTGGTGGCAGCGTCAACCTGGTCCCCAAGCGTGCCGGCGATCAAGCGCTGCTGCGCGTCAGTGCCAACTTTGCCTCCGACGCGCAGTTCGGCACCCATGTGGATATGGGCCGTCGCCTGGGCGCCGACAAGCAGTTCGGCATCCGCTTCAACGGTGCCTACCGTGATGGCGATGGCGCGGTCGGCAAGCAGCGCAAGAAGGCCCAGCTCGGTTCGCTGGCACTGGACTGGCGCGGCGAACGTGCGCGGCTGTCGGCCGATCTGTACAGCGCCGATGACCGCGTGGACGGCCCGGCGCGCGGCGTCGGTTTGGCACCGGGCGTGGCCATTCCGCGGCCGCCGCGTGGCGATACGCTGATCAACCCGGACTGGGCCTACGTGGACAGCCAGGACAAGGGCGCGATGCTGCGCGGCGAACTGGATATCAACGATAGCCTGACAACCTACCTCGCGTATGGCTCCAGCAGGACCGACTACCGCTACAACGGTTCGATCAGCGCGCAGGTCCTCAATCCAGCCGGCGACTTCACCACGGTGATCGGCCAGCTCGCCTTCGATATCAAGAAGCAGTCCGCAGATGCCGGCCTGCGCGGCAGCTTCCGCACCGGCGTTGTCAGCCACCAGTGGGCCGCCAACGTGACCCACTACCAACACACCCAGAACGATTACGGCCGCCGCAGCGTGCCGGGCTGGGACTGGACCACCAATCTGTATAACCCGGTGTGGGGCCCGGCGGCACCGTTCGTAGCGCCGCACATCTCACACACCGAGCTGCGGCTGGACAGCCTCGGTTTCGCCGACTCCCTCGCCTTCGCCGATGACCGCGTGCAGCTGACCTTGGGCGTGCGCCGCCAGCAGGTGGTCAGTGAGACCTTCAACGTCGCTACCGGCGCACGCACCTCGCGCTACGACGAGAGCGCCAACACGCCGGCAGCGGCGCTGCTGGTGAAGGCCACCGAAAGGGTCTCCCTCTACACCAACTACATCGAAGGCCTCAGCCAGGGCGCCACCGCGCCGATGACCGCCGCCAACGCCGGCGATGTGTTCGCACCGTTTCGCACCAAGCAGAAGGAGCTGGGACTGAAGCTGGACCTGGGCAGCTTCGCGCACACCTTCAGCGTGTACGAGATCAAGCGACCGAGCAGCTACACCGACCCGATCACGAATATCTTCTCGTTTGGTGGCGAACAACGTAACCGCGGCGTGGAATGGGGCTTCTTCGGCGCACCGATGGACGGCGTGCGCCTGCTCGGTGGCGTGGCCTATGTGCAGCCGAAGCTGACCCGCACGGCCGGCGGCGTGAATGAAGGACGCATCGCCACCGCCGTGGCGCAGCGCCAGTCCAAGCTGGGCGTGGAATGGGATGTGCCGACCTTGCAGGGCCTCACCTTGACCGGCAATGCCACGGCGATGTCGAAGCAGTACATCAGTGCCGACAATGGCCTGTCGGTGCGGGGGCGTACGTTGTTCGACGTGGGCGCGCGCTACAGCACCACCGTGGCGGGTCGACCGCTTGCGCTGCGGGCCAGCGTGAACAACGTGACCAACAAGGCGTACTGGGGCATGCCGTTGCTTTCAAGCCTGGCGCTGGGTGCGCCGAGGACGGTGTTGCTCTCTGCGACGATGGATTTCTGAGCCGGACGACAAACTGTCAACGGGATCCACGCCTGGCGTGGATCTACCGACACAAGGCACGACCACGCACGCACTGATCACGAAAGCACGCGCGCCACCACCGCCAGCACCGCCAGATGCCCCACGTAGTACCCATAGAACACCCAGCGCCAGCGCGGCAGTTGCCACGGCACCCGCGTCGCCAGCACGACCACCGGAACAGCCAGCACTGCCCAGCCGTTGCGGTTGACCCCGCACACCGCTGCAAGCCCAACCAGCAACATCCACCACGCCCGATGCTGGAACGCGAGCCAGGCCAGCAGCACGGCGCCAACACCGGCCCACTGGTAGTCCACGAACATCGGCAGCACGCCGGCAACCAGCAACAGCAGCACAGGCCGATTGTTCGCAAGCGCATGCACGGCCACCACCGCCAGGGTGAAGGTGAGCAGGATGTCGAGCGGCAGCCAGGAACCGAACGCAAGTGCGTGCAACGGCTGCGCGATCAGCCCCCATAGCGCGAGCCGGCGAATCGATTTGCGCAGGTCGGCGCCCGGCTGGGCCAGGTTGCAGGCCATCACCAGCGCGAACAGCGGGAAGGCGATACGCCCCAGTTCGCTGACCACCGGCACGTAGCCGCCGAAGACCACCTTGGCCACGTGGTCGCCGGTCATGGCCAGCAGCGCGATCCACTTCAGCAGCTCGCGCGCGCCGCTGCCGAGGGTGAGGTTGAACGTGGACGTCCCGGTCGTGGTCGCTTGCATCGCGGAAGCTTATGCGCAACGGCCAGCCCATTTCCAGCGCCGCGCAGGAGGCCACCGCTGCAAGCCGCAGGTGGCGGCGCTATGCTGGCCGCCCCTGCTTGTGAGACACCCGCCATGCGCACCCTGTACCCGGCCATCGAGCCCTACCGCGAATTCACCCTGCCGGTGAGCGATCTGCACAGGCTGCATATCGAAGAGTGCGGCACGCCGGAGGGCATTCCGGTGGTGTACCTGCACGGTGGCCCGGGCGCCGGTATCTCGCCGACCCATCGGCGCTTCTTCGACCCGGCGCGCTACCGCATCGTGTTGATCGACCAGCGCGGCAGCGGCCGCTCCACGCCGTTCGGCGAGCTGCGCGACAACACCACGCAGGACCTGGTGGCCGACATCGAGAAGGTGCGTGAGCACCTGGGCATCGAACGCTGGCTGGTCTACGGCGGCTCGTGGGGGTCGACGCTGTCGCTGGCCTACGCGCAGGCACATCCCGAGCGCGCCACCGGCCTGATCGTGCGTGGCGTGTTCCTCGGCCGCGAAATCGAGAACCGCTGGTTTGCCGAGGCCAACGGCGGTGCACGCTGGATTTTCCCGGAGCGCTGGGACCGCTATGAGGCCTACATTCCAGAAGCCGAGCGTGGCGACATGATCGCGGCCTACTGGACGCGCATGAATGGCCCGGATGAAGCGACCCGCATCGAAGCCGCACAGGCCTGGCTGGGCTGGGAAGACAACGCCGCCACCCTGCAGCACGACGTGGATGCCGAATCCACCGACGATCCGCTGGACGTGCTGGCCAAGGCGCGCATTGAAGCGCATTACTTCCGCAACGGCATCTTCCTGGAGCCGGACCAGCTGCTGCGTGGCATCGATCGCATCCGCCACCTGCCCGGCGTGATCGTGCAGGGGCGCTACGACATCATCTGCCCACCACGCAGCGCATGGGATCTGGCCAAGGCCTGGCCGGAAGCCAGGCTGGAGATGGTGACCTCCGGCCACAGCGCGAACGAGTCGGCGACGGTGGATGCGCTGGTACGTGCCACAGACGCGTTCGCCGACCGCTTCTGAAGGCTTGGGGTAGTGCCGGCCGCTGGCCGGCATCCCAGCGATCGCCGGTAGAATCGTCTATCGCGCACACCCCGCGATTTCGGCTTCCCACCAAGTACAGTCTCAGGCTCGCTCTCCGCACGTCACGGATTGGCATCAAACACCACCGTCATGTTGCCCTGCCAATGCGAACCGGGTGACTTCAGCATCTCCGTCACCGCGTCACGCCCAGCAGTAAAGCGCAGCGTCGAACGCCGCTACACCAGATAGCCATCCGGCGTGAAACGTGGCGCCCGCGCATCATCCGGCAGCAGCGCTGCGTTCTGCGCAGGCCGTCCATCGCGCACGTTGCTCATGCCCGGAATGGTGACATCCAGGTCCACCGGCACCGCACCATCAGCGCCGGCGTTGCGGATACCGCATCGCCCGCCAGCCTCGAACTCACAGCGCAGCTTCACGCTGAAATCCATCGATGTGGTGAGGTGGAACGGAAGCTCCTGGCGCAACCATCGGGGGGCGCGACCGTGCCCACTCCATTGCGACCAGCCTCCCTCCGGCACCAACTGCACGCCAGGCTGCTCACCAGCAAAGTTGACCTGGAAATCATGGGCGACATGCAGCGTGAAGTTCAGGGAAAGAAGCCTGTCGGACACCACCGCGTTGTCACCGAAGTCAAAGTCTCCACCAGGCCCCATATCCAGGTCCAAGCGTCCCCTGTATATACCATTCTGCATCAACAGTGGATCTGGCGTAACCAGCTCATAGGAGAAGCTGAGCCCGCGGGAAATGCTCAGTTTCCCGGGGATGGCGTGGCGCGCACGCTTTACACAGCTGCCATCGTCAGCGAACTCCCATACGAACAGCGCGCTGAACGCAGTACCCATGATGGGGCCGCCGCGACCCCGGCAGGGTGCGGGCGGCAAGAACAGGCCCCAGCTGCCATCCCATAACGCATAGTGTGCATCATAGGCACCACTGGAAGGATCCGCGCCGACCAACTGCCTTACATCCGCGGGGAGGACGGCATCACCCGCCAGGATTCCAATGCGAATGGCAACCTCGGATTCATGCGAGCCATTGGAGACCTTCAGCGTTCTCTTCCTTGATGGAATTTTCAGATGGAACGATTGCCTGGCATCACCATCTGCAGGCACATCAAGAAAGCTGACATCGATTGGCAGCGCCAGCGAGAAGACACCGTGGGCCTTGCAGTTGTAGTAGCTCGCCCAGATGACAGAGGCCTGATTCCGGCGTTGTGTTCACGAAGCGGTCGTGCGAAGGATTGAGTGCGTTCGGGCGGAACTCCGCCATGATATCCAGCTCCAGCGACCAGGCGCATGGTATTGCCGCGGACAATCCAATGAAGATGGCGGACATGAGCGTGTAGCGCCAGGTGCTGCGATTCATTCGCATGCGTTCGTCCTTCTTTGTATAGACAGCCTCCACTTAGCCCCCAGCCTTCTGCGACGGACACCCCACTCTTCCCACCATCAATACATCCCCCTCGCGCGGATAGCGACCCTCCTCCATCGTCAGCACACAGCTGACCAGGTTCGGGTAGCGCAGCTCCACCACCGGCGCGCGCGCGCTGAGCTCAAGGGTGAAGAACCCTTCTTCCTGGCTGACGCTGCGCCCGGCGTGATTGATCACCTGCACACCGCGCATGCCGTTGCCCTCGGCATCGAGTACCTGACCCATTACGGTGAAGGTGCGCAGCACATCCACGGTGGTGTGCATGACCCCGCCCTTGTTCAGGTGGTAGCTGACGGTGGCAGGCTGCAGCGTGGCGGCGGGCGCGTTCCGACCCTGGAAGTCGAACTGCACATGGCCTGCCCGGTAAGCAGTAACCGGCACGAAGTTGCGCCCCGGCTTCAGTTCCACGCCGCCGCCCCGGCTGTCATCGGCACGCAACGCAATACCAGGGTAGTCGCTACGCACGTCAACGATGATGCCGGTATCCACGCTGCCGCTGCGCCCCTGGCCCAGCACCGCTGCATGGCCACCGCCGATCACCAGCGTACTGTCCAGGTTGGCGCTGCCACTGACACGGCCCGAGCCTGCGCCACGGTACAGTTGCAGGTCGCCCTCCAGCAGCGAGCTCTGCAGATAGGCACCCGCGGTGGCACCGACGCCGCTGCGCTCGGCACTGATCATGCCGTTCACGCTCTGCAGCAGCTTGCCGTCGACGCGTTGCGTCGCTGCCGCGCTGACATAGGTGTCGCGCTGGCCAGCCTCACCGGTGCGACTGCCCAGGCTGCCACTGTAGCTGCGGCGTTCACTGCCCAGCGACACACTGACGGTCAGATCGATACCGCGCTGCCTGCGATAGTGGGTGAAGCGGCTGCCGGGGCGGTCGTAGGCCGAGACCCGCCAGTTCACATCATGCTTGCCGAACAGGGTCTCGCGACGGCCATAGGAGACGTCAATGCCGGTGCCCTTGGTGAAGCCCGAGCTGCGGGCCACACGCAGGGTGGCGTTGTCGCGGTGGCTGAAACGATGGGTGATGGATACCGCCGTGGTGTCCTGCCAGCCGCCACGCGTTTCCCAGCGCGGTGCAGAACCGTCACCAGGCAGGACGCGCTGGCGCTGCTCGGCCCAGCTGCGCGCATGGTTGGCCACCACAGAACCGGCGCGGTAGCGGTACAGCCCCTGCAGGTCCATGCCACGCCCGGCATCACTGGAGGTATAGAAATTGGTGTAGGTGCTGACGCGGTCGTTTGCCTGCCAGTCCATCGACAGGCCAGTCGCACGCCGCGCGCCGATCTGCTGCACCGTGGCACCGGCCACCGCACGGGGATGCACCAGGTAATTGACCACCGCACCCGCGGCCAGCTTGCCCTCCTGCGTTGCGCGACCACTATCGAGCAGGCCGCGCTGTTGGCCGGCAAACACGCTGTAGCGCCAACGGCGGCTGGGGTCGCTCCAACGGCTGGGCTTGTGGATCGACGCAGTCTCACGGGAGGCCTCATGGCCATCTTCGACGACGCGCAGTTCCACGTCGTAGATGCCCCCCGGCAGGCGACGGGTGTCGATTTCCTGGATACCGGGCTTGACCGCCTGCGTGGACAGCAGATTGCCATCGCGCAGGATCTCCACCACGCCTTCGCGGCTCGCGGTGACGTAGACCGGGTACACGCTGTGGCTGCGCGTGTCGGCCAGCAGCACGTCCGACGAGCCGAGCATGAATCCCAGCGCGGTATCGTTCTGCGAACCCGGTGCACGCGGTTGGCGGATGATGCCCTCGAATGTGGGCAGAAAATACCCCGCGCGCACGAAATGGTCGCCCAGCTCGCGCTGCGCATACAGGGCGCTGAGATAGTGCTCGCGGCTGCCCGGTTGGGCATAGTACTGATAGCTGCCGACGGTACTCCAGCGCCCGACGCTCCCCCGCAGTTCGGCACTGTAGCGTGCAGTGGCCTGCTGCTCCTGGCCGCCATGCACAGCCAGGCTGTTGCGCACGATCAGGCCATGGCTGCCTCCCTCCGGCAACGCGACGTGGCGCCCTTCCTTGTGCGCGCCCGCCGGGGTCAACAGGCTGAGAAGGGAGTTGGACAGGCTATAGTGCAGCGCCGCGAGCCCACGGCATTGCTGAGGGCACACCCCGAGCAGCAACGGCTCGGCCAGCGCGTCAGCCCAGCGCGTACGTTCGCTCTCTGGCCACGTGCTCCCATGCGCTTCGCCGAATCCAATCAGCTGCACGCGATTGTCTTCGTGCAACAGAACTTCGGCGTCGCCCAGATAGTCCCCGTCCAGCTCCACCCGCACGGTCAGCGGATTGCCAAACAGGTACTCGCGGAACTCCGCTGGCATGCGCTCGCGCTGCTCCAGCAGGCTGGGCAGCTCGCCGAGCGCTAGGCCGGCGGCCTGGCTCGACGCGGCAAACACCACGGCGCCGATGCCAGCAGCCAGGCGCGCGAGGGCTGGAGATGCGGGACGGATGGGAAGTCTCATGGGCGGATCCCCGTGCCCTCCCTCCGCATCCCTGATGCGGAAGGGAGAGCACGAAGCTGCTTGATCGTCAGATGTCGCTCTCGAAGATCATGTGGAACTGGCCGCCGTAGCGGCCCTGCTTGTAGCCACCGGCCGGCGCAGTCGGGGCGATGGCAAACGCCAGCGACTTGCCGGCCGCCGCCTGCGATTCAGTGGCCACCTCGATCTTGGCTGCCGCGGTGGCCGGCACGACCTTGTTGTCCAGTTTGACGACCAGGTCCACCACGTCTGCCGCCGATGACATCTGCGCCGGCGCGGTGAGATAGGCACTGATGGCCGCCGGTGACTTCACGTTGATGACGCGGCCGGTCAGCTCAATCAGCTCCTGGCGGGCGGTGTCCCACGGCAGGTTCTGCGGCAGGCCTTCCCAGCCGTCCGGTGTGGACACCTGCAGGCCGGACGCGTTCGGCACGTCGGCGGTGACGTTGACGGTGATCGACTTGGTTTCGGGCGCTGCCAGGGCAACGGCCGGGGTGATCAGCAGGGCGGTCGCCGCTGCCAGCAAAGTGGTCTTCAGGGACATCGATGTACTCCAGGTTCAAGAGTGGATATCAAGGTGCCAGGCAAGGGCAATGCAGTCCCAGCGGGCGCCTGGCAGGCCCGTTCGGAACAGATCCATCGGTGGGAGTGCGTTCAGCGGCGTGAGTCGATGCTGCGCTGGCTCTCGCCTTCGAGAAGCTCGAAGCGCAGGAACTGGTGTTCGGCGGCCTGCAGCGCATAGCTGTTGCCGGGACGCACATGGGCGATGATTCCAGGTGTGCAGGTGTCTGGGCGGTCGCGCTCGCACTGGCGCAGGTTGTCCAGCACCACGGTGGCATTGCCACGATTGCGCACCTGTCGCGGCTCGATGAGCGTGTCGTAATGCGGGTTGTCCGGTGCGACGAAGAAAATCGTGCCGTAACCAGTGAACACGCGGATGGCCGAGGTCAGCTCCGACGCCTCACGGGCCTGTTCCTCGCTGAGCGAGAATTCCTCGGCCGTCGGGGCCACCGGAATGAAGCGCAAGCGGTAGTAGCGTTCCCGGTCACGCGCACCGCGATACACCAGGCGTGTGGCCTGCTGCCCGCTGCCGGCGATGATCAGGCGGCTGGGACTGGCGATGACGCCCTGTGCGTCCGGTGCATTGCGGACCAATGCTGTGGTATCCACCGGTGCCTCGCTGGCCTTTCCCTGCGCATCGAAGTGCATCTCGGTGACCTCCACGCGCACATAGGCCGTGGCATCACCGGTGTTGCGGATGCGCTTGAGCAGGTTGCTGTGCGCAGGTTGCAGGTAATCGAACAGCACGCCGACGTTGATCTGGGGTGTCGATGCACGTGCGGTGCCGGAAAGGAGGACCAGAAGAAGCAGTGAGAGAAGACGAGGCATGGTGAGCGCGCAGCAGGAGGCGAGCTCAAATTTTCACGACTGGATCACAAGTTCGATATGCAACAAGTTGCAAAAGTCGACATACGCCAGCTGCTTGAAACAATTCCGAGTCTGCACACCCGGGCACACCGGACCGACACGATGGCGATGAACCGCAAGGCACTTGCCTGCATGCCGGCCTGCATTTTTCGCGCGTCGCTTACGGATCGCTGCTGATGATTGCGTCAGGGTCGCCAGCGTGGCGATTTCCATCACAGGAGCAAGCCATGACAGGTTTCCGCTACCTTCCCGCCGCCCTCATCATGACCGCCGGCCTGCTGCTGGGCGCGTGCTCCAGAAGCCAGGAGGCCGGCAAGGCCACTGCCACCGATGAAGTGACCGAGGTAAAGCTCATCCCGGCCTATGCGGCACTGGACAAGGACAAAGACGGCGTCGTCACCCTGGCCGAGGTGGATGCGGTGGCGCCGGACTGGGCCGGGCGCCTGCACGCCTGCGATACCGACCGCGACCAGAAGCTGAGCCGCGGCGAGTACGACGTGTGCAAGCAGACCAGCACCTCGCACTGACGCAGTGATCAACCCTCGGCTGCGCCAACCTGTGTACGGCTATACCAAGGTATAGCCGGGCTAACCCACGGGCCTCTAGGACTGTCCCATTCAGGGGCGGACAATAGCACCACCGGCTAGGGCAACCCTGGCTGGCACCTTTCCCTCATGGAGACGCAGATGGACCCCGACCCTGCCGGGTGCGCCGCACCCCGGATCACCGCTTGTTGCCTGTTCCTGGCGCCTGCCCGCCTGTCCCTGCCTGCCTGAGTGACGGGGATCGCCAGGCGCCGCCTGCCTGGAGCTCGCCCCCGTGTCCTACAAGATCCTCTACATCACCCTGCGCCGCCTGATCGGCGAGCGCGATGTTGCCGCCCTGCGCAGCCAGCTGCTGCAATACGGCCCGGTCATGTTTGCCCGTTCGCTGTCGCTCGGTTCGCCGCGCGTGGTGGCCGACGCCTTGTCGCTGCTGCCGATCAGCGAGCGCATCGCTGTGCTGCGTCATCTGCCCTATCCCCTGCGCGATGCGATGAAGCCACTGTGCATCGGCGGCAGCCAGCGCCTGCACATGCAGCCGTGGTCACCGGCGGTGCTGGCGATGCGCCACGCCTGAACTGCTTCGTCCATTCCGTTCGTGTTCCGGCCCCGGCCGGCTCTGACATTCGAGGAGAGTCCCATGAGCCTGCTCAACGCCTGGTTCAACGCCTTCCTGCGCAGCCGTCGCGCAGGCAACCTGTTCCGCCGGCGCGCGATGCCCGAGGCCGGCTTCGGCCCGGGCAGTGCCGAAGCGGCGCCGTTCGCACTCACCACCGGCCTGGTCACCCTCGCCCAGCAGGGCGAAACCGAGCTGCTCGCCACCCTTGAATCGCATGCCGATGGTCTCAGCCCGCATGAGGCCGAGGAACGGCAGGCCACGCTTGGCCCCAACGAGGTGGATCACGAAAAGCCGCTGCCGTGGTGGCGGCACCTGTGGCAGTGCTACCGCAATCCGTTCAACCTGCTGCTGACGGTCCTGGCGGCAGTGTCCTGGCTGACCGAGGACATCAAGGCCACCGTGGTGATCGGTGCGATGGTGCTGCTGTCCACGCTGATCCGCTTCGTGCAGGAGGGCCGCTCCAACCGCGCTGCCGAACGGTTGAAGGCATTGGTGGGCAACACCGCGCGCGTACTGCGCCGCAATCCGGGTACCGAAGCCGCCGATGTGGCCGACCAGTACTTCGGCGCCCACCTGCACAGTCGTCGCCCGGCGCGCCTGCTGGACCTGCCGATCCGCGAGCTGGTGCCCGGCGACCATATCGTGCTGTCGGCCGGCGACATGATTCCGGCCGATTGCCGCGTGCTGACCGCCAAGGACCTGTTCGTGGCGCAGGCGGCAATGACCGGTGAGTCGCTGCCGGTGGAGAAGTTCGCGCACCCGGGCGACGGACTGGCCGGCCTGCTGGAACAGCACAACCTGCTGTTCATGGGTACCAATGTGGTGTCCGGCACGGCCACGGCCATCGTGCTGGCCACCGGCAACCGCACCTACTTCGGAACGTTGGCCCAGCGCAGCACCGCCACCGACCGCGCACCGACCGCCTTCCAGGCGGGGGTCAACAGTGTCAGCTGGCTGCTGATCCGCTTTGCGCTGGTGATGGTGCCGTTCGTGCTGCTGATCAACGGCTGGACCAAGGGCGACTGGACCGAGGCGTTCCTGTTCGCGCTGTCGGTGGCGGTGGGCCTCACCCCGGAGATGCTGCCGATGATCGTCACCTCCACCCTGGCCAAGGGCGCGGTGCTGCTGTCGCGGCGCAAGGTGATCGTCAAGCGCTTGGACGCGATCCAGAACTTCGGCGCGATGGAAGTGCTGTGCACCGACAAGACCGGCACCCTCACCCAGGACAGGATCGCGCTGGAGCGCCACACCGATGTGTTCGGCCACGATTCGGAAGACGTACTGAAGTTCGCCTATCTCAACAGCCACTTCCAGACCGGGCTGATCAACCTCCTGGACCGCGCGGTGCTGGAACACGTGGAGCTGCAGAGCTCGCTGCGGCTGTCGCAGGACTACCACAAGGTGGACGAGATTCCGTTCGACTTCGAGCGCCGCCGCATGTCGGTGGTGGTGTCAGAGCGCGAGGACCACCACGAGCTGATCTGCAAGGGCGCGGTGGAAGAAATGCTGGCGGTGTGCAGCACCGTGCGCGAGAACGGCCGGGACATGCCACTGGACGAGCACCGCCTGGCCCGCGTGCGGCAGACCACCGAGGAACTGAACGAACAGGGCCTGCGCGTGGTGGCGGTGGCGATGAAGGAGACCGCCGCCAGCCAGACCACCTATTCGCAGGCCGACGAGTGCGACCTGACCCTGGTCGGCTACGTGGCCTTCCTGGACCCGCCGAAGGAATCGGCAGCGCAGGCGCTGCAGGCGCTGGCCGCGCATGGCGTGGAGGTCAAGGTCTTCACCGGCGACAACGAACTGGTGACCGCCCGTGTCTGCGCACAGGTGGGGCTGGACGCCGACTCCATCCTGACCGGCCCGCAGATCGAGCGCATGGATGACGGCGCGCTGTCGCGGGCGCTGCACCACCACCGCGTATTCGCCCGGCTGACGCCGCTGCACAAGGAGCGCCTGGTACGCGAGCTGCGCGCGCAGGGCAAGGTGGTCGGCTTCCTCGGTGACGGCATCAACGATGCACCGGCGCTGCGCGCAGCCGACATCGGCATCAGCGTGGACAGCGCGGTGGACATCGCCAAGGAGGCGGCCGACATCATCCTGCTGGAAAAGAACCTGATGGTGCTGGAGGAAGGTGTCATCCAGGGCCGGCGCACGTTCAACAACATGCTGAAGTACATCCGCATGACCGCCAGTTCCAACTTCGGCAACGTGTTCTCGGTGCTGGTGGCCTCGGCCTTCCTGCCGTTCCTGCCGATGCTGCCGCTGCAGCTGCTGGTGCAGAACCTGCTGTACGACATCTCGCAGATCGCCATTCCGTTCGACAACGTGGACGAGGAGCTGGTGCGCAAGCCACTGAAATGGAATCCGGCGGACATCGGCCGCTTCATGGTGTTTTTCGGGCCGATCAGCTCGATCTTCGACCTGAGTTGCTTCGCGCTGATGTGGTACGTGTTCGATGCACGCACGCCGGCCGACCAGGGCCTGTTCCAGTCCGGCTGGTTCGTGGTCGGCCTGCTCACCCAGACCCTGATCGTGCACATGATCCGCACGCCGAAGGTGCCGTTCCTGCAGAGCATCGCCGCGCCGCCGCTTCTGCTGATGACCGGCCTGATCATGGCCATTGGCGTGGCTCTGCCGATGAGCCCGCTGGCCGGCTATTTCAAGCTGCAGGCGCTGCCGGCCGGCTACTGGCCGTTCCTGGTGGCGATCCTGTTCGGCTATGCGGTGCTGACCACTGCGCTGAAGCGGTTCTACATCCGTCGTTACGGCTGGCAGTAAGCGCCCGCCGCCTTGTCCAGGGAGAATTACAATGGACATCAATCCGAACCTGCCGGCGTTCAACGCCGGCGCAACCCTGAGTTCGCTGATCAGCCTGTCGGTGGCGTTCGTGCTGGGCACGGCCATCGGCCTGGAACGGCAGCTGCGCCAACGCACCGCGGGCCTGCGCACCAACACCCTGGTGGCGGTGGGAGCGGCGGTGTTCGTCGATCTGGCCGTGCGCTTCCATGATCTGTACGGCGGACCACCCTCACCACTGCATGTGGTTGCGTATGTGATCTCCGGCGTCGGCTTCCTCGGTGCCGGCGCGATCATGAAGGACGGCGCGCAGGTGTCCGGCCTGAACACCGCCGCCACCCTGTGGGGATCGGCGGCGGTGGGCGCCTGTGCCGGTATCAAGCTGCTGCCCGAAGCAGTACTCGCGGCGGTGTTCGTGCTGGCCGCCAATACCCTGCTGCGGCCGCTGGTGAACCGCATCCAGCGGCAGCCGCTGCCGGAAGCGTTCAGCGAGGCGACCTATGCGATCAACGTGGTCTGCCAGCGCGAGCAGCAGGCCGAGGTGCTGGACCAGCTGTTGCTGCTGCTTGAGCAGGCACAGTATCCGGTGCGCGCGGTGGACCAGCGCCCGTTCGGTGAGCGCGATGTGGAGATCGAAGCGGTGCTGTATGCCACCACGGTGGATGCCGGTGAGCTCGATGCCGTGCTGGCCACCCTGGCGACCACGCCCGGTGTGCTGCAGGGCTTCTGGAACGCCAGCCTGGAGGAGTAGTGCCGGCCGCTGGCCGGCAACCTCGTGATCTCCGAAGCACCGTGCAGTTGCCGGCCAGCGGCCGGCACTACCAGGCATCGCTCTGGTTTGTGCCGACCAACGGTCGGCACCCACCGCACGAGAGCACGCCGACCAAGGTCGGCGTCCACCAAAGCCGGCTTTGCTATCCTTTCCGCCCACGCCAGGGAACTGTCCCGATGCCATCGCTGTCGCCCCGCCGCCCGCTGGTGCTGCTGGCCCTGATCATCGTGATGGCGGCGATCTTCCTGATCGATACCGTCACCGATTACGCGGTCGCCGCCGCCTGCTTCTATGCGGCGGTCATCCTCGCCGCAGCGCGCGTACTGAGCGCGCGCGGGCTGATCTCCCTGGCCGTCGCCTGTATCGCACTCACCGGGCTGAGTTTCTTCCTCACCCGCTTCGGCACCTACCGCATCGGCCTGGTCAATTCGGTCATCGGCATGCTGGTGATCGGCATCACCACCTATCTCGCCCTGAACATGGAAGCGGCCAAGGCCGCCGTGCAGGAAGCGCAGGGCCGCCTGCTGCGGGTGGCACGCGCCTCCACCGTGGGCGAGCTCACCACCTCCATCGCCCATGAAGTCAACCAGCCACTGGCCGCCATCGCCAGCAGCGCCGAAGCCTGCCAGCGCTGGCTGGCGCAGGACCCTCCGAACGTGGACAAGGCCCGGCAGACCGTGGCCCGCATCCTGGCCGACGCGCACCGCGCCGGTGACGTGATCGCCCGCATCCGCGGCCTGACCCAGGGCGCGGCACCGGAACGACGCGCCTTCGACCTGAACCAGGCGGTGGAGGAAATGCTGGCGCTGTCGCGCAGCGAGCTGGACCAGCACGGCGTGGCGGTGGCGCTGCTGCTGGACGCCGACCTGCCGCCGGTACACGCCGACCGCGTGCAGGTACAGCAGGTGATCGGCAACCTGATCCTCAATGCGGTGGACGCGATGGAGCCAGTCCCTGCTGCGGACCGGCGACTGTCGCTGCTGACCCGGCGTGACGGTCAGCGGGTCAGTCTCAGCGTGCGCGACCGTGGTGTCGGCCTGCCCGCCGATCATCCCGAGCGAGTATTCGATGCATTCTGGACCACCAAATCACATGGGCTCGGCCTGGGCCTCAGCCTGAGCCGTTCGATGATCGAAGCCAATGACGGCCAGATCCGCGCCGAACGGCCGGCAGGCGGCGGTGCCTGCTTCGTGTTCGACCTGCCCATCGCCTCGGACGTTCAACATGCGTAAGCCCGCTGCCCCAGCCATCGACCCAGCGCCCATCGTCTACGTGGTCGACGACGATCCGTCGGTGCGCGCCGCACTGGAAGACCTGCTGGCCTCGATGGGCCTGCAGGTGCGGGCCTTCGCCTCCACCCAGGCCTTCCTCGAACACGACCTGGAAGACGCGCCAGCGTGCCTGGTGCTGGACGTGCGCATGCCCGGCCAGAGCGGCCTCGAATTCCATCGCACGATGGGCAGCCACGGCCTGCAGCTGCCGGTGGTGTTCATCACCGGCCACGGCGACATCGCGATGGGCGTCAACGCAATCAAGGATGGCGCCATCGAATTCCTGACCAAGCCCTTCCGTGACCAGGAGCTGCTCGATGCCATCCACAAGGGCATCGAGATCGACCGCCAGCGCCGCCGCGACGGCGAGGCACTCGGCGCACTGCAACTGCGCTGGGACACCCTCAACGCTGGCGAGCGCGAGGTGGTCGATGGCGTGGTGCGCGGCCGGCTCAACAAGCAGATCGCCGGTGACCTCGGCGTCAGCGAGATCACGGTGAAGGTGCGCCGTGCGCAGGTGATGCGCAAGATGGGCGCACGCACCCTGGTTGACCTCGTACGCATGTACGACCGCCTGCAGGCGGGGACGCCATGAACGCGTACGTCGCATTGCTGCGCGCGGTCAACGTCGGCGGCACCGGCAAGCTGCCGATGCGCGAACTGGTGGCAGTGTGCAAGGACGCCGGCTTTTCCGACACCCGCACCTACATCGCCAGTGGCAACGCGGTGTTCCGCAGCGGGCTTGATGAAGCCGCCGTGCGGGAGGCCCTCGCCCGACGGCTGAAGGCCTACGCCGGCAAGCCGGTAGGCGTGCTGGTGCGATCGGCCAGCGAGATCGCCGACGTGGTGGCGCGCAATCCGTTTCCGCAGGCCGCCGGTAACCGTGTGGTGGCATTGTTCCTCGATGCCAGCCTCCCCGCCGATCCGTTGGACGGCGTGACCGGCCGGCGTGATGAACAGCTTGCACTCGGCACGCGCGAGATCTTCGTTCATTACGGTGCTGGCATGGCCGACTCGCGCCTGCGGATGTCCTATGCCCAGCAAGGCACTGCCCGCAACATGAACACGGTAGGCAAGCTTGCAGCGATGGCCGCCGCGCTGGCCTAGCCTGCCAGCATTTCTTGTGCAGCGGTGCTGAAGTCGAGTGTCAATCGACTGCTCAGCGCTTGCGTTCGATCGCGGCTGGAGCGCTTTGCTGACGCAACGGATCACGCCCGCTTCAGGCGACGCTTCAACCGCGTATCCATCAAGCCCACGGCCAGCAGCACCGCACTGGTCAGCCAACCGGCGGCCAGCAGATGGGTGTGCGGCAAGACCACGCCCAACACGACCAGCGCCACGGCACCGAACAGATGCGAATACGGGGCGCGCCCGTACACAATGCGCTTGTACAAGGCGCTGCCCAGCAGATAGATCAACGGCCCCGCTACCAGCACCGTGGCGTAGACCGGGGTCACCGCCGCTTCCGGGTGATCCATCACCAGGTCGTTGCCCACCGCAGTGGCAATGATGCCGGCGATCAGCAGCGCATGCACGTAGTGGAAATTGGCGCCCATCCGCCCGGGGTCCTCGGAATGGGTGATCGCTGCGGTGGCGTCTCGGCTGGAGATGCCGAAATACAGCCACCACATGGCGATGGTGCCGGCGAAGGTGGCGAGCACCGCAGACACCACCGCAGCACTCCACTGCTCGACCTCGCTGAGCACGCCACCGGTAGCCAGCAGCGTCTCGCCGAGTGCGACGATGACGAACAACTGGCAACGCTCGGCCAGGTGCCCGCCTTCGATGGTCCACTCGCGGGTGTGCGACCGGCCCAGGCCCGGAAACGCGAAACCGAACATCGGCGAGATGTATTCGCAGGCCACCGCCACCGCCCACAACGCCAGGCGCAGATTGCCCTCGGCGGCGGCGCCTGCCAGCCAGAAGCAGGCCGACACGCTCACCCACGCCAGCATGCGTCGGAAATTGGGCGCCAACGGATGGCTGCGACCGACCTCCAGCAGCACGAACACCGTGCGCCCGACCTGCATGGTGGCGTACGCCCCCGCGAAGACCCAGGCGCGTTCAGCGAAGGCCTCGGGAATGGACGAGGACATCAACAGCGCCAGCAACATGGTGACGAACAGCAGGCTGCGGATGCGTGGCGCCTCGGGATCGAACCAGTTGCTGACCCAGCAGGCGTACTGCCAGCCCAGCCAGACCGCGAACCACAGCACCAGCGTCTGCATCACCCCGACCAGGTCCAGGTGATGCAGCAGATGGTGGCTGAGCTGGGTAACCGCAAAGACGTAGACCAGATCAAAGAACAGCTCTTCGTAGGTCACGCGGGCGTGGTGGCCATCGCGCTGGCGCAGGGCGGGCAGTCTCAGTCGTGTGCTCATGGCCGTCCTTCAGCGCGCCAAGCGCCAGTACAGCAGTCCAGCCAGCAGGGCCGGCACCACGAACACCAGCAGCAGGATCGGCAGTTCCTCCTGCACGGCGTAGCCGGCCTTGCTCACGCCCACCCACATGTTGGCCAGCGTCACCAGCAGCCAGGTGGCAATGAACGCGAGCAGGGCCGTGGGCAGCTGTGACTGGCCTACGCTCCACAGCCGCCCGAAGAGCAGGAATACCCCCAACAACAGCACCCCACCCACCATCACCAGAAGCACGTGCATGGTCCATCTCCTTGAGCCTGCTGGCAGGCTAGCCGCGGCCGATTCTGCGCGACAGACGATGATCGTGGTTTCACCTTCCAGTTCCGACGAACAATCCCGACCCGCGCCCCACATGGCAAACGCGAACGGTTCCCATTAGTATTGCGTCATCGCGCAGGGATGTCCTCCCCGCGCACGCCCCTTGCCCTTGCTTCCGGTCCGGATGTCCCAGCTGCCTTCCCTACCCCGTCCTGCGTTGCCGCTGGTGTCCTCGCTGGTGCGCCATTACGAGGAACTGGTGGAGTACCTGCGCCGCCGTTTCCGCTCGCCGGGGTTGGCCCGTGAGGTGGTGCACGATGTCTGCGTGCGCCTGCTGGAACGCCCGGCCGCCTACGATGCACGGCACCCCATCGCGCTGCTGCGGCGGATCGCGCACGATACGGCGGTGGATCGCTGCCGCGCCGAGGATCTGCGCCGGCACTGGGTGGAGGCGCGTGCCGAGCTGCCCGATGACGCCTGCCCGCGCCCCGGGCCTGAGCAGCAGGCGCAGGGACAGCAGGCACTGCAACGACTGGGCGCCACCATCGAACGCATGCCCTGCCGCCGCCAGCAGGTCTTCATCCTGCACAAGATCCACGAACTGCCACAGGCTGAGGTTGCCCGCCGCATGGGTATCGGCCAGAAGGCGGTGGAGCGCCACCTGCGCCTGGCCATGGCCGATTGCCAACAGTCGGCTGGCCTGCGATGAGCCCACAACCGCCGCCGTCCACACCGCAACCGCCGGTCCAACCCGCAACCACCGACCAGGTGCTGGACCAGCATCGCGATGCCCTGAAGGAACGCTTCCCCATGCCCAGCGCGGATGCGCTGCAGCGTCGTCGCGGTCGGCGTGCGGCGAAGATCGTCCTGCCGCTGCTGCTGATCACGGCCACGGGCGTGTTCATTGCCGACCCGGCATGGCAGGTGCACGACTATCGGAGCGCGGTGGGCGAACGCCGCGGCATCTGCCTGCCCGATGGCAGCCATCTGCTGCTCGACGCCGGTACCCATCTGCAGGTTCGCAGGCACATTCGCTCGCGGCAGGTGGTGCTGGTGCAGGGCCAGGCCCGTTTCCAGGTGCAGCACTCGACCTGGCGCCCGTTCGAGGTCGAGGCCGGGGCAGTGCATGTGCGCAACTACGGCACGGTGTTCGACGTTGACCGGCAGGGCAACCTCAGCGAGATAACCCTGTGGCGCGGCGAGGTGGGCGTGCGTGTGGACGGCGGGGGCGCCGAGCAGCGCCTGAAGCCGGGGCAGCGTGTGCTGGCCCAGCCAGGATCGTTGTCTCCGCCGGAAGCGGTGGACCCGGATCGAGCCGACTGGACCCGTGGGCGGCTGCAGTTCGACCGCATGCCGTTGGCCGAGGTGCTGCGCATTCTTCAGCGATATCACGACCGTCCCATCGTGCTGGACGACCCGGTACTGGGGCCGCTGCAGGTGTCAGGCGTCTTCGATGCCGACCGCGCCGAAACCGTACTCGCGCTGCTGCCCGAGATCCTGCCGGTACAGGTGCACACCGCTTCCGATGGCAGCCTGCATCTGCGCGCCCGCGATTGAATGCCACACCGAGGGTGGGTTGCGCGCCGTCCCATCCGGCAAGTGCTTGAACCCTTCCGAAGGACCCCCGCATGACCCGCCCTGTTCCGCCTGCCGCCCTGCGCCGGTTGGCCCCTACCCTGCTCGCTGCCTGCCTGTGTGCGGCCCTGCCCGCCATGGCGCAGACCGCTGCGTCCGCGCCCGTCGAGCTGCACGTGCCGGCCGGCCCGTTGCAGGCCTCGCTCACTGCGCTGGCGCGGCAGAGTGGCATCCAGCTGTTGTTCGCCGCCGACAGCGTGAGCGGCCGCAGCGCCCCGGCTGTTGATGGCCGCCACACCGCGCGTGAGGCCCTGCAGCGGCTGCTGGCAGGCCAAGGCCTGGCGATGCAGGAACGTTCGCCAGGGGTGTTCGTGGTGAGTGCCGCGCCAGCGCCGGCGAAGCCGCGTACCCCGGCCCGGGCCGCATCATCGGCGCCGTCATCCGCCACAACGACGTCGCTGGCCCGCGTCACGGTCTCGGCCTCGACCGCGCGCATGCCGCAGGGCGAGACCGCCATGCCCAATACCATCACGGTGCTGACCCGCGAGGACATCGCCCAGCAGCTGGCATTGGGCTCGGATGTGTCGCGGGTGCTGTCGTCGCAGATCCCGGCGTTTGCCCCGGCGCGCGAGAAGATGTCCAACTACGGCGAAACCATGCGCGGCCGCGGCATCCTGTACATGGTCGACGGCGTGCCGCAGTCCACGCCACTGCGCGATGGCTCGCGTGATTCGCACACCATCGACCCGGCGATGATCGAACGCATCGAGGTCATCCACGGCGCCAACGCGCTGCAGGGCATCGGCGGTACCGGCGGCATCGTCAACATCATCACCCGCGGTGCGCCCAGTGAGCCGGGCGCGTTCCTGCTCGACAGCAACGTCAGCTACAGCGCTGCCCTGCCCAGCCGCCACGACGACAATGGCCAGCGCGGCTCGGCCCTGGTGGGCGTGCGCGGCGAGCAGTTCGACCTGGTCGCTGGCTTGGCCTATGAGAAGCAGGGCCTGTATCACGACGGCGAGGGCCGATCGATCGGCACCAACGCGCAGGGCGAGCTGATGGACTCGACCTCATCGAACGTATTTGCCAAGCTGGGCTGGAACATTGCCGACGGCCACCGCCTGCAGGTCATGGCCAACCGCTACGAACTGCGCGGGCTGGACAACTACCTGGCCATCAACGGTGACTACCGGACCGGTCGCCCGACCATTTCAATCCCCGGCGATACGCCGCTCGATCCGCCGATGAACCGCTCGCGTTCGCTGACGGTGGACTACAGCGCCGCCGACCTGCTCGGCGGCCATTTCCAGGCGCAGGCCTTCGCGGTGGATTTCGAAGGCCGCTACGGTGCCAGCCAATGGGATCCGTGGGGCAACACCGGCGCCAATGCCGCCTGGGACCAGACCCAGAACGAATCGGACAAGCGCGGCTTCAAGCTGACCCAGAGCTGGAGCCGCATCGCCGACACCACGCTGGACGTGACCCTGGGCCTGGACGGCCTGCGCGACCGCACCCACCAGATGCTGCTGGCCAGTGGCATGAACTGGGTGCCGCAGACCACCTACCAGAGCCTGTCACCGCTGCTGCAGCTGCACTGGTGGCCGACCGATCAGCTGATGTTGTCCGGCGGCCTGCGTTACGAAAAGGGCGAGCTGGAAGTGGGTGACTACACCACCCTGCCCCGCTACGGCGCACGCAAGGTGGCCGGCGGCAAGCCGACCATGAGCGAGACCCTGCCCAACTTCGGCGCGGTCTGGTACATCAACGATCGCCTCAACGCCTACGCCTCGTATTCGGAAGGCTACACCGTGGCCGACGTCGGCCGCGTGCTGCGCGCGATCAACCGCGACGGCCAGCGCGTGGACAGCCTCATCGACCTGTCACCGGTGGTGTCGGACAACCGCGAGATCGGCCTGGAGTACGACAATGGCCGCTTCAGCGCTGACATTGCCTACTACACCTCCGAATCCAAGCTGGGTTCGGTACTGATCTACGATCCGGGTATCGATGCCTATGCGGTGCAGCGCCAGGCCACCCGCGTGGAAGGCTTTGAAAGCAACCTGCGCCTGCGGCTGGGCAACAGCCACCTCGGACTGGGCTATGCACGCGCCAACGGTCGCTACGACGCCGACATCGACGGTCGCCTCGACAGCGACCTGGCCGGCGTCAACATCGCACCGAACCGGCTGACCGCGTTCTGGGAACAGAGCTGGACGCCGCAGCTCAGCACCCGCCTGCAGGCCAGCCATGCCTTCGACCGCGACTTCGACCTGCGTGGCGCGCGGGTGGCTGAGTTCAAGGGTTACACCACCGTGGATCTGGTCGCGCGCTATACGCTGGACAAGCATGCCTTCACGCTGGGCGTGCAGAACCTGGCGGACAAACAGTACATCAGCTACTACTCGCAGACCACGCCGTCGAACCCGAGCTATTTCTCCGGCCGCGGCCGGGTGCTGACGCTGGGATGGCAGTACCGGTACTGATCCATGGCGTCCTTATGGGAGCCATGAAATCTATGCGAGACGCGATGAAGGAGGCCCATGCTAGTTTCTGGGCCTCCTTCAAGCGGACGTGGATCATGCGTTTTACCCTGCTCGCCTTCGCCCTCGCCGTCGCTCTTCCGGCCGCCCACGCCAGCGCCGCCGAGGCACCGCTGCCACAACTGCGGGCCTATACCGTGGATGCGTCCTGGCTGCAGCCGATAGCGCCGCTGCAGGTTGCCGACCACACCTGGCAGATCGGCACCGAGGACCTGACCGCGCTGCTGGTGCAGACCGCCGAGGGCGCAGTACTGCTGGATGGCGGCATGCCACAGATGGCCGGTCACCTGCTGGACAACATGAAGCTGCGCGGCGTGGCCCCGCAGGACCTGCGATTGATCCTGCTCAGCCATGCGCATGCCGACCACGCCGGCCCGGTCGCCGAGCTCAAGCGTCGCACCGGCGCGCATGTGGCGGCCAATGCAGAAACGGCGGTGCTGCTGGCGCGCGGCGGCAGCAACGACCTGCACTTTGGCGACGGCATCACCTATCCGCCGGCCAGCGCCGACCGCATCATCATGGATGGCGAAGTGGTCACGGTGGGCGGCATCGCGTTCACCGCGCACTTCATGCCAGGGCACACCCCGGGCAGCACCGCCTGGACCTGGACCGACACCCGCGATGGCAAGCCGGTGCGCATCGCCTACGCCGACAGCCTCAGCGCACCGGGTTACCAGCTGAAGGGCAATCCCCGTTATCCGCGCCTGATCGAGGACTACAAGCGCAGCTTCGCAACGGTGCGGGCGCTGCCCTGCGATCTGCTGCTCACCCCGCATCCGGGCGCCAGCAACTGGAACTACGCCGCCGGCAGCAAGGCCAGCGCCGAGGCACTGACCTGCAACGCCTACGCGGATGCGGCCGAGAAGAAGTTCGACGCGCAGTTGGCCAGGGAAACGGCCGGGACCCGCTGATTCTGTAGCGTCGAGCTTGCTCGACGGAGCCGCAGAGCAGTCGATCACGGCTCGACTCTGCAAAGAGCAAGTCGGCCGCGAGGAAAGGTGCCGGTCAGACCGACCGGCACCACCACGGGCTGTCAGCCACCTTGCCCGTGCTGGGCGAACGGTTCGGTGATGCCATCGTTGCGAACCAGCTCGACGGTGTACGGCTGCACGTAGCCATCCGGCATTTCCATGCCCGGCGAACCGGCCGGCATGCCGGGCAGCACCAGCCCGCGCGCGGCCGTGCGTTCGGCCAGCAGGCGCTTGATGTCCTCGGCCGGGATGTGACCCTCGACCAAGTAACCGCCGATCTCGGCGGTATGGCAGGAGGCCTTGCCGACCGGCACGCCCAAGCGGACCTTGATTGGATTCATGTCATCGGTGTCGCGCACATCGACCTGGAAGCCGGCGGCCTTCAGGTGGTCGACCCAGATGCCGCAGCAACCGCAGCTGGCGGTCTTGTGCACGATGGCGACCGGCAAGGCTGGATCGATCTTGGCCGGGCTGGCCTGGGCCGGTGCCGGTGCTTCGCTGGCGACCGGTGCCGCGGAGGATTCTTCGGCGGCACGAGCGCAGGCTGTCGTGGCCAGCACGGTGCCCAGCAGCAGGCCGAGGGAGAGAGTACGGTTCATTGAGTGATTCCTTTGCAGAGGCGGGCAACGTAGCCCGCCGCCCGCGCATCGAAGGCGCGGGCAGAGTCGAGAAGAAGTCGAGCAGCTACGGCAGGCGCGTGAGGCCTGCAGGAAATCACGCGATGGGGGGGCGCAACGGGTCGAGTCTCGGCGGCGGTGCGCGTTGCTGGGTATTGGCCGGAACAGGCGCCTCGCGCCAGGGCGAGGCCGGTGTTCCGTTCAATGTCGCCAGCATGCCAAGACAGGCCGGCGGGCATTCGCACTCACCGCTCTGGCAGGCCGCCGGGGCCGCATCATCGCAGCAGCCGGCCGCAGCCATCGCGGCTGAGTGCGGTGCAGCGCAATGCTCCCGGCTGGACGGGCCGCTGTACGGAGACGCAGCGAGCGCCAGCGCCGGTGCATTCAGCACCAGGGCAACAAGCAACATCCAACGCAGCAGCAGGCCAGGCAGGTTCACACGCCGATGATAGCCGATGCAGGCGCCCTCAGTGGGCTGGCAACGACCCTGACAGCTTGACAACCACGCGGTCGACTTGCGCGACGCCCCTTGCTATGGCGAGATGGCAATCGTGCCACCCTGCATTGCCACGCCCCTGCCCCCGTCCCCGACACGGAGTTTCCCTCATGAATGGATTCATGCGAACACTGCTTGTGGTGCTGCTGTTGTCGTGCGCGACCATCACGCACGCCGAAAAACCAAGCGAAGATGAAGCAAGCGAACGCGCTGAAGTCTCCCGGCAGGCACAGCAACTGCTGGAGAAGCAGGATTTCGCCAGACTGGAGCAACTCGCCAGTCGTTACCGGGATACGGATCGCTACTTCAGCAGTGGTGTCTGGAAGCTTTCGGCATACTACGTAGGCATCGGCTATGCCTTCAGCATGAGCAACCGTGACCCGGCCTACTGGCAGGGTCGCGAGAAGCTCGTGCAGGCGTGGATCTCGCGCTACCCCAGGTCGCCGTCGGCGCGCCTGGCCATGGCTGAGATGCTCAGCCGCCAAGGCTGGAGCATCCGCGGCCCCGGCTATGCAAATACGGTGAAGGAAGAGGACTGGGCACCGTTCAAGGCGCTGCAGCAGCAGGCCGTTGACTACCTGCTGAAATACAAGGACATCGCCAGCACGGACCCGTACTGGTACGAGTCGATGGAACACCGGGCGATCGAACAGAGTTGGGATGCAGACCGCTTCTTCGCATTGCATGACGAAGGCATCGCGCGCTATCCGGGCTACTTCCCGCTCTACTTTGCTGCCGTGCGCTATTTCGCTCCGAAGTGGGGCGGCGATCCAGCTGGCCTGGAAGCGTATGCACGCAGGGTCATGGCTGCGGCCCCACCGCAGGACCAATACATGCTGTACGCCCGTATCTACTGGGTCGCCTCGCAGCGGGAGTACGAGGACCGTTTGTTCACCGAGTCGAAAGTGAACTGGCCGACCATGAAACGCGGCTTCGAAGACGTGCTGTCACGTTATCCCTCGCCATGGAACCTGCAATCATTCGCGTACTTCGCCTGCCAGGCCAATGATCCCGTCAAGGCCCGTGAACTGCTGGCGCAGATCCAGGAACCGATCGTTGGCGCTTGGCGGGATACGGCCAACTATTTCCGTTGTTCCTTTGCTCTGGATGAACCCAACCCACATGCCGAAGGCCCATAGGACTGGATTCATCCACGCCTAGGCGACCGCCGCCATCGCCCGCATCCGTACCGGGATCGACTTGGCCGCCGGCGTGCCGCTGATGCGGTCGTAGTGGTCCAGCGGCAACAACGGGTTCAGTTCGGGGTAGTAGCCGGCCAGCGCGCCGCGCGGCATCGGGTAGTCCAGCACGGTCAGGCCCTCGACGCGCCGCTGCACGCCATCAGCGCTGATCGTCTCCAGGCTGACCCGCGCTTCCTTGTCCAGCCCGCGCGCCAGCCGGTCCTCGATGTTCATGAACAGCACCATGCGATCGTTGTACACGCCGCGATAGCGGTCGTTGTAGCTGTAGATGGTGGTGTTGTACTGGTCATGCGAGCGCACGGTGGCCAAGCGCAGCATGTCTGGGTCGTGCACGGGATCGTCCACATCCAGGCCGGGCATCACCAGGATGTTGGCCTTGCCGTTGGGCGTGGGCCAGACGCGGCGGCGCGGCGGGATGTCCAGATGAAAACCATGCGGCTGCTGGATGCGCTCGTTGAAACCGGTGTAGATCTCCGGGTACACCGCAGCGATCAGCTCACGGATGAGTGCGTAGTCGTGCATGCAGCCTGCCCAGTCGACCTTGCTGTGCGGCAGCGCGGCCATCGCCATGCGGCAGACAATCTCGACCTCGGGCAACACATCGGCGCTGACCGGTTCGAGCACGCCGCGCGAGGCGGTCACATTGGACATCGCGTCTTCGATGGTGAGGAACTGCTCGCCGGCCGGCGTGACGATGCGCTCCGAGCGCGCCACCACCGGCAGGATCAGCGCATCGCGGCCATGAACCAGGTGCCCACGGTTGAGCTTGGTGGCGATGCCCACGGTCAGGTCCAGGCCACGCATTGCCTCGTACGCGCGCGGCGTATCGGGCACGGCATGGATGAAGTTGCCACCCAGGCCGATGAACACCTTGGCACTGCCCTCCAGCATCGCCTCGATGGATTCGACCACATGGTGGCCATGCTCGCGCGGCGGGTCGAAACCGAACACCTGCTGCACGCGGTCGAGATAGGCCGGCTTGGGCTTCTCGTCGATGCCGACGGTGCGGTCGCCCTGCACATTGGAATGACCCCGGATCGGCCCGATGCCAGCACCGGGCTTGCCGAAGTTGCCACGCAGCAACAGCAGGTTGGCGACCTGCTGCAGCAGGCGCGAGCCGTACTGGTGCTGGGTCAGCCCCATGCCGTAGCAGATCACGGTGGCATTGGAGCGGATGTAGATCTCCGCACAGCGACGGATCTGCGCCTGCGAAATGCCGGACACCTGCACGATCTGGTCCCAGTCCTGCGCCATCACGTCTTCGCGCAGCGGCTCCAGGCCCACCGTGTGTTCGGCGAGGAATGCATGGTCGAGCACACGCTCACCCTGCGCCTCGCGCTCGAACATCACCTTCATCATGCCCTTGATCAGGGCCAGGTCGCCGCCGATGCGGATGTGCACGAACTCGCTGGTGATCTCGGTCGAACCGAACGTGGCCATCTGCACCATGTCCTGCGGCTCAGCGAAGCGGATCAGCGCGCGCTCGGGCATCGGGTTGACTGCCACGATCGGAATGCCACGTTTGCGCGCCTCGACCAGGTTGCTCATCATCCGCGGTGAATTGGTGCCGGTGTTCTGGCCGATCACGAAGATCGCCTCGGCGTGCTCGAAGTCCTGCAGCACGATGGTGCCCTTGCCCACCCCGATGGCCGGCGGCAGGCCGCGGCTGGTCGGCTCGTGGCACATGTTCGAGCAGTCCGGAAAATTATTGGTGCCGAACTCGCGCACGAAGATCGAATACAGGAACGCCGCTTCGTTGGGCGTGCGTCCGGAGGTATAGAACTCGGCCTGGTGCGGGCTGTCCAGCGCCCGCAGATGGCGGCCGATCAGTGCGAAGGCATCGTCCCAGCTGCACGGCACGTAGTGATCGGTGGCCGCGTCGTAGCGCATCGGCTCGGTCAACCGGCCCTGCATCTCCAGCCAGTAGTCGGTCTGCGCCATCAGCTCGGTAACGGTATGCCGGGCGAACAGCTCACGACCGGCACGGAACTGGGTGGCTTCCCAGGCCAGTGCCTTCGCGCCGTTCTCGCAGAACTCAAGCTTCTTGCGTTCGTCGGCATCGGGGAACGCGCAGCTGGGGCACTTGAAGCCACCGGGCTGGTTCATCGCCAGCAACGCCTTCGACCCCTTGCCGATCACACTCTGCTGCAGCAGCACCTTGGCGGTGGCTCCGGCGGCACCCCAACCACCGGCGGGCTGGTTGTAAGGCTTGTAACGCGGCGGCTTCTGCTCGGACATGTTCGGGAACCTGACGGGAGGAACGCAGCAACAATGGGCACAACGCGGTCCGGCGACGCTTTCGAACGCACAGCCAGCCCCACAGTCAAACACGGCCTGCACGGCTTCGCCAGTGGGTGCGCGCTGTTTTCAGCGCAGCCTGCCATGACAACGGTTACACCTGCGTCAGCGCATGGCCACTGCGCTATTCTCGATGGCGTGGGTGGTCCACCACCTGCGTATCTCCCTTGTCCGGACGCGCTGCATGCCTGATTCGACCCCACCGCACGCCCCGCCTGCCGGCACGGCCCAGCGCCCGTTGCAGCGCTGGCGCAGCGAGGGGCGACAGCCCCTGGTCGACGTGGTGGCCGAGGAAGTGCCGGTGGCGCTGCGTTACAACGGCGCCGCCTTCGCGGTGATGATGGCCACGCCCTGCGACCTGGAGGACTTTGCGCTTGGGTTCTCGCTCAGCGAGGGACTGATTGCTACGCCCTCGCAGCTGCTGTCGATCGACATCCGCCCACAGCTGGAAGGCATCGAACTGCAGATGACCGTGGCCGAGGAGGCACCCGGTGCCGGCCTGGACCCCGCCAATGGGCGCCTGCTGCCCGGCCGTGGTGGCTGCGGCCTGTGCGGCACGCGCCAGCTGGAGGAAGTGCTGCGACCGCTGCCGCAGATCCGCGAACGCCGCAGCTATTCCGCCACCGCCCTGCAGCGGGCGGTGGCGACATTGGCCCAGCACCAGCCGATGAATGCGGCAAGCGGTTCGATCCACGCCGCGGCCTGGGCCGACGCCAGTGGGCGCATCGGTTGGGTACGCGAGGACGTGGGTCGCCACAATGCACTGGACAAGCTGATCGGCGCCCTGCACCACAACGAACACGCCATCGAAGGCGGCCTGCTGGTGATTTCCAGCCGCGCCAGCTACGAAATGGTGAGCAAGGCAGCGCGTGCGGGAGCCAGCGTGCTGGCGGCGGTTTCGGCGCCGACCGCGCTGGCGATCGACCTGGCCCGCAGCGCCGGCCTGTGCCTGGTCGGGTTCGCACGGGAGAGCGGGTTCAATGTGTATACCCATCCCGAGCGGCTGCAGGCAGACGACATTTAGCATCGACTGGGTAGTCGTCGACTGGGTAGAGTCGACTGTCAGTCGACTGCTCTTCGTTCAGCCCCCCGAAAACCCCGCGCTGCGCGCGATAGTCGACTGACAGTCGACTCTACCCGGTCGGCTCCATTCAGACCGGCCCGGGCGACCACTGCCACCCGGGCCAGGCCAGATCTCAGCGCAGCGCGACCTTCGGGAAGTCCACCGGCACGTCGAACGCTACGTTGACATAGTTGGTGAACAGGTTGAGCGCGACGTGGGCGAGGATCTCAACGATCTGCTCATCATCGAAGCCAGCCTCACGCAACGCCTGCACATCGCCATCGGCAATCTGCGCTCGTTGCTCGACTACCTTCAGCGCGAAGTCCAGTGCCGCCGAGGTGGCCGGATCGCTGGACTGGCCGATCTGCGCGGCGGCCATCTGCTCGCCGCTGGCGCCGGCCCTGCGGCCCAGCGCGGTGTGCGCGGCCAGGCAGTACTCGCAGGCATTGCGGTTGGCGATGGCCACGGCGATCTGCTCGCCCAGCAGCGGCGACAGTCGACCGCCGCCCAGCGCGCCGAACGCACCCCACATGCTCTGCAGGGCGGCCGGCGAGTTGGCTACGGCACGGAACATGGCCGGGGTGGCGCCGAAGGCGGCGTGGACCTGGCCCAGCAGGGCCTGACGGTCGGCGGTGGTGTTGGCGGCATCGATCAGTGGGACACGGGACATGGTGGATCTCCTTGGGAAAGCGCCCGGGATTGGACGACCCGCTCATCCTAGGTAGACTCCCTGGACGAATCAGGCGCAATAAACCACACATGTTGTCCATTCATCCATGAGCGTGTCCGCCGACGCTTCCACACCCGACCGCCTCTCCTCTCTGCTGGAACGCTTCCGGGTGCAAGCCGCGCTGTTCCACAGTGGTCCGCTGTGCGGGCGCCACGTCTTCGAGCCGCAGCCCGGTCGTGCCTTCCTGCACATCCTGCGCCAGGGTGAAATGGAGGTCCGTCATCCCGGGGGCGATATCGCGCTGCCCCGGTTGAAGATCGACACACCCAGCCTGCTGCTGTATTCGCAGCCGCTGCACCATGTGTTCTTCAACGCACCGCTGGATGGCCCGGATTTCACCTGCGCCACGCTGGACTTCGATGGCGGCGCGCGCAATCCGATCGTGCAGTCGCTGCCACCGGTGATGGTGGTGCCGCTGGCGGCGATCGGCGAACTGGATGACACCCTGCACCTGCTGTTCGCCGAGGCCGATCGCCAGCGCTGCGGTTCCCGGCTGCTGACCAACCGCTTGTTCGAGGTGGCGCTGATCCAGATCCTGCGCTGGGTGGTCGACCACCCGGATGCGGCGGGCGTCAGCCATGGGCTGATGCGCGGGCTGTCCGATGCGCGGCTGGCCCGTACGCTGGTGGCGATGCACCAGGCGCCGCAGGACGAATGGGCGCTGCCGCGCATGGCTGCGACTGCCGGCATGTCGCGCAGCGCGTTCGCGGCCGTGTTCAAGGAGGTGATGCAGGCGACGCCGGCCGCTTATCTGCTGGACTGGCGGCTGAGCTTGGCCTGCGCGCAGCTGCGGGCAGGCGTGGCGGTCAAGCAGGTGGCGATCGAGGTCGGGTTTGCCGATACCGCCTCGCTGTCGAAGGCGTTCCGCAAGCGGCTGGGAGCATCGCCGAGGGCGTGGCTGGCCGCGGGCGCCGCGCAGGCTGGGCAGACGCGCGAGGGGTAGAGTCGACTGTCAGTCGACTATCGCGCGAAGCGCGGGATTTTCGTTGTCTGATTGAAGAGCAGTCGACTGACAGTCGACTCTACCGAAGCGCATTTTCGTGGCCTGACCGAAGGGCAGCCGACCAGCGGTCGGCTCTACCACGGGCGATGTCTGCGCGCCGGCTGGCCGCTCAACTGGACGTTCCGTCAGACTTCGCCAACAACCCGGCGATGCGCTCGGCAACACGGGCGCGCACGCCTTCGTCCAGCTGGCCTTCGTACATTGCCTCGTAGATCCACAGGCCATCGGCGGCCAGGCGCGCCACGAAATTGTCGAGCGTCGTTGGATCGACATTCCCAGCCTCCGGCGCGGATGGTGCCCAGCGCCGTACCGCCGGTCCCCACGGACGCTCATCGGCGTCCGGGTCCGCCGATTCCAGCATGAACATCAGTTCGGCACGGGTGGCACTCTGCGCCGAGACACGCACGAAGGTCTGGTAGCGCTCCAATGCCGTCGCTTCATCCGCGCGCTTGCCCAGCAGCGTTTCCATCGACGTTTCCCAGGCCTGCACCAGGTGCTCGTCGATGCCGCGCAGCAGTGCCTCGCGCGACGGGAAGTGGTACAGCAGGCCGCCGCGGGTCAGCTTGGCCTCGGCCGCCACCGACTCGAAGGTCACCGCTCGCACGCCATCACGATTGATCACGTTGACGGCGGCGTCGAGGATGCGGTCGCGCTTGCTGGTTCTCATCGTTTCATTTTACGCGATCGGCCGCGCCCTCGCGGCCGCCGACGCGGCCGCGCAGCAGGCGCGCGATGATCGCCGCGCCCACTGCCAATACCGTCGTGATCACCAGCAGCACGATCTGGTAGCCACGGTCATACGCGGCCGCAGCCAGTGCGAACCACTCACCCTGCCCGCTCTCGCGCGCGACATGCAGCGCCTGGGTGAAACCCTCGCGGGCAAGCACCGGCATATCGGCCGAGACCGGCAGGAACGCGCTGTACATCGCCGCGCTCAAGCTGCCCAGCAACGCCACCGCCAGCAGGCCACCAAATTCGTAGGACACCTCTTCGACCGACGAGGCCATGCCTGCGCGGTGTGCCGGCACATTGTTGAGGATGGCGGTGGATGCCACCGAGATGGCCGAGCCCATGCCGAAGCCGGTGATGGCCATACCAGCCACCACCCAGCCAAGGCCGTGCGGGAAGCCGAACGCCACCATGCCGACGCCCAGCGCACCTGCGGCCAGGCCACCACAGATCAGCGGGCGCAGGCCCACCCGGTGCAGGATGCTGCCGCCCAGCAGCGCGCTCGGAAGGCTGCCCATTGCCGCCACCGAGACCAGCAGACC
Source organism: Stenotrophomonas sp. YJH_SMC_120 (assembly GCF_059368675.1). Classification (NCBI taxonomy): domain Bacteria; kingdom Pseudomonadati; phylum Pseudomonadota; class Gammaproteobacteria; order Lysobacterales; family Lysobacteraceae; genus Stenotrophomonas; species Stenotrophomonas sp. YJH_SMC_120. Next base: position 271,228 of record NZ_JCAFRY010000002.1, read on the forward strand.
CGCCTGCAGCGGCGTGAAGCCTGCCACCAGCTGGAAGCGCTGGGTGGTGACCAGCTGCAGGCCGGCCATCGCGAACAGGGTGAACACCGCCGACAGCGTGCCGGCCAGGAACGCAGGATTGCGGAAGATCGCAAAGTCCAGCAGCGGGTACGGCAGCTGTTGCTGGCGGCGCGCGAACGCCGCACCGCTGATGACGGCCAACAGCAGCGCGCCTGCGCCCAGCGCGTACGACGGCGGCGTAGCGATCAGCGACTTGATCGCCAGCACCAGGCCGGACAGTGCGGCCAATGCCAGCACCGAGGACACAAGGTCCCATGGCCGCGAGGTGTCACGCTGTCCTTCCGGCGCCAGCAGCAGCGTGGCCACGAACGCGACCACCACCACCGGCACGTTGATCAGGAACACCGAGCCCCACCAGAAGTGCTGCAGCAACCAACCGCCAATGATCGGGCCGAGCGCCGCACCGACGATGGCCACCGAACCCCAGATCGCGATGGCGATGTTGCGTTCGCGCTCTTCGTGGAAGCTCAGGCCGATCAGCGCCAACGTGGCCGGCATCATCGCTGCGGCACCGACTGCCAGGAGGGCTCGTGCGGCAATCAGCTGAGCTGCGGTGTCGGCGAACGCCGCGGCCAGCGAGGCGACGCCGAACACCACCAGGCCGATCAGGAACATGCGGCGATGGCCGATGCGGTCGCCCAGCGTGCCCGCACCCAGCAGCAGGCCGGCCATCACCAGCGGATAGGCGTTGACGATCCACAGCGCCTGGCCGGCACTGGCCGAGAGTTCCCCGGTCAGCGTAGGCAGTGCGGTGTAGAGCACGGAGTTGTCGAGCGTGACCAGCAGCAGGCCGGCGGCGACGGTAAACAACAGCGCCCAGCGACGGGCACGCGACAGGGCCGGAGCACCGGCCAGGGGCTGGGACAAAGCCATGGGGAAACCTGATGGGGAGCGGAAAACGGCCATAACTATACAGGATGTCCTGTATAGTTATGAAAACAGCGCCGCCGATTCAGATTGGGGCCCGGGCAATGTTCATGTTGTCGTGCCCTCATGCCGGGTCGTGCCCGGTGTCAGGGATCATCACCGACAGTCTTCCGGCAGCGCGGCAGCCGCCGATACCACCGCCGCCTGCATGCCCTTCCCCACAGCCATGTCCAGTTCCCCGCTAGTTCCGCCATGCTGGCGCCGCAGTTCGTCCTCGCACAGCCCGCGCACCCGCGCACGGGCCTGTGCGCGCAGGCTGCTGCACCGCCAATCGGTGTCGCCCAAAGGCAACACCGAGTACACCACGCTGTTGCAGGCATTGCCGGCGCGCTGCTGCAACGACAGCCCGCCGAAATCCCGCGGTTCGCTGCTGCGTTGCGGGTCGAAGTAGCTGTCCGGGAACGTGCGCGCGTACTGTTCGATGTCCACGGCCATGCGGCGTCCACCGGCCAACGGCATCTGCAGCGTCTGCCCGCACGGCGTCGCGTCGGCGCGATGCTGGATGTACTGGTAGATCGGCCGGTCCAGCGATGGATCCTGCTGGGTCACCGCGCTGACTGCCGCCAGCACCGGCAGCGATGCACGATTGACCATGCGCGCCAGCACTCCCGCCTGCGCCGGCTGGCAGCGGTCGCGCAATGTTGCCGCGAGCAGGAACAGCACGTCGTTGCGGAATGCGTGGTCGTCACCCAGGCGCTGTTCGATGCGCTGGCTGGCATTGGACGTCGGCGCCGGAAACGCGACCGCAGGCGGCGCGATGGGTGCGCGCTGCCGCTGCCACCACAGCAGCACCACCGCGCCCAGCAGCACCCCGGCAGCCATGATCCATCGCCTGCGCATCAGTTGCGGATCGCCGTCAGCGTGGCCGCAGCGGCATCGTAGGACGCGCTGGCGATGTCCGCGTCGAAACGCTTCACCCGCAGGCGGCCGGCAAGCCGGTACGGATCCCACAGATCGCCCAGCGCGATCGGCGTGGCCAGGGTCACGTGGATGATCTGGTTCGGTGGCGGCGGCGGCACGTGGATGCACGCGCCGTAGAACGGCACGAACAGCAGTTCATCCACCAATCCTGCATCGTTGGTGCCGAGTGGTACCACGTAGCCATCCAGATCCACCGCGCGACCATTGACAGCATCGACCACCCGCGAAGAGCCGAACTGTTTGGCGCGATCCGGGCTGGAATGGTCGATCTCCAGCCCCGGTGGCGTGCCCGAGCCGGTGTCGTCGATCAGGCCACCCACGCCGTCCATGCCATTGCGTGACAGGCCGATCTGCGGCGGCGGTCGCTGGTAGGTCATTTCGTCGGGTCGCAACGCGTCCCAACGGTCGATGGGGGCTTCGGCCGTGGCGGAGGGCGCCGGTTTGTCCTGCGGCGTGACCCCCACCGCATCGCCGCCAGGCGCCGTACAGCCCGCCAACCACAGGCATCCCAACGCCAGCAACAGGTGACTACGGTTCATAGGGCCTCAACTGTGCGTCACGCATGGTGTAGGCCGAACCGGCCAGATCGTCGTCCAAGCGTTCGGCACGCAGAGTGCCGGCCAGGAAGAACGGCGAGTACATGTCAGGCATGTCGATCGGGCGCGGCAGCACCACGTGCACGATCTGGTTCGGCGGCGGTGGTGGCACGTGGATGCAGGCGCCGTAGTACGGCACGAACAGGAATTCGGTCAGCCGCCCGTCCTGCGCGTTGGCCAGCGGTACCACGTAGCCCGGCAGGCGCACTGGCCGCTGCAGAACCGTGTCCACCGTGCGGAAGGTGCCGAACTGCGGCATGCGCCGGTTGCCGTTGTGCTCGACCTCCGGGCCCTCGCCGCGTTCCAGCGCGGCCAGCTCGTCCTTGGGCATCATCTGCAGCCAGTCCAGCTCCTGCTCTGCCGCATCCGCAGCGTCAGCGCGGTCGACAACCGGCGCGGGTGGCAGGGCCTGCACACCGGTATCCACCGGCCGCTCGCAGGCAACCAGGGCCAGTACCATCGGCAGCGACAGCATCCAGCGCATGCTCAGCCTCCCGGTGAAAGGCCATCGGCCAAGGTGCGCCGGTAAGCGAGCAACGCCGGGACCAGCCCAGCCACCGCACTGATCGCCAGCACGCCTGCCACCCAAGCCAGCTCACGGCCGTCCGGCCAGACATGGGTGATCGACAGACCGAAGGTGGCCAGGGCCCAGCCGCGCCCGGCAACGCTGGCGGCCACCAGAAGCACCAGCGCCAGCACGCAGGCCGCCGCGCTGGTCGCCACCGCCTCCACCACCAGCAGGCCGGCGATGTAACCCGGCCGTGCCCCGGTGGCACGCAGGATCGCCATCTCGCGCCGCCGCTCCTGCAGGGTCGAGACCAGCAGCGCCACCAGCGAGACCATGCCGAGTGCCACCACCATCGCGCTGATCAGCTGCAGTGCGCGCTCGGCGGTGCCCAGCGACTGCCACAGCTGCTGCAGGGTCACGCCGGGCAGGATCGCCAGCATCGCCTCGTCCGGATACTCGTTGATCCTGCGCTGCACCGAAAACGTGGCAATGCGCGAGTTCAGGCCGAGCATGAAGGCAGTGATGCTGGTCGGAGTCAGATCCAGATGACGCGCCTGCTCGGCGCTGACGCGCTGGCTGCGCAGCTGCACGCCCGATCGCCAGTCGACATGGATCGCCTCGATGGCCGGCAGCGAGACCAGTAGCGACGAGTCCACCGGCGTGCCGGTGCGCTGCAGGATGCCGACAACACGGAACGGCTTGTCGGCATGCGTGGCCAGGGTGACCGCACCGGTGCCGTGCGCCAGCACGATCTGGTCTCCCAGACCGACCTTCTGCGCGCGCGCCACCTCGGCACCGATCGCCACGTCATACAGATCATCGAACGGCCGTCCGTCCGCGAACGCAAGCGCGTGCCCGGCGCCGTAGCGGTAATGCTCGAAATAGCCATCGCTGGTGCCGACCACGCGGTAGCCGCGCCACGAATCGCCCAGCGAGAGCGGCACCGCCCACTTCACCTGCGGCAAGGCGGACAGCTCCAGGTAGGACTGCCAGGACACGTTGTTGGTCGGGTCGCCGATATGGAACACCGAGTACAGCAGCAGGTTCACCGGTCCCGAACGCGCACCGACGATCAGGTCGGTGCCCGATACGGTGCTGGCGAACCCCTCGTGCGCCTGCGTGCGTACACGCTCGACGCCCAACAGCAACACCACGCTGAGGGTGATGACCAGCACGGTCAGTCCCACACTCAACGCACGGCTGCGCAGGCTGGCCCAGGCAAGCTCAAGCATGGCCGGCACCTGCCTGGTTGATCTCGGACAGTGAAATGGTGCGGTCGAACAAGGGCTGCAGGCTGTCGTCATGGCTGACCACCAGCACCGTCGTGCCGGCCGCCTGGCACTGCGCGGACATCAGCTTCAGGAACGCGGTTGCCGCGTCGCGGTCGAGCGCCGAGGTCGGCTCATCGGCCAGCAGCAACGCCGGGCGGCCGATCAGGGCGCGTGCCGCCGCCACGCGTTGCTGCTGGCCAACACTGAGCGTGCCTGCGCGCCGCTGCATCAGCGCCGGATCCAGCTGCAGGGCCTGCAGCAGGCGGGCGATCTCGGCATCCAGCGGGCCGCTGATGCGCGCGCTGCGCAGGCGCGAGAAGCGCAGGCCCAGCGCGATGTTGTCGCGCACGCTGAGAAACGGCAGCAGGTTGAACTGCTGGAAGATCACGCCCAGGTGGTCGGCGCGGAAGCGGTCCCGCGCGGCACCGCGCATCGCCTGCAGCGCGTGACCGGCGACTTCGATGCGGCCCTTGCCGGGCAGCAGCACGCCCGCCAGCAGGCCCAGCAGGGTACTTTTGCCGCCACCGCTGATTCCGCGCAGCAACACGCTGCTGCCCTGCTCGACCCATAACCGCGGGATGTCCAGCACCCGCTGCATGCCGTAGCCGAACTGCACGTCTTCCAGCGAGATCACCGGTGCCGCGCTCACGGTGCCAGCACCACGCGCAGGTTGTCGGGCGTCAGCACGCTGCGATTCTGGCCATTGGCGGTTGCGCTGTTGACGATGACTTCGTGCAGGCCGGGGAAAAGTACGGGCAGGCGCACGACGATGGCCCGCAACTCGGCCGGCTTGGCGCACTGGTACCGCAGCGTTGCGCTGAACCCCGCGTGCCGGTGCTCACCTGATGGCGGTGCTGCAGCCGTCGCATCGAATCCCTCGGCCTTGGCATCGTTGCCTGAAAGGCGGCAGCCCGCGGCGGTGGGCAAGGTGACCCAGCTGCCGCCCTTCAGCACTGTCGTAGCCCGTGCCAGCGCGGCCTGCTCGGCTGCATTGGCCGGCGGTCGCTCGTAATCGAGGATGCCGATGCCGGGGGCCTGCAGGGCGAATTCCAGCGTCTGCTGGTCAAGCGCAACATCGACGGTCGCCTGGCCGTGCACGTGCGGTGCGTGCTGGCGGATGTCATGGGCCTGCGCGGCACTGGCAGCCAGCAGCAGGAAAAGAGCAGCAGAACGCTTCATGGGGGAGGCTCCAATTGTTACTATGTAACATTATGGACCACATCCCCACGACGCCCGCAAGGGCCCTGGCCCAGCCGCCAACTTCGGCACGCTGGCACCCCCGCTTCGATCTTGCCGGTGCCTGGCTGTCCATGGCCTGCGCCGCCCATTGCATCGCACTGCCCCTGCTGCTGGCCTTCGTGCCGGCCGCGATGATGGCGCTGCGCTCGTTCCAGCATCCCGGCCATGGCGCGATGACATTGCTGTTGATGATGTCGCGCTGGGAATGGCTGTTCGCGCTGCTGGCCTCGTCGCTGGCCTTGGCGAGTACCTCGGCCGGGGTGCACCGGCACGGGCGCTGGCGGCCTGTGCAGCTGGCCTGCACCGGCGCGATTCTGCTGCTGTCGGCCTCGCTGTACCTGCCGCTGAAGGAATCGCTGCTCTGGCATGGCGTGGCGACAGCCAGTGGTGGCGTGCTACTGGCGGCGGCGCACATCGGCAACCGGCGCGCGCTGCGCACCCGCTGACACCGGCCGCGGGTCGGCAGCCCCGGGGACCGGGCAGCCGGCCAGCGGCCGGCTCTACCCATCCATGCATGGGCCACGCATCAGGTGATACGCATTTGGTAGTGCCGGCCGCTGGCCGGCAGCTGCTGTGATCCGGCAGGTGGGGAAAGCCGGCCAGCGGCCGGCTCTACCCCTCCTTATTCGTCAAACGGACGCTGGCCGAGCGTCTGCGTCACGTGGTCGACGAAACAGGTGATGCGCGCGGCCAGCGCGGTGTTGCGGTAGTACACCGCGTTGATCGGCTGCCGCACTTCCTGCGTCTGCCTGGCGAACAGCTGCACCAGGCGGCCATCACGCCGGTCCTGGCGGGTCAGGAAATCAGACAGGCAGGCGATGCCCAGCCCGGCTACCGCCATCTGCCGCAGTGTCTCGCCACTGGATGAAGCGATGGCCGGCTCGATCACGAAAGGCCCGCCATCGGCATCCTGCAGCGGCCATTCGTTCAACGAACTGGGCTGGGTGAAACCCAGCAGGTCGTGCTCACGCAGCTGCTCCACGCGCGTGGGCGTTCCCTGGCGGCGCAGGTATTCGGGGCTGGCCACCACCCGGATGCGGCTGTGGCCGATCGGCCGCGCATGCAGGGTCGAGTCGCGCAGCACGCCAATTCGGAATGCTACGTCGGTGCGCTTCTCGATCAGGTCGGTGATGCCTTCATTGGAATTCAGCTCCAGCTCCACCTGCGGGTAGCGCTCACGGAACCCCTCAAGCAGCGGCACGATCACGTGCAGCATGAACGGCGTGGCGGCGTCCACGCGCAGGCGTCCGACCGGCTGCAGCCGCCGCGCGGCCATCTGTTCCTCGGCCTCGTCCACCGTGGCCAGGATCGTACGCGCGTACTCCAGGAACGCCGCGCCTTCCTCGGTCAGTTCCAGCCGCCGCGTGGTCCGTCGCAGCAGCGTGGTCTGCAGCTTGTCCTCCAGCCGCGCCAGGGTGCGGCTGGTGGCCGAGATGGTCAGTTCCAGCGCCTCGGCCGCCGCCGTGATCGAACCGCTGTCGACCACGGCCACGAAGGCCTTCAGCTCATCCAGGGTGGTTTTCATTTTTTACCTCGGCGCAAAAGCGTTTCCCGTATACACGGCTTAATCAACAAATGTAAAGCACCCACACTTCGCCCTGTCCCGGGCCCACCGGCTCTCAACGAAGTCCCTAGAGTCCATCATGAGCGTTCCTTCCTTTGGCGTCGGCACCTTCCGCCTGACCGGCCAGACCGTCATCGACTCGGTGCGCAACGCCCTCGAGGTTGGCTACCGTGCAGTCGATACCGCGCAGATCTATGGCAACGAAGCCGAAGTCGGCCAGGCCATCGCCGAATCCGGCGTCCCGCGCGACCAGCTGTTCCTGACCACCAAGATCTGGGTGGACAACTACGCCGCCGAGAAGCTGATCCCGAGCCTGCGCGACAGCCTGGCCAGGCTGCGCACCGACTACGTCGACCTGCTGCTGATCCACTGGCCGGCGCCGGGCAATGGCGTTGAACTGCGCGAGTACATCACCGCGCTGGCCGAAGCCAGGACGCTGGGCCTGACCCGCCAGATCGGTGTGTCCAACTTCAACATCGAGCTGACCCGGCAGGCCATCGAGGTGGTCGGTGCCGGCCAGATCGCCACCAACCAGATCGAACTGAGCCCGTACCTGCAGAACCCGGCACTGACCGCCTTCCTGCAGGACCAGGGCATCACCGTGACCTCCTACATGACCCTGGCCTACGGCAAGGTGCTGAAGGATCCGGTGCTGGCCGCCATCGCCGACAAGCACCAGGCCACCGTGGCCCAGGTCGCGCTGGCGTGGGCGCTGCAGCGGGGTTACTCGGTCATTCCATCCTCGACCAAGCGCGAGAATCTGGCCAGCAACCTGCTCGCCCAGGACCTGCACTTGGATGCCGATGACATGGCCGCGATCGCTGCACTTGACCGCAACGGCCGCGAAGTCGATCCGCCGGGCCTGGCCCCGGCCTGGGACTGAGGAGCCTGGCCATGGGCAGTGCGTTGGCGCGGCTGCAGGCCGGTGGTTTCAGCATTGGCATCGAAGCACCGCTGGACAATGACTGGACGCCGCTGGGCGAACAGGCACGACGCGCCGCGCGACGCCTGCCCGGCGAACCGGACCTGCAGCGCCATGCGGAACTGGCACGGTTGGCCGACCGCCTCGGCTTCCGTGCGCTGTGGGTACGCGACGTGCCGGTGTACGACCCGGCCTTCGGCGATGCCGCACAGGTGTTCGAGGTCTTCAGTTACCTCGGCTACCTGGCCGGCATCACCAATGACATCCTGCTGGGCACCGGTGCGGTGGTGCTGCCGATCCGTGAGCCGTTGCTGACCCTGAAGTCGGCGCGCAGCGTGCAGCGGCTGAGTGGCGACCGCCTGTTGCTGGGCGTGGCCAGTGGCGATCGCCCGGTGGAGTACCCGCTGTTCGGTCGCGACTTCGACAGCCGTGGCAGCCGTTTCCGCGAGCAGATCGCATTGCTGCGCGAAGGCGCCGCCGCGCACCTGCCGCAGGGCCTGGAGGTGCTGCCCGCCGATGGCCGGGCCCTGCCGTTGTTCGTGGCCGGCCTGGCCCAGCAGCAACCGGCGTGGATCGGCCAGCACATGGACGGTTGCCTGGCCTACCCGGGCACGCCACAGGACCATGCGCAACGCGTGGCGGCCTGGCGCGCCGTGGCCGGCAACAAGCCGTATGCCAGCTTCATCCACCTGGACCTGGTGGACGACGCCGATGCCCCCCTGCAGCACTGGCGCTTCGGCCTGCGCGGCGGCCGCAACGCACTGCTGGCCGAGCTGCACGCCATGCAGTTGGCCGGTGTCGACCACATCGGCCTGCAGTTCCGCCGCAACGAACGGCCGTTGGCCGAGACCTTCCACGAAATCGCCGAGTACGTGCTGCCGCACTTCCCGGCCCATGCCGGCGCCACCGCGACGGCCTGACAGTTACCGGAGCTTTGCCATGAAGATGAAGACCCTGGCCGCGCTTGCACTGGCCACCCTGCCGCTGTCCTTCCAGGCCACCGCCGAGGAGTGGTATCCCTCTGCCTACGGCGCCAACGACGAGATCGGCGCGGCCAACCTGCTCACCGCTGACGTGGTCAAGCACGCGGTCTCGCTGGTCAGGACCGGCAAGACCTATCCGCTGGCGGTACCGGTGGACAAGAACCTGCCCGCGTTCCGTCACCGCAGCTTCCGCCTGTACAACGTGCAGGTCGGCCAGCAGGCCGGCAAGTCGCTGGGCCCCAACAAGTTCACCTTCAACGATGAACTGGTGAACGCCTGGACCGGCGTTGGCACCCAGCTCAACGGCATCGGCCATATCGGCATCGACAATGTTTACTACAACGGCAACAAGGCCGCCGACTTCGTCACCGTGGACGGCGTGCGCAAGCTCGGCGTCGAGAAGGTACCGCCGATGGTCACCCGCGGCGTCGTGCTGGACATGACCGCGTACTACGGCAAGGCGATCGTGCCCGGCGGCACCGAGTTCACCGTGGCAGACATCCTGGCCGTGCTGAAGAAGCAGGGCCTGAGCCTGCGCAAGGGCGACGTGGTGCTGTTCAACACCGGTTGGCTGGAACTGATCGGCAAGGACGACACGCAGTTCCTGGAAGTGGAGCCAGGTATCGGCATGGAGGCCGCGAAGTGGCTGGCTGACCAGGGCATCGTCGCCTTCGGTGGCGACACCTGGGCCTCGGAGGTCTACCCGAACCCGAACGGTGCCGAGGAGTTCCCGATCAACCAGTACATGCTGGCCAAGCGCGGCATCTACAACCTGGAGCTGATCGACAGCCGTGCCCTGGTGCGCGACAAGGCCTGGGAATTCCTGTTCGTGCTCGGCCAGCCGCTCTACGTCGGCTCGACCCAGGTCAACATCAACCCGGTGGCGATCCGATGAACACTGCCCCTGCCTTGCCGTTGTTCGCCGGCCGCCGCTTCCGCGTCAGCTATGACGGCCTGGCCGCCGACAATGTCTACAGCGCCGATGGCCGCCACGTGCAGTACGCCATCGTCTCCGGCGCCTATGCCGGTGCGCAGGGCGAAGCCGCCTGCGAGTGGCAGCGGATCAGCGACGGGGTCTATGCCATTTCATGGCAGGGAGCCGATGGCGCTACGGTCGTGCATGTCGATGACTTCGTCGGCGGGCGTTCGCTGGCCTGGTTCACCGCCACCGACGGCAGTTTCCATCGCATGCAGGGGCCGTTGGCAGCGCTGTGATGCCAGCCAGCGGTCGGCACTACCCAAGCGCTACCCCACCTTGTTCGACCGGGCCCGGTAGTGCCGGCCGCTAGCCGGCAACCCCGGTCTGCTCGAACACCCCGGCCACCCAGTCGATGAACACCCGCAACCGTGGCGACGGCGTGCGGTTGCGCGGGTAGACCAGGCTCAACGGGCTCGGCGTCGGGGGCACCTCAGGCAACAGCTCGACCAGCTGCCCGCGCGCGATATACGGGTCCATCCGGTAGCGCGGTGCCTGGATGATGCCCAGGCCCGCCAACGCGGCCCCAAGGAATGCATCCGCGCCGGAAACACGCACCCGCGCCTGCAGCGGCACGTAGCGCACCTGTCCCGCCTGTTGGAACTCCAGAGGGATCAGCTGGCCGGTGGCGCTGGATCGGTAGCCGACCATCTGATGGCCTTGCTCCAGCGATTCAATGGTATCGGGCAGGCCGTGCGCCTGCACATAACCCGGAGCGGCCACCGTGACCTCGCGCAGCATCGTCAACCGGCGCGCCGCCAGATCGCTGTCGGCCAGCGTCCCCACCCGCAACGCCGCATCCACGCCTTCGCGCAGCAGGTCGACATAGCGGTCGCCTTCACTGACGTCCAGCTCGATCTCCGGGTAGCGCTGCAGGAATTCCGGCAGGTGCGGAAACAGCAGGTGCCGGCCCAGCGTGCCATGCACTTCAATGCGCAACGGGCCACGTGGCGGGGCATCACGGAACGCTGCCTCGGCATCGTCCATGTCGGCGATCAGGCGCAGGCAACGGCCATAGAAGGCCTCGCCTTCCAGCGTCGGCACCACCAGTCGGGTGGTCCGGTGCAGCAGGCGCACGCCCAGCCGCTGTTCCAGCGCCTTGATCGCGTCGGTCACCGTGGCCCGCGGCAGGCCCAGGTCCTCGGAGGCCCGGGTGAAGCTGCGGCGCTCGACGATGCGGACGAAGGCGCGCATGGCCGTGAAACGATCCAATGTTCGGCTGTCCGGATGATGTTGACGGATTATGCAGGATTATCCGAAAAGGCAATATCGCGAAGATGGCCCTGCGCCACTCCGGCGCGCCCGCTGGAACCGACCATGACCCTCTCCCCCGCCCGCTCTGTCGCCCTGGTCACCGGCGGCTCCCGTGGCATCGGCGCCGCCATCTCCCGCCGCCTGGCCGCCGATGGCCACGCGCTCGCGATCAACTATGCGGGGCGCCGCGACGACGCCGAAGCTTTGGCGGCCGAGCTCAGCGCAGCCGGCGCGCAGGCCATCGCCCTGCAGGCCGATGTCGCCGATCCTCAGGCGGTGCGGCAGCTGTTCGATGCCATCGAGGCGCGCTTCGGCGGTATCGACGTAGTGGTGAACAGTGCCGGCGTGCTGCAGTTGGCGCCGCTGGCCGACAGCGACGATGCCCTGTTCGAGCGGGTGATCGGGATCAACCTGAAAGGCGCCTTCAACGTGCTGCGCGAGAGCTCGCGACGGGTGCGCGACGGTGGCCGCCTGATCACCCTGTCCACCAGCGTGGTCGGCATCAGACTGGAGAACTACAGCGTGTATGCCGCCAGCAAGGCGGCGGTGGAGACGATGGGCGCGATCCTCAGCAAGGAGCTGCGCGGGCGCAACATCACCGTAAACGCGGTGGCTCCTGGTCCGACCGCTACCGACCTGTTCCTGGACGGAAAGTCGCCGGAACTGATCGAGCGGCTGGCGAAGATGAACCCGCTGGAGCGGCTGGGTACGCCGGAGGACATCGCCGGTGCGGTGGCGTTCCTGGCCGGTGCCGATGGCGGGTGGATCAACGGTCAGGTCCTGCGCGCCAATGGCGGGATGGTGTAGTTCGCGGCCATTGCGCACCGGTATTCGCCCACATTGGTGGGCGCCTCGCCGCGTGCCAACTAAGGTTGGCCTCTACCGGGCGCAGAACCGGACATCACCGTCAGCCCGTGCGTGCCTCGCGGCGGCGATGCACCCAGTAGTAAAGCGTCGGCAGTACCAGCAGGGTCAGCAGCATCGCCGACAGCAGGCCACCGATCACCACCACCGCCAGCGGCTTCTGGGTCTCGGCGCCAATGGCATGCGAGGTCGCCATCGGCAGCAGGCCGAACATCGCCAGCAGTGCGGTCATCAGCACCGTGCGCAGGCGCTGCAGCGAGCCCTGCACCACCGACTGCAGCAGGTCCATGCCCTGCTCGCGCAGCTGGGCAAAGCGACTGAGCATCACCACCCCGTTCAAGACCGCCTGCCCGAACAATGCGATGAAACCAATCGCCGCAGACACCGACAGCGGGATGCCGGTCAACCACAGGGCGAGGATGCCGCCAATCATCGCCAGTGGCACGTTGGCCAGGATCAGCGCCGCACTGCTGATGTCCTTGAAGGCATCGAACAGCAGCACGAAGATGATCAGCACCGACAGCGGGATCACCCAGCCCAGCCGCTTCATCGCACGCTGCTGGTTCTCGAACTCCCCGGACCATTCCAGCCGGTAGCCTTCCGGCAACTGCACGCTGGCGTCCACGCGCTTGCGCATGTCGGCCACCACGCTGCCCATGTCACGCCCGGCGATGAAGATGCTCACCGCCTTGACCCGCTGTGCGTTCTCGCGCGAGATGTTGATCGCGCCGCTGGCCATGCGGAAGTCGGCCACCTCGGACAACGTCACCGTGTGACCATCGCCGATGCCGACCGGCACCGTGCGCAGTCGTTGCAGGTCACGGTCGGCATCGTCCAGGCGCAGCGTGATCGGAAACCTGCGGTCACCCTCCCACAACTCGCCGACCTGGCGCCCGCCCAGTGCGGTCTCGATCACCTCGTCGATGTCGCGCACGTTCAAGCCATAGCGCGCAGCACGGTCGCGGTCGATTTCGATCTGCAGCTGCGGCAGTGAGCCGTCGCGGTCGATGAAGGCACTCTCCACGCCCTCCACGCTACGCACCTGGCCCAGGATCGCCTGCGCCTGCTGGTTGAGTACATCCAGATCCGAGCCGCTGACCTTGATCACCACCTGGCCCTTGATCTGCGAGATGCTCTCCAGGATGTTGTCGCGCACCGGCTGCGAGATCGAGAACTCCGGCCCCGGAATGCGCTGCTCCAGCGTGCGCTGCAGGTCGCTGACCAACTGCCGCTTGTCCACCCCCTTCGGCCATTCCTTCTCCGGCTTCAACGCCACCAGCGCCTCGATCTGGTTCGCGCCCTTGGCATCGGAGCCGTCTTCCGGGCGCCCCAGTTTGGCCACCACCGTCGATACCTGCGGGAAGGTGCCGACCAGCTCACGGATGCGCCGCGACTGCTGCTGCGCCTCGGCCAGGCTGGTGCTGGGGTCAAGCGTGGCGGTCAGCCAGATCGAGCCCTCGTCCAGCTCGGGCAGGAACTCCGAACCCAGCCGCGTGCCCAACGCGAGCGTGCCGACCAGCAGCGCAACCGCGGTCAGTACCACCGCACGCGGGCGAGCCAGAGCGCGCTCCAGGATCGGCCGGTACCAGCCGGTCAGGCGGTCCATCAGCGGATTGCCGTCGCGCATGCGGTCGCGCCGCAACCACCAGTAGCAGAACAGGGGCACCACGGTCAGCGCCAGGATCAATGCACCGATCAACGCCGAGGTCACCGAATAAGCCATCGGCGCGAACATGCGGCCCTCCTGGCGCTGCAGGGTGAAGATCGGGATGTGTGCGGCGATGATGATCAACATCGAGAAAAACGTCGGCCGCCCCACTTCCGACGCTGCCGAAAGAATGGTTGAAAACCGTGTCTTCCGGTCGGCCGCAGGGGGCAGCTTCGACAATCGCGAGACGATGTGCTCGGTCACGATCACCGCGCCATCGATGATGATGCCGAAGTCCATCGCACCCAACGACAGCAGGTTGGCCGGTACGCCCCACAGATGCAGGCCGAGGAAGGTCGACAGCAGCGCAAGCGGCATCATCGCCGCCACGATCAGTGCGGCGCGGGCGTTGTACAGGAACAGCCACAGCACCAGGAACACCAGCACCGCGCCTTCCAGCAGGTTGCTGAAGACGGTTTTCAGCGTGGTCGAGACCAGCCACGAGCGGTCGTAGAACGGCTCGATGCTGACCCCGTGCGGCAGCTGGTTGGCCTCGATCTCGGCGATGCGCGCATGCAGGGCGTCGAGCACGTCGGACGGATTCTCGCCCTTGCGCATCAGCACCATGCCGAACACCGCATCGTCATTGTCGTCCTGGCCGACCAGGCCCTGCCGTGGCAGGCCGGTATCGGCGATGCCGGCCAGGTCACGCACCAGGATCGGCGTGCCCCCGCGCTGCGCAACCACCACATTGCCGATGTCGGCGGGCGAGCGCATCAGACCGACGCCGCGGATCAGGAACTGCTGCTGCCCGCGTTCCACGTAGCCGCCGCCGGCATTGGAGCTGCCCTTTTCCAGCGCCTCGGCGAACTCACCCAGGCTGATGCCGCGGTCACGCAGCTTGTCCAGGTCCGGCTTGACCTGGAACGTGCGCGCGAAGCCGCCGAAGCTGATCACATCGGCCACGCCCGGCACGGTGCGCAGGCTGCGTTCCATCGTCCATTCCTGCACGGTGCGCAGCTGGGTCGGCGTCATGTGCGGGCCTTTGAGCACGTACCGGTAGATCTCACCCACCGCCGAACTCATCGCCTCCAGTTCCGGTGTCACCCCTTCCGGCAGCTCCACCCCCTGCAGGCGCTCCAGCACCTGCTGGCGCGCGAAGTAGTCATCGGCCTTGTCGTCGAAGGTCAGGATGATCATCGACAGGCCGAACTGGGTATGCGAGAACACCCGCACCGAATGCGGAATGCCGGACAAGGCCACTTCCAGCGGCATCGTCACTTCGCGTTCCACCTCTTCGGCGGCGCGGCCCGGGTGCAGCGACACCACCGTCACCTGGGTATCGGACACATCCGGGAAGGCCTCCACCGGCAGCACGCGGAATGCGGCGATACCGCCGCCGATGAACAACAGCAGTGCCAGCATCACCATCAGCGGCTGGCGCAGGCAGTAGGCAATCAGGCGATCGATCATGGGGCCGCGTGCCCCGTGCCGGTGCTGGCGGCGGCTGGCGCGCTGTCGACCAGCTGCTGCAACAGCAGGCCGCCCTCGACCACCACCCTGCTGCCAACCGCCAGGCCGTCACGCACCCACAGCCGGCCGTCACCCAGCTCCTCGGCGTGCACGGCATGGCGCACGTAGCGTCCCTTGTCCCTCTCCACGAACACCACCTGCTTGCCGTCGATCAGCAGCACGGCCGCATCGGGCAGCGAGACACCGCCCTCGGCCGGCAACGCCACCTGGGCGCGCACGTACTGCCCTGCCTTGAAGCCGCGTGCGCGGTTGTCCAGCTCGGCGCGCGCCTGCACCACGCGCCGTTCGCGGTCGACGAAGTCATCCACGTGCTGCAGGGTCGCCTGCAGCAGTTGGCCATCGGCACCAGGTACGCTCACCTGCATGCCCGCCTTCATGCGTCCGGCCAGGCTCTCGGGAACATCCAGCAGCAACCACAGGCGGTCCGGATCACCAATCATCGCCAACGGCTGTTCGCTGTCCGGGCTGACCGCCATGCCCGGGCTCATCCGTCGCTCCACCAGCACGCCATCGATCGGCGCGCGCAGCGGCAGGCGCTGGTCGACGCGCTGGCCATTGCCATATGCCTTGGCGAAGGCGGTTGCACGCGCATGATCGGCCTGGCTGCCGGCGAAGTTGGCCTCGGCCTCGTCCAGTTCGCGGCCCGACGCCACACCCGCCGCATGCAGCTCGCGGGTGCGCTCCAGCTCTTTGCGCGCCTGCTGCAGCTCGGCGCGGCCACGCACGCCCTCCGCCTGGGCCTGGCCGAACTCGGGCGAGGTGATCCAGGCAATCACTTGGCCGGCCTTCACTTTCTGGCCCGGCTGCGCCTCGATGCGCGCCACCTGCCCCGGCAACGGCGTGCGCAGTGCACTGGAACGGGTCTCGTCCCAGACCACCCGCCCCGGCAGCTGCAGGCTGGCGCTGGCGCCGGCGGTCACCGCCTCGCTGCGCAGCACGTCCAGCTGGCGGCTGCCGGCAGGAAACTGGATCTGGCCGGCACTGATCTGCGGCGCATCCTCGGTGTAGGACGCCGGCTCACGGCCGCAGCCGCCCAGCAGGGCCAGCGCCAGCAGGGCCGGCAGCACGGCGTGTCGCGCCCGCGGGCGATGGGCGACGGTGGACTTCATCGGGACTCTCCTTCAGCAACGGATGTGGCCGCTTCCCAGCGCGCCAGGGCAATGGCATGGTCGGCGCGCGCCTCGATCAGCGCGGCCTCGAAGTCGCGCCAGCTACGGCGCGCATCCAGCAGATCGGTCAGGCTGGCGGCGCCGCGCCGGTACGCCAGTTCGATGCCCTGCACCGCCTTGCGTGCGGCGTCGGACTGCAGTCCCTCATAGTCGCTGCGGCGCTGTGCGGCGGACTGCGCGCTGGCCTGCAGCTGGTCCAGCTCGGCGCGTGCTTCGCGCTGCAGTACCTGCAGCTCCAGCGCGGCGCTGTCACGGTCGGCCTCGGCACGCTGGATCGCGCCTCGTGCACGTGACGGGCCGCCGAGCGGAATGGTCAATGACACGCCCCAGGTAACACCGCTGATGTCGGTCGGCTCGCGCTCGGCCTCCACACCCAGCTGGATATCGCGATGGCGCTCGCTGCGCGCCAGAGCCACGCCCGCGTCGGCCGCAGCCAGGCGCGAACGCGCGGCACGCAGGTCGGCGCGCTGCTGCGGGTCGAACGCGCGTACATCGGCCACGCTGTTGGCATCCGGCCAGGGGTCATCTGCACTGAGGTCGCGGCTGTCATCGCGGCCGAGCAGCAGCCCCAGCGCATGCCGCGCGTCGCGCAGATCCAGGGCCGCCTCGCGCGCCGCGTCGGCTACGGCGAGATCGTCCACCGCCAGCCGCGCGCGATCCACCGGTGCCATCGCCCCTGTCGCGACCTGCTTGTCCGCCGCCGCCATCTGCTCGGCCGAACTCTGCCGGTTGGCATCAGCAATCCGCGCCCGCTCCTGGGCGCCCTTCAGGCCGAAATAGGTTTCATGCAGCGCCACCTGCTGGCGACGCCGCGCATCGAGCATCTCCAGCCCGGCCACTTCCAGCAGCGCGTCGGCCTGGCGGATGCGCAGTGCGCGCTTGCCGCCGCGCTCCCAGGTCCAGCCCAGGCCCACGGTGCTGTCCACCCGCTTGTCCTGCCAGCGTCCGGGGCCGATGCCGTGCTTGGGGCTGATCTTGCTGGTGCCGATCGACAGCTCGGTGGCCGGGCGCAATGCCGCCGTCTGCGCATCGCCCTGCACACCGCGCAGCTCCAGTGCCGCCGCGCGCAGGTCCGGGTTGTGTGCTTCCATTGCGCGCTGCGCTTCCTGCAGGGACAGCGCCGTAGCCGCAGGCGCGCACAGAAGCGTGGCCAGCACGGCCGCTAGACGAGAGGAGAAATTCATGCACGTCACGGTAAGGTGATGCACTTGCGCCAAACTTGCCCCAACCTTGCACGAAGCTTGCAATGCGAATCCTGCTGATCGAAGACGACGCCGCTCTGGCCGATGGACTGATCCGCGCCCTGCAGGGTGCCGGTCATCTGTGCGACCACCTCTCGCGTGGACTGCACGCGCCGGCGGCATTGGCCAGCGCACCGTATGACGTGATGGTGCTCGACCTTTCATTGCCCGACGTCGATGGCCTGGACCTGCTCTCGCGCCTGCGCAACGACGGCGCCACCCTGCCGGTGCTGATCCTGACCGCACGCGATGGTGTGGAGGACCGCATCCTCGGCCTCGACCGCGGTGGCGACGATTACCTGGCCAAGCCGTTCGCACTCGGTGAGCTGGAAGCGCGCCTGCGTGCACTGTCGCGCCGTCGCAGCGATGCACCGGCTCAGAAGCGATTGGGCCGGTTGTGCTTCGACAGCATCCGCAATGAAGTGCAGGTTGAAGGCCAGCGCATCGAGTTGACCGCGCGCGAGCTGTCGCTGGTCGAGGCACTGATGCAGCATCCCGGTCGCACCGTCACCAAGCAGCGCTTGTTCGATGCGCTGTACAGCTGGGACCACGAGGCCAACCTGTCGGTGATCGAGGTGCATGTCAGCCGCCTGCGCCGCAAGCTGGAACAGGCGCGTGCCGGCGTCGGCATTCGCATGCTGCGTGGGCTTGGATACCGGCTGGAGGCCGTGGGTGACTGAGCGCGTGCACAGCCTGCGTGGCCTGCTGCTCAGGCGCCTGTGGCTGCCGCTGCTGGTGCTGCTGCTGTGCAGCGCAGTGGGTTCATTTGCGCTGGCCCGGTTCTATGCCGGCCAGGTCTACGACCGCTGGCTGCTGGATTCGGCGATGTCGTTGTCCGAGCTGGTGACGGTGCAGGATGGCCGCGCTTCGATCGAGATCACCCCAGCCGTCTCGCGCATGTTCAGCTGGGACACCGCCGACGAAGTGCATGGCGAGGTGGTCGACTCGGCGGGTGCGCGTTTGTATGGCGACCTGCCCGAAGCACTGCCACGCCCCGCAATCGCATCGGGAAATGATGACGAAGCCGTCTACTACGATGCACGGGTGCGCGGTCAACCGGTGCGCATGGTCGAGGTGGTGGTCAGCGCCGGACCGGGCCATGACATCCGGCTGCGCGTGGCTGAGACGCTTCGCAAACGCCACCGGCTGGAGCGCAAGCTGCTGCTGACCAGCGTTCCCTTCCAGGCCGCGATCCTGACACTGGCGGCGTGGCTGGCCTGGTCCGGTACAGGCGCTGCCGCTCGCCATGCCAACCTGGTTGCGCGGAAGCTGGCCAGCCCGCGGCCGGATCCGTTGGCACCGTTGGACCCCGCGCAGGAGGCGCCGCGCGAACTGTGGCCGGCGGTGGAGGCCTACAACGCGCTGCTGCAGCGTCTGGACGCGATGCAGGATGCGCAGCGGCGCTTTGTCAGCAATGCCGCGCACCAGCTGCGCACGCCCTTGGCGGCGATGCAGGTGGAACTGGAGAGTTCATTGCGCCAGCACGACCCGCAGGCCCAGCAGTTGGCGCTGTCCGGCACGCTGGCCGGGCTGGCCCGCTTGCAGCATCTGGTCAACCAGCTGCTGATGCTCAGCCGCTCGGAAGATCCGCATGGCAGTGCACTGCCGCTGCAACCGGTGGACCTGGCTGCGTTGGCACGCGGGGTGGTGGAGCGCTACGCCGACCGTGCGTTGGCGGCGGGCGTTGACCTGGGCTACGAGGGGCCAGACGACGGCGTGCAGGTACAGGGCGATCCGCAGCTGCTGCGCGAAGCGTTGGGCAACCTGCTGGACAACGCGCTGCGCTACGGTGCCGTGCCCGGTGTAATCACCCTCGGCGTTCGGCAGGAGACCGAAGGCGTGCAGGCATGGGTTGACGATGACGGCGCCGGCATTGCCGAAGCCGAACGCACGCGCGTCACGGAACGCTTCTACCGGGCCAGCAGCGAAGGCGATGGCTGCGGGCTGGGGTTGGCGATCGTGGCCGAGATCGCGCAGCGGCATGGTGCGATGCTGAAGATCGAAACGGCGCCGCTCGGTGGCGCGCGGGTGGGGGTTCGGTTCCGTTCGCGTTGACGTCCTGCGTGCCAACCAAGGTTGGCACCTACCAAAAGCGCCGCGACCCACGGATTCCGGTAGACGGCCTACCTTGGTGGGCACCGTTGACCTCCCGCGTGCCAACCAAGGTTGGCACCTACCAGGTGCGGGGGTCAATGGCGGCGGCAGGACGGCGCCGCCCCGCATCACCGGCTCATCGAGTACGGCGCCTGCGCGCCCTGCCCCGGCCAGTCCTTGTTCGGCTCGGCCTGCATGCTGAAGCGCAGCTCGCCACCGGCCAGGATCTCGTCGTGGCGCAGGAAGGTGCGCTGCAGCGGCTTGCCGTTGAGGCTCACGCTGCCCACATAGGTGTGCCTGTCATCCAGGCCATCGGCCACGATGGTGAACGTCTTGCCGTTGGGCAGGCGCATCGCGGTCTTCGGCAGGAACGGGCGGCCCAGGATGTACTCGCCCGAGCCCGGTGCCACCGGATAGAAGCCCAGCGCGGTGAACACATGCCACGCCGACATCTGGCCGACGTCATCGTTGCCGGCCAGGCCATCCGGACGGTCGGCGTACTGGGTGTCCATGATCTGCTTCAGGCGCGCCTGGGTGCGCCACGGCTGGCCAGCGTACGAGTACAGGTAGGCCACATGGTGGCTGGGTTCGTTGCCATGTGCATACCAGCCGATCAGCCCGGTGATGTCTTCCATGTGCTCGAAGATGGACGGATCCACCTTGGCGTTGAACACCTCGTCCAGGCGCGCGAGCAGCTTGTCGCTGCCACCGTGCGCTGCCGCCAGCCCGGCCACGTCCTGCGGCACATACCAGGAATACTGCCAGGCGTTGCCCTCGGTGTAGTCGGTACCGTAGCCACTGGCGCTGGGGTCGAACGGGGTGCGGAAACTGCCGTCGCGCTTGCGTGCGCGCATGAAGCCGGTGTCCTTGTCGAACGCATTGCGCCAGTTGGCCGCGCGCTTGTCGAAGGTCGCCGCGATATCGCCCTTGCCCATCGCCTGCGCCATGCGTGCGATGGTCCAGTCATCGAAGGCGTATTCCAGCGTTTTGCTGGCCGCTTCACCTTCCTCGTCGATCGGCACGTAGCCCAGCTCGCGGTACTGCGCGATACCGTCATAGGGGCCGTAATTGGCGGTCTCGACCATCGCCTTCAGCGCCTTGTCGGCGTCGAAGCCACGAATGCCCTTCACGTAGGCGTCGGCGATCACCGGCACGGCGTGATAGCCGATCATGCACCAGTCTTCCAGGCCATGGAACGACCACACCGGCAGCATGCCGTAGGGGCTGTGCTCATGGTGGGCCAGCATCGAATTGACGAAGTCGCTGTTGCGCTTCTCCGGCTGCACCAGGGTCAGCAACGGGTGCAACGCACGGTAGGTATCCCACAGCGAGAACGTCGAATAGTTCGTGAAACCATCGGCCTTGTGCACGGCATTGTCCGAACCGCGATACTGGCCATCGGTATCCATGAACAGCGTCGGCCCCAACAGTGTGTGGTACAGCGCGGTATAGGCGCTGCGGCGAGCGTGCTCGGGTGCATCGATGTCGAGCACCGACAGCGCCTGCGTCCATTCCTGTTTCGCCTGCGCACGCACGCGGTCGAAATCGAAGTCGGCCACTTCCGCGTCGAGGTTGGCAATGGCGCCGGCCTCGCTGACCGGCGAGATGGCAACCTTGACCACCAGCGGTGCGTCCAGCTTGCCGAATGCGAAGGTACCGACCAGCTGACGGCCCTCGATCTGTGCGCGCTGGGACGGATCCTTCTCGCCCGGCGGCGGGAAGCCCTTGTAGACGATGTCCTGCTCGGTGTTGTGCAGCTCATGCCCGGCCAGCGGGCGCGAGAAGCGCATCGCGAAATACAGCTGGCGGCCCGGCGCCCAGCCGCGCGTCTCGCGGAAGCCGGTCACCGTGCCGTCGGCACGCACCCGCACCCGCGACCACAACACCTTGCCCGGGTAGTCGTACATGCTGGTGCGCATGTCCAGCAGCACCTTGGCGTCGGTGCCCTTGGGGAACGCATAGCGATGCACCCCCACGCGGGTACTGGTGGTCAGCTCGGCACGCACCTTGTAATCGTCCAACGTGACCGCGTAGTAGCCCGGCTCCGCTTTCTCGTCATCATGGCGGAAGCGGGAGGCATAGCCGCTGCGCGGCTTCTCGGGATCGCCACGCTCCAGGCCGGGACTGCCGGTGAACGGCATCAGCAGGATGTCGCCCAGATCGGAATGGCCAGTGCCGGAAAAATGGGTGTGCGAGAAGCCGACGATGCTGCTGTCGTCGTAGCGGTAGCCGGCCGCCCAACCGTAGGCCTTCTCGCGCGGCTGGATACGCGTATCCGGGCTGAGCTGGACCATGCCGAACGGTACCGTCGCACCCGGATAGGTGTGACCTTCGCCACCGGTGCCGATGAACGGGTCCACCGATGCATAGGCCTTGTCGGCGGCGGTTCTGGCAGGCGCGGCCGAAGCCAGGCCGGAAGCGAGCATCGCCGTGGCGGCGACAGCGATCAGGAGACGACGGTCCAGCGTGGGCATCGGCATTTGGATCGATTCAGGTGATAGCCGGATGCTAGCACCGGGCCTGTCACGCCGCATGCTGCAGTGCGACTGCCCCGGGTGCCACGCCCGGTTCACTCCTCAATCGGGAAGCGCGCCCTGCAACGACATGAGGTCCACGCTGTCCAGCGGCCTCACTACCTGCGCGACCTCTTCTCCATCGTGCAGCAGCACCACCGTCGGCCACAGCTTCACTTTGAACGCTCGGCCCAGAGGCCTGCCCTTGCCATCCTCGATCTTCCAGTGCGGCAGATCGTTCGCTTCGACAAAGGCCTGCAACGCGGGCTGCGCGGCCTGGCAGTGGCCACACCAGGGCGCGCCAAACTCGAGAAGCAGCCAGCCGACCTGCGCCTCCACATCCAATCGGTCGGGCTCCGCCGACAGGTGATCGCGCATGAATGGCATCCGTGCTACGCCGCCAGCGCCTTCTGGATATCCGCCAACGGCGCGTTGGTCAGGTCCTTGGCGATGTCGCCCAGCAGGCGGGCCTGCGTTTCCTTGTGCAGCAGCGGACGGATGCGTCCCAGCGTGGTCGGATCAGCGATCAACACCAGGTGTGCATAGCGGTTCTTCAACGCGTCCTCATTGAGCTGTTCCGCCACCTGCTTGGCGAACGTCGCCTCGTTGAGCTGGGATACCGACATGTCCTTCGGCACTGCACCCGCAGGCCCCTGCCCGGATACACCCTGCTCGCTGATGTCCTGCAGGCGCAGTTCACCTTCCTGCTTCAAGGCCAGCTGGTGATCGCTGCCGACATTGGTGAATACACGGGCCGAACTGCCATCGGCGACAACCACAAGCGTACCTTCGGGAATGCGACGGGTCATGCGATGCTCCTTCTCTGTTGCGTTCGCCCACAACGTAGAGGGCGGCATGTGAGCAGCACGACCAGATTCCGTTCAACGCACGTCATCATTGCTTTGCAGATGAACAGGCATGATGGAACACAGCGTGCAGACAACTGCGCTTCGCTGCACGCTCACGCGCGTGCCGTTATGATGAACGGATGATCGACACGACCCACTACGTGACGGGCGCACCTGTTACGTGGAAAGCACTGCCGACCGGCGCTCCGCTTGCCACGCATGTTCCTGCTCCGCCCGTCCATCGCCTCGCGCTGGATCCTGGCGGATGACGCCCGCAGGCACTTCGCCTGCATCCCCCCCCCGCATCGCTGTGATTCCCGGCCGCTGACAGCGCGGCCGTCGTGATCCCGTTGCCGTGCTTCCGCCGAAACGGCGGTGCCACGCCGTGCGCGTGCATCCACGCATGCCGCCGTTTTCTCCATTTCAAACCTCCCAGGGAGCCCCCATGCAGGACACACCCGAGGCACATGCCCATTTCGGCTGGTTCAAGCGCCGCCGTCACCTGAAGGTCGATGAGATCACCGTCGTCGACACGCCCATGCTCAAGCGCGCCGTCGGTGCCGCCGCACTGGGCAATGCCATGGAGTGGTTCGACTTCGGTGTCTACGGCTATCTGGCCGTCACCATCGGCCAGGTGTTCTTCCCGTCCAGCAACCCCACCGCACAGGTGATCGCCGCCTTCGCCACCTTTACCGTGGCGTTCCTGGTGCGTCCGCTCGGCGGCCTTGTATTCGGCCCGCTCGGCGACCGTTATGGGCGCCAGAAAGTGCTGGCGTTCACCATGATCCTGATGGCGCTGGGCACGTTTGCGATCGGCCTGATTCCGTCCTACGAGCGCATCGGCATCTGGGCGCCGGTGCTGTTGCTGCTGGCGCGCGTGGTGCAGGGATTCTCCACCGGTGGCGAGTACGGCGGTGCGGCCACGTTCATCGCCGAGTATTCCACCGACCGCAACCGTGGGTTGATGGGCAGCTGGCTGGAGTTCGGCACGCTGGGCGGCTACATCGCAGGCGCCGGTACCGTCACTGCGCTGCACATGCTGCTGAGCAGCGAGCAGATGCTGGACTGGGGCTGGCGCATTCCATTCCTGGTGGCCGGCCCGTTGGGCCTGCTCGGCCTGTACATGCGCATGAAGCTGGAGGAAACCCCGGCGTTCCGCGCGTTCGCCGAAGAAGCCGAGAAGCGCGAGCACGACCGGCCGGGGCTGGGCGCACTGTTCCAGGTGCATGGTCGCCAACTGCTGGTGTGCATGGGCCTGGTGCTGGTGTTCAACGTCACCGACTACATGCTGCTGACCTACATGCCCAGCTACCTCAGCGTCACCATGGGCTATGCCGAGAGCAAGGGCCTGCTGCTGATCATCATCGTGATGCTGGTGATGATGCCGTTGAACATCGTCGGCGGGTTGTTCAGTGACAGGCTGGGCCGCCGACCGATGATCATTGGTGCCTGCATCGCGCTGCTGGTGCTGGCCATTCCGTGCCTGCTGCTGGTCGGCAGCGGCAACGACGGGCTGATCTTCCTTGGCCTGATGCTGCTGGGCCTGGCACTGGTGTGCTTCACCAGTTCGATGCCGTCCACGCTGCCGGCGCTGTTCTATACGCCGGTGCGCTACAGCGCGCTGTCGATCGCATTCAACGTGTCGGTGTCGCTGTTCGGTGGCACTACGCCGCTGGTGACCGCGTGGCTGGTGGAGCGTACCGGCGACCCGCTGGTGCCGGCCTATTACCTGATGGGCGCGGCGGTGATCGGCCTGGTGACCATGCTGTTCGTGAAGGAGACCGCCGGCCTGCCGCTGCGTGGCTCACCGCCGGCAGTGGGCAGCGACAAGGAGGCCGCTGCGTTGTTGAAGAGCGATGTACCGGTAACGGTGGACCCGACCTTGCCACCACTGCCGGAGGCTGCGGAGCCTGAACAGGTGAAGCCGGCCTGAGGCTGGCCGCAGAACGCGGTCCCCGCTTGGCGTGGACCTACGGGGCCAGTGGCGCC
The DNA here is from genome assembly GCF_059368675.1 of Stenotrophomonas sp. YJH_SMC_120. Lineage (NCBI taxonomy): Bacteria > Pseudomonadati > Pseudomonadota > Gammaproteobacteria > Lysobacterales > Lysobacteraceae > Stenotrophomonas > Stenotrophomonas sp. YJH_SMC_120. The sequence goes on from NZ_JCAFRY010000002.1 coordinate 296,348, forward strand.
GGGCGAATACGCCCGGCGCTCCCTGGCGCTACTTCTTGATGTGAGTCAGCTTCCCCGGCGTCCAACGCAGCGTCCATGTGTAGTTTCCGTCCGGCGGACAGACGTGGCGGTTCGGGCTCTTCCATTCGCAGACCGTCGCCCCGGCACTGACGGTGAAATCGACAACGATGCGATCACCCTGGATGCGGATGGCACGGATGGCGCCTGGAATCTGTTCAGCCGCGTCGTCAGCATAGCCATACCTGCGGATGGCGGCATAGTCCTCTGCTTCCACCGGCGATAGGCTGTTCGGGTTCTCCTGGCCGCGCGGATCGTTTGCCGTCAGCGCCGTCATCACCGCAACGACGTTGCTTTGGGCGAAGCTGCCGCCGGAATAGTCGGACGTGTAGAAATACACGACCTCGGCACGGCCATCGCCATCGAGATCGGCAACAGCGGTCCAAACCGGGCGGAAGTCGGATTCAATGTCGCCGCCGGGAATCAGCCGCAGGTTGGCTTCGGCGGCGTGGAAGGCCTGCACCAGGCTGGGCGGCGATGGTCGCTTGGCGGCAGGCGACGCTGCCATCGTCGGCATGCAGGACAGCGCCAGCGCGGCAAGCACCAGGCAGATAGAACTGGAGCGGAATGTCGCAGGTCCGTGCATGTCATCCTCCTTGAGTGTGCGGTCAGTCTAACCGCAGCTCCGGTGGCGCCCAGTCGGACACGGCGCGGTCTCGCGCGATGTGTGAAAGGTATCCACGTATGGCGTGGATCTAATCCGAGGTGTTCAATTCCATCGCACGCATCACGATGGGCTTGGCCCAATCCGGCGTATGCAGCAGCTCGGCCACCGAGACCGGGTACTGCAGTTGGCCATGCGCCATCGCCAGCACCGGCAGCGGCTCGACGCAGCCGTCGGCGTCGGCGGGAGCGCTGTTGTCGTAGACATGCAGCTCGGCCAGGTGTGGCAGCAGGTCCAGCAGGTTCTCGCGCGCCGAATCGAAGCGGGCGTGGATCTTCTCCACCGGAATATCGTGGCCACCGGCCGCTACCCGCGCAGCGACGCGGGCGATGTGCAGCTCGACGCTGGACAGGCCGCAGAACCATACCGCCACATGATGCTGCTCACAGGCCTCGCGCAGCAGGCCTGAAATGGTGTTGCCGCCCAGCGTGGTCTCGAAGGCGAAGTCCGTGCCATCAGCCATGGCCTGGCGCAGGCGGCGGGTGCCTTCCTGCCAGGCCTCCGCATTGGCATCGGGCAGCGGCCAGCCGGCCTCCACCAGGCGCCGGGTGAACGAATCTGGGTTGAACCAGCCCAGCCCTTCGGCTTCCAGCCAGGTACCCAGCAGCGAACTCTTGCCGGCGCCATTGACGCCGGCAAGCACCAGGATCCGCCCCATCGGTCAGAGCGGACGGCCGAGGGTGACCTTGCGACCGCGGCGGATCGGCTGGCCCAGCACCTTGCCCAGCCCCTCCCCGCGCTGCAGGCTGGCCAGGGTCTGGTCAAACTCACCGCGCAGGCGCAGCAGTTCTTCGCTGCGCTCACCGGCATCGCCGCCAGCGGCCTTGGCCAGCAGTTCCTGGTAGGTGCGGATGTCCACGATCACCGCTTCGGGGTGGTTGTGGTTGGTGATGACCAGCGCCTGCTTCTCGCGCACGGTGCGCATCAGGCTCGGCCAGCCACGGGTCTTCACCGACGACGCGGGGGCCTTTTCGAGGCCAGGCAGATCCAGCGGCAGGGTCATGGCACGGCTCCAGACGGGGACAATTGAGGCCATTATGCCCAATTTGGCCCAATTGGGGATAAATGGACCTCTACCTGCCGGAACCGCCCGCCGCCGCGCCGGGAGCATCGGTCTGCAGCAGGCTGTCTCGCTCGCGCAGCGGAAAGCGGATCCAGGCATCCAGGCCCTGCGGGCCAAAGCGCAGCTCGCCGCTGCCGGCGAGTTCGTAGGGCACGCGCTGCTCGATCAGCGCCCGGCCAAGGCCACGCTGCCGGGGCTGCTCCCAGTCCTCCACTTCGGCATGGCGCTCGCACCAGTGCAGGCCCAGCCATGGCTGGCCGGCCTGAACCTGCAGATCCCAGGTCACCTCGATCCGGCCATCCTCATGGGTCAGTGCGCCATGCCGCAGGGCATTGTTCGCCAACTCGTGGATCGCCAGGGACAGTACTTCGGCCGCCTTCGGCGGCAGCAGCACATCCTCGCCCTGCAGGCGGTAGGCCGCCGCTGCCGGCGTCTGCGCCGCGATCTCCTCATGGAGCATGCCACGCAGGCAGACCCCGGCATTGGCGCCGCGGGTCAGCAGGCTCTGCGTGCGCGCCAGCGACATCAGTCGCCCGCACAACCGTTCAGCGTATTCATCCACGCTGCTGACCGACTCGCGGGTCCGCCAGGCAATGGCATGGATGGTCGACATGATGTTGCGCACCCTGTGCTGCAGTTCGGCCAGCAATACAGACTGGCGCTCGGTGGCACGCTTGAGATCGTCGATGTCCACGGCGATGGCAAATACGCCGCTGACCTCACCGTCGCCATCGCGCAGGGGCGCGGCCGCGATCCGGGTCCAGCGCGCGCGCCCATCGTCATGCAGATACTGGAACTCCAGCCCCGGCACCACGGTCTCGCCGCGCATCGCACGGGCGATGGCGAAATCCTCCGGCCCGATGGCGCTGCCGTCCGCATGCCAGCCACGCCAGCGATGCAGGTTCACCTCATCCGTGGAGGGCACCATGCCGCTGGGCAGGTAGGCACGCATCTGGTCGTTGGACAGCTGCAGGCGCCCTTCGGTGTCGACAATGCAGACGCCCACCGGCAGCACCTTGAAGGCCAATGCCAGGCGCCGGTCCGCCTCCCGCCGCTTCTGCTCTTCGCGCTCGCGTGCCGATTGGGCCACATGCGCCGCTGTGGTCTCGAACATGGTCACGAGCACGCCGTTGATGCGCCCTTCCTCGCCACGGATCGGGCTGTAGGTGATGGTGAACCAGACATCCTCCAACCGCCCGCGACGCGCCAGGGGATAGAGTTTGTCCTCGTAGGTGATGGTTTCGCCCTGCCAGACGCGCTGGTAGATCGGTCCATTGATATGCCAGACCTCGGGCCAGCACTCGCGGGTCGGCTGGCCGAGCCCTCCGGGATGCTTGTCGGCCAGAATCTCGGCATAGCCATCGTTGTAGAGCTGCACCAGCTGCTCACCCCACAGCACGATCATCGGGAAACCATGGGCCAGCATCAGGTCGACGGTGGCGCGCAGGTGGGGCGGCCACTGCTCGCAGGCACCCAACGGCGTGGATGACCAGTCGTGGCGGGCGATGCGCGCGGCCATGCCATCGTGGCGCACATGCAGCTGCGGTGCAGGTGGCATCTGGCCACGCAGCCTGGCGGCGTGGATGTCTTCAGGACGGCGCGACATGCCGCGCAATCAGGCAATGCCCGCAGAGACCTGCGGCGCCGCCACCAGCGCGGCCAGCTGCTGCACCAGCGCTTCGATGTGATAAGGCTTGGTACAGCGCGGCGCGCTGGCAAAGCGGCTGGGCAGGTTGTCGTCGTAACCGGAGGTCAGCAGGAAGGGGATACCCGTCTCGGCCAGCCGATCGGCCAGCGGATAGACCTGCTCACCGCCCAGGTTGATGTCCAGCAATGCCACATCGATGGGATGGGTATCGACCAGCCGCCCCAGCGCCTGCAGGTCACCGGCAGGCCCCACCACCTGTGCGCCTTTCAGCTCCAGATAGTCGACCAGAAACATCGCGATGGCGAATTCATCCTCCGCCACCAGTACACGCAGCCCTTTCAGGCCCTCTGGTTTGTTGCCCGCTTCCAGCACGACCGGCGCTCCTCGATACACGCGGCCCAGCTCTGCCGCAACACCCGAAGGATGCGCGAAACGGGCTACAAGAGCGCGTGATGATGAATGAAGATCGCGGCCACGGCGCGTTCACCGTGGAGCGCAGCGGCGCGTTCAGAAGGCCCGTTCCCATTTCAGGCTGAGCAGGCTGCGGTCGTGGCTGTACAGCCAGCCGACGTTGCTGTCGATGCGCGCGTAGCGCAGGCTCAGGCTGGGCACCAGCCCGGCCACCGCCAGGCGCTCGCTGCGCACGACAGCAATCAGGTTCTGTTCGCTGTCCTCACGCCGCGCCTCCAGCAGCGGGCTCCACGCCTCGTAGTCGCGCTCGCGCAACGACACGAACACGGTGGCGGTGGTGCCCGTCCACTGGCGCGCCGCCCCCAGGCGCAGTCCACGCTGGCGGTAGCCGTTGGCCGGATTGGCGGCGCGGCTGTCACTCAGGTCCAGCCCGGCAAAGAGGGTCCAGCGCGGGTTGAGCGCACGGAACCAGGTGGCGTACACCGCGGCCAGCTCACCGTCGTAATTGCTGGCCAGGCCGCCCTGGCGATAGCGCTGGCGCTTCCAGTCGGCCTCCAGCCTGAGCAGGCTTCGCCCGTTCAATGCATATTGCCATTCGCCATGCAGCCCGCTGCCGCCCTGCAGGGCCCGGTTGCCCAGGCCCTGGTAGTCATAGCTCGGCGCGATCTGCAGGGTATGCCGAGCGCTGCGCCAGCTATAGCCCGCCTGCACGCTCGCATTGAGCTCGTTGTAGGCGCTGTGCCCGCGCCATGCCTGGCCGAACGCAAGCGCGCGCACATAGACGCCGTGATGACCGGCCAGTGCCCAGCGACGCTCCAGGTTGCCGTCGTAGTCCAGGCCGATGGCGCGCTGGGCATCGGGAAGATTGCGCTGGATGATGCAGGTGTCGCCCACTCCGAACAGGCAGGTGCGGCTGGCCGAGCTGCGGTTGATGTTGTCGCTCCATGCCGGGCCGGCTGCCAGCGCTCCTTTCCAACGCCTGCGCGCCTGCAGTGCGGCCAGGTAGGCGTCCACCCGTCCGCGTACACCCGCGGTAGTGGGGTCGTCGGCATTGATGCCACCGGCGATGGCCGTGAACAACGCCTCCGCATCGCGGTCGCGCTGGTCCTCGGCATGGACACGTGCAAGCTCAAGGCGGGCCGGCAGGAAATCCGGCTGCGCCGCCAGCAGTGCTTCGTACTCGTTGGCCGCGCGGTGGTGATTGCCGGCCACCCGCGCCAGGCCGCCCTGCGCGTAGTGGCGCAGCAACGGGTCGTGGCCGGGCAGTTCGATGTATTCGTCCAGGAAGCGCTGCGCTGCGCCCCATTGCTGATGCTGCAGCGACAGGTACAGCGCCTGGCCCAGATCGTCGACCGTGCGCTCCACGCGCAGGGTCTGGCCGTCGATGGTGATGGTCGGTCGCGCCGACTCGGCCTGCTGCAGGCGCTGCTGGTCCTGCTGCTGGTGGCGCAGCTCGCTGCCCTGCTCCAGCACACGACGAAGATCATCCTGCTGGGCGCGCACATCGGCAGCCGCCAGCAACAGGATCACAAGGAAGATGGGATGGCGCATGGTCGATCCGTGGCGGTGCATGCAGCGGGCCGAAGCAGGGACTGGCGGATCGCGGCTTGTCCCTGCCCTGCCCCGTCAGGGGCGTGGCAATCAGTTCTTGCTGCCGCCGAAGGCGGTGTCGTACTGGCTGTTGCCGGCGAAGGTGGCGATGCCGGCCAGGGTGGCCGCGTTGGCGCCGAAGAACTGGCCCTGGGTGGTGCCGTTGACGCTGCCATTGACGTTGGCCGAACCGGCGAACGATGCATCGGCACTGTTGATGTTGGCAACGATGGCCAGGGTCAGGCCATTGCCGGACAGCGCACCATCCAGGGTGCCGGCGCCGAAGTCGGCGTCGAAGGTGCCGCTCAGCAGGTTGCTGCCGTTGAACTTGTTCAGGCCGGCCACGGTGTAGGACGCCACGCCGGCGGGCAGCGTGGTGCCGGCGCGGTCGCCAACGAAGTAGACCTGGCGGTTGTTGAAGCCACCGGCAGCGCCATCCTTGGACCATTCGCCGAACCAGACATCGCCACTGCCGACCTTGACGAAGTTGAAGTGGCCCATGCCGGCGTGGCTGCCCGGTGCGCCGGTGATCGGCATGGCCAGGGTACGTACCGTCACGCCATTGACGGTGGTGGGTGCCGAGTAGGCGCTCAGGCCCTGGAAGTCCACCGGCTTGGCCTGGGACACGGTACCGACACCGATGCCGGCCTTGCCAGCGCGGTGCGGGCCGCCATTGACCTGCGATTCGCCAACCGCCACGTACAGCTCGGCATCGGTCCTGGCACTGGCGGCACCGACGATATCGGCAGCATGCGCGGCACCGACCAGAGCCAGCGAGGCGGCAACGGCGAGCACCGAACGGGAGATCATTTTCATGGTATTGCTCCTTGGTTGAGGGAACTACGGGTACAACGCGTGAAGGTGGGAGATCAGAAGCGCGCGGTGACGCCGAGCTTCAGGGTGCGACCCGGGGCCGGCAGCGTGGAGCGCGTGGCTGGATCGACGTAGTAGCGGTTGCCGAGGTTGCTGCCGACCAGCTCGACGCTGGCATGCTCGTTGAAGCGCCAGCGCGCATAGGCATCGACGGTGGTGATGTTTCCCCAGGTGAACGGCACGTTCTGCCAGAGCAGGCCGCTGCCACCGCTCAGCAGGCGCTCACGGTAGACCTGCAGGTCAGGGTTCTCGTGCCGCTGGTAGTGCACGATGCGGCTGCCCAGTTCCAGGCGCTCATCTGACAGGCGCGTGCCCAGCGACCAGTTGATCGACAGCTTTGGAATGGCCTGGGTCAGCAGGTAGCCACCGACGAAACCATCCTGCACGCAGTTCGGAACCAGGCCGCGGTTCGCGTCCAGGAGCACCGCCGTGCTCTCGTCACACACCTCGTTTTCCAGCGTGCGGGTGATGCCCAGATCGGTGAAGAAGCGCCGGTTGTCGAAGCGGGCCTGCAGTTCGATACCACGGATGGTCTGCTTGTCGATGTTGTCGAACAGGAAGTTGCCATCGCGTTCGATCACGTCACGGGTCTTGTGCACGTAGTACGCCAGCTTGACGTCGGCATCGGCGGTGTTGCCGAACAGGGCCGACAGGTTGTGCACGTAGCCCACTTCGTAGTTGTAGGCGTGCTCGGGCTTGAGCGCATGCAGCGGATTGAGGCTGCCGGAGAAGGCGATGGTGCTTTCGAACATGCTCGGGAAGCGCACCGCTTCGCTGTAACGCACGTAGGCACGGGCCGCCGGGGACAGGTGTGCGGTGGCCGAGAAGGTCGGCAGCCAGGCATGGTCGCGGCGGCGGCTGTTGCGTCCATCGACCGGCTGTGACTGTACGCTGTTGCCGATGTTGCAGACTTGGTCGCTGCCGGCGAACACCGGCTGCACGCCGGGAATGGCCGCCACTTCGCCATTGAGGCAGGGATTGGCGGCGCGGGTGTAGTTGCCATCGGCATCGGGCAGCCAGGGCCGCGTGTACCGGACCGGACGCGGCGTCTCGTACGGTGCCAGCAACGCACGGATGCTGTCGTCGATGAACCAGCCCATGCCGCGCTTTTCCCATACGGCGCGGCGTGCTTCCAACGCGTCGATGCGGGCCTGCAGATTGGCGGGACGGGGCGGCAATTCGTTCACGGTGTACTGCGCTTCCTTGCCACCTACGCCCTTGGTCAGCAGCTCGGGGTGCGCCTCGAGGAAATCGTCGAAGGCCCAGTAGCGGCTGTAGCGCACGCCTGCATTGAGGGTGAGGAAGTCGACCGGCCGCCACTCCAGGGTGAGGTAGCCTTCACCCTCCTGGCGGCGCCCGGCACGCGGGAACATGCGCCAGCCATCGGTGGTGCCGAAGTACGGATCGCGGGACCCCAGCTTCTCGTACTGCCAGTTGCCGCCCACGGTCAGGTCCAGGGTCGAATGCAGCGCGAAGCGGTTGCTCAGGATCAGGCCGGTGCGGTCATTGCGCGCGTTGGCCAGCGCGGTGTTGCGCAGGATCGGGCTGGCGTCCGGATTCCACGCCGGATCACCCACTGCGAAGTTCGGGAAGCCGCCAGCGCTGTAGGTATCGCTTTCCGTTTCCGTGCGCCACAGGTTGGCGTACAGGTCCAGCCAACGACTGCCAGCGGGCTGGAAACGGTACTCCAGGTTCCACGCATCCGAATCGACCCGGCTGAGCGGCCACTGGATGCGACCGTAGTCCGGGGCCGACAGGATGCGCGACGGCATGATCTCGCCGTAGTGCGACAGCGTGCGCCGCCAGGTCGCCTTCAACTGCTGGTCATCGTTGATCTGCCAGCTGCCCTTGACCAGCCAGGATTCCTGTTCGCTGGAAGTATTGGGCACTTCATCGCCTGGCTTGAAGTAGCGCGCCAGTGTGGTGATGTAGTCGATGCCCTGGTACTCGAACTGCTCGCGCCGGTCCTGGTCGTAGTAGGCGCTACCGTTGGACCCGGAGAAGTAGTTGCCGCGCTTGCGCCAGGCATAGGCGGCCATCAGGTCGACGTTGTTGCCACGCACGCCCAGCGCCAGGCGCCAGGCCTGGTCCTCGCCATCGAAGGGGTTGTTGCCACTACGCGATTTCACCGGCACCACCAGGGTGCGGTCGTCGTAGGGTGAGTTCGGCGAGCCCTGCGGGAAACCCGGCACGGTGCGGTAGTCCTCGCCGGTGTGCAGCCGCGGCAGGCGCGGTGCCACCGCATTGCTGCTGCCTTCGATCTTCAGCTCCCCGCCGAAGCGCTCGCCGGCAGCGACGACGTCATCGACGTCGATGGTCTTGATCACCAGCGCGCCACCGATCCCGCTGTGCACATCGCGCACCAGCCCTGGCCCCTTGATGACCTGGATGCCACCAATCAGGTTGGGATCGATGTAGTTGCGGTTGCTGACGCCGTTGTAGCCACGCCATACCGTGAGCGCCTGTTCGCCGCCGTCGATGCTGACCGGCACCCGCCCGGGCCCCTGGATGCCACGGATGTTGACGTCCAGCGCGCCGCTGTTGCGCGCATCGCCACTGAACACACCGACCAGATCCTTGACTACGTCGGCCGGATTGGAGCCACGGTAACGCTCCACCCGGTCGCGCCCCGAATACGCCGTGGTCATGTCCAGCGCGAACACATCGTCGTAGCCACGCCGATCGCGGGCCTCACCCCCTTCCGACTGAAGGCGACCGGCCACGTCCAGTGTTTCGGTCACCCGCACCCCTTCCCCTTCACCCGCCTCCGCTGCGGCCCGCAGGCTCCAGGTACCGTCCATGCCGCGCTGTGCACGCACGCCGCTGCCGCGCAACAGCTGCTGCAGCGCCTGCATCTGGCTGTACTCACCCTTCACTGCGCTGGAGCGGCGGCCGTCCACCAAGTCGCTGCGGAACACCACCTGCACATCGGCCTGGCGGCCAAAGGCGCGTACGGCATCAGCCAGTGGCTGCTCCGGAATGGTGTACTGGCGCAGCGGCGCGACGATCGCCGGCTGCGCCTGCACGGCCGGCACCCAGGCCAGCGGCAGCAATGCGGTGGAAACAGCCAGGGCCAGAGCGGTGGTGCGACGATGACAGGCGGATGCCGTGGACGGCATGGACGGGAACTCCTCAAGCGTGGCGGAACCACGGGCACATCCGGTGCCGGTGGCATGTCTGGCTTGAGGAGAAACGGTGTTTCGCTCTGGCTATACCTCTATAGACAGCGCGATGTGGCGATTGCCCACGGTTTTTTCATGTTTTTTTCATGCGACCGGTTCATCCGGGCAGTTGCGCGAGCCTCACCACACCACCAGCGCGCCGCCGGGCAAGCGCTGCACACGCAGCCCTGCCTGCGCGGCCACCGCATCGATGGCGGCCTCCGGTTGCTGCAGATGGAACAGACCACTGACCCGTACGTCCGCGCCCTGCCCGCCCAGTACCCAGACCGGTGCACGGCGGTAGCGCGCGAGATCAGCGATGGCCTGCGCGGCCGGCTGATCGTCGATCACTACCTCGCCACGCCGCCACGGCGCCATCGTCTCGAGATCTTCCAGTTGCACCGGCCGCAGCCAGCGACCGTCACGGAACACCCGTGCCTGCCCGGCATGCAGGCGCTGCACGCTGCCATCGCCGGGGCGCACATCGACCACGCCCTCGCTGACCTGAGTCACGACCGTGGTGTCCTGCATCGACACGCTGAAGGCGGTGCCGATGTCACGGATCTGGCCACCGCCGGCCTCGACCTGGAACGGTCGCTGTTCATGCACCACCTGGAACCAGGCCTGGCCGCGCAGCAGGTGCAGGCGCCGCCGCTGGCCATCGAACTCAACCGCCAATGCGGTGCCCGCATCGAGTACGGCGGTGCTGCCGTCCTCCAGCTGCACCACGCGCGGTGCATCGCTGCTGTGCAGGTCACTGCGTGCCAGCAGCAACGCCTGCGGTGCGGCCGCGACCACCAGTACCACGGAGGCGGCACTGGCCAACAGCCACGGCAGGCGGCGGCGCGGTGCGATCGGACGCAGCCCTTGGCGATCAGCCGTCAGCCCGGGCAGTGCGGCCAGCACCTCCGGCCCAGCGGCATCCAGCCCCTGCCAGAAGGCCTGCTGCTGGCGCCATGCCAGCGCATGGCGGGGATCGGCCTGCAGCCAGCGCTGCAGGGTTCGTTGTTGGCGTTCCGGCAGCGGGCCTGCACTGCACCGGATCACCCAGCGCAACGCCTGCCTGGCCTGACGCGGCGAGGGTTCGGACGTGTTCATGGTTGTGGCCTGCCGCACCCCGAACGGGTGCGCCTTCCTGTTGTGACAACGGCGGGCGCGATCTGCCCACGGCAATCGCAGCTCATCAATGCACTCCCTGCTGATGCTGCTGGATCAACAGCGCCGCGCGCAGCACATGCTTGCCGACCAGGCTCTTGGAAATACCCAGCCGGGCGGCGATCTCGCGCTCGCTCAGGCCCAGGTAGCGGTTGAGCACGAAGCACTCACGCACCTGGGCCGGCAGCGCGAGGATGGTCTGGGTGATCTCGCGCAGCTGCGCCTGGTCCAGCGCCTGCGCCTCGCCATCGCGACTCGCCTCGGCCATGTCGAGGGCGTACTCGGCCATCGCACGCCGCTCGCGGGCGTCGGACTGGCTGCGGTTGAGCGCGTGATGGTAGGCCATCCGGTACAGATAGCCGCGCGGCTCCAGGATGGGCGGATCGCCGGGCACGCTGCTGGCCTTCAGGTACAGGTTCTGCAGGGTGTCCTCGGTACTGGCCGGGTCGAGATAGCGCGCGATGAAGCGAGACAACGCACGGCGCTCGCGGATCAGCAGCTCGACCAGCGCCAGGGCATTGGGAGACATAGGTGCCAAGGCCGGACCGGGGAATGATGGGCGTGATGGCGACGGTCCGGACGTGGATTGTGGGCTGCACGGCCGCAGGCGGCAAGCCGCGGCCGAGAGCCTCATCCACGCATGGCGTGGATCTACCAAGGCGCAGGTCCAGTAGATCCACGCCATGCGTGGATGGAAGAGTTAGGGTTCCTCCAGCGCCTCGAAGCGTTCGGCGAGGTAATCGATCAGTGCACGCACCGCCGGCAACAGGCCGCGTCGCGACGGAAACACCGCGTGCACGATGCCATGCTTGGGCACCCACTCCGGCAGCACCGTCACCAGCGCGCCACTGGCCAGTTCGTCACTGATCATCATCCGCGGCAGCATCAACAACCCCACCCCGGCCACCGCAGCGGTGCGCAACGCGATCATGTCATCGCTGACCAGCCGCGGTCGATGGTGCACGCTGGCCAGCACGTCGTCCGGCCCGGTGTATTCCCATACATGCTGCTGGCTGGGCGATGCCAGATCGACGGTCGGCATCATCGCCAGGTCGGCCGGCACCTGCGGCGTGCCCAGCCGCTGCAGCAGCGCCGGACTGGCACTGGTACACCAGACGCGACGCGCCAGCACGCGTACCACCAGGTCGCTGTCCTCCAGTGGCGGCGGCCGCACCCGAATCGCCACGTCCACACCCTCGCCCACCACGTCGACGCGCCGGTTGGTGGCGTCCAGCTGCACCGTCACCTGCGGGTGCTGGGCCAGGAAGTCGGCCAGCATCGGGCCGATGCGCGCGTGCAGGATCGCGATCGGGCACGCCAGGCGGATCGTGCCGCGCGGCTCGGCGCGCGACATCGCAATCGCTTCTTCGGCTGCTTCGGCTTCGACCAGCATCGCCTTGCAGTGGCGGTAGTAGTCCTGGCCGACCTCGGTGACCGAGAAACGCCGGGTCGAGCGCTGGATCAGGCGCACGCCCAACCGTTCCTCCAGCAGCGCGATGCGCCGGCTCAATTTCGACTTCGGCATGGCCAGCGCCCGGCCGGCCTGCGAGAAGCCGCCGTGCTCGACCACCATGGCGAAGTAGAACAGGTCGTTGAGGTCGCAACGGCGGATATCAGCGATGAACACGGGGCGATCTCCTGTGGCGCAAGGCGCGCACCAATTGTTCACCAGATAGGACTATGACGGCAAATATTGGCGTCTACCGGCCCAATTGTCGCGGCGATATCGTCTCCTGCAACGAAGAACAGCGGCCGGCAGCCCCGGCCAGGAGATCGCCATGAAGCGTGTCACCGGTACCTACAGCGCCCCGCGCCCGCACTGGGTGGGCGACGGATTCCCCGCCCGCTCGATGTTTTCCTACAACACCCACGGCCAGCACCTGAGCCCGTTCCTGCTGCTGGACTACGCCGGCCCTTATACCTTCGCCCCCAGCGATACCCCGCGCGGGGTCGGCCAGCATCCGCATCGCGGTTTCGAGACCGTCACCATCGTCTATGAGGGCGAGGTCGCCCACCGCGATTCAACCGGCGCCGGCGGCACCATCGGCCCGGGTGACGTGCAGTGGATGACCGCGGCCTCCGGCATCCTCCACGAGGAGTTTCACACACCGGAGTTCAGCAAGCGCGGCGGCACGTTGGACATGGTCCAGCTGTGGGTGAACCTGCCGGCGCAGGACAAGATGGGTGCACCGGGCTACCAGACCCTGCTCGACGCACAGATCCCCTCGGTTGAACTGCCTGAAGGCGCCGGCCGGGTGCGTGTCATCGCCGGCCGCTTCGACGGTCATGCCGGCCCGGCCCGCACCCACACGCCGATGGATGTCTGGGACATCCGCCTGCGGCAGGGCCACCACGCCGAACTGCCGGTGGCCGATGGCCGCACGCTGGCGCTGGTGGTGCTGAAGGGCACGGTGCGGATCAACGGCGGCCAGCCGGTCGGCGAGGCACAGCTGGTCACCTTCGACCGCAGCGGCGAGGACGTGTTCGTCGACGCCGACAGCGACGCCACCGTGCTGCTGCTCAGCGGTGAACCGATCGACGAGCCGGTGGTGGGCTATGGCCCGTTCGTGATGAACAGTCAGGCCGAGATCGCGCAGGCGGTCAAGGACTTCAACAGCGGCCGCTTCGGCCAGATCGCGCACTGATCGTTTCAATGCGGCGGGCATTGGCCCGCCGCACCTTCCGGGCCATCGCCCACCTTCTCCAGGAGACTGACCATGAGTACCCCCGCCAACTTCAACGGTGCCCGCCCGGCGATCGATCCGGACAACGCCGCGATGCTGCTGATCGACCATCAGAGCGGCCTGTTCCAGACCATCGGTGACATGCCGTTCACCAGCGTGCGCGCCCACGCCACCGCGCTGGCGAAGATGGCCACGCTGGCAAAGATGCCAGTGATCACCACCGCCTCTGTTCCGCAGGGCCCGAACGGCCCGCTGATCCCGGAGATCCACGACGCCGCCCCGCATGCCCAGTACGTGGCACGCAAGGGTGAGATCAACGCCTGGGACAACCCGGAATTCGTTGCCGCAGTGAAGGCCACCGGCCGCAAGCAGCTGATCATTGCCGGCACCATCACCAGCGTGTGCATGGCCTTCCCGTCGATCGCCGCCGTTGCCGATGGCTACCAGGTGTTCGCAGTCATCGACGCGTCCGGCACCTACTCGAAGATGGCCGAGGAGATCACCCTGGCCCGCGTGGTGCAGGCAGGCGTGGTGCCGATGGACACCGCCGCGGTGGCCTCGGAGATCCAGCGCACCTGGAACCGCGACGATGCCCAGCAGTGGGCCGAGGTCTACACGAAGATCTTCCCGAACTACCAGCTGCTGATCGAAAGCTACCTGAAGGCGCAGGACGTGCAGAAGAACCACGAACAGCTGGATTCGCAGCGCAGCTGACGCCATGCGGGGCGGTGCGCCACAGTGCCGCCGCCCTGCTGTGTCTTTCCTTCTTCCATCCTGCACCGGAGGCGATCATGCGTTGGCCAGTTTCCCCTGCAGCGGGCATCGCGGCGCGTTCGATGGGCGCGCTTGCCGCCCTGTTAGCCGCTGCAGCCGGCGCGGAAGAGATCGTGCCGTCACCACCCGCCATCGATCCGTGGCGCTACAGCGAAGACTACCGCTACCTGCAGGATCCGGCCTTCCGTTCCGGCGCCTGGTGGGAGAAGGGAAAATGGATGCCGTTCGGTGCATCCGGCAGCCTGACCGTCGGCGCCGAGTTGCGTGCGCGCTACGAGCACTACACCAGTAATGAGTTCGGGCACGCACCTGTCAAGCGCGACGGCAGTGCGCTCTATCGTGCGCTGCCGTATGCCGATCTGAAGCTCAACGAGCATGCCAGGGTCTTCACCCAGCTCAACCTGAACCATGCCCGTCGCGACGACAGCACCATCGGCCCGGTGGACGATACCGGCGCCGAGGTCCTGCAGGGCTTCGTCGATCTTTCGCTGACCTCGCGCGACGCAGGTGCGACCTTGCGCGTGGGCCGGCAGGTACTGGCCTACGGCAGCGAGCGCCTGGTTTCGGTGCGCTATGGACCCAATGTCCTGCGCGCATTCGACGGTGGCCTGCTCGCGTGGCGGACGTCGCACTCCCGTACCGAAGCCTTCCTGCTGCGCCCGGTACGCAATGCCATGGGTTCCTTCAATGACCGTGGTGATCCGCAGCGGCGCGTGTGGGGCGTGTACACCACCTTCCAGGACCCCGGAAACCACCGCGATACCGGCCTGGATCTCTACTACCTGGGCCTGTCCAGCGATCGCGCCCGCTACGATCAGGGAGAAGGTGCCGAAACCCGCAATACGCTTGGCAGCCGTTGGTCGGGTCGTCGCAACGGATGGAGCTGGGACCTGGAGGGATTCTTCCAGTACGGCAGTTTCGCCGGCGCGCCGGTACGTGCGTGGTCGGTCGCCAGCGATGTGCGCCATCGCTTCGATGCGTGGCCGCTGTCGCCACGGCTCGGCCTGAAGGCCAACATCATCAGCGGCGACCGTGACCCCGACGATCGCGCGTTGCAGACCTTCAACGTGATGTTCCCGAAGGGCAAGTACTTCGGCGAAAGCGGCCAGGTCGGCCCGAGCAACCTGATCAACCTGCACCCCTCGCTGGAACTGGATCTGGGTGGTGGCTGGTCATTGGCCAGTGCAGCCGTCTTCTACTGGCGGCAGAGCGTGCGCGACGGCGTGTATGGCGCTGCCGGAAACCTGCTGCGGCCGGCGGGCAACAGCCGCGCCCGGTACATCGGCACGCAGGCGGATCTGGTACTGGGGCGCGAGATCTCCCGCCAGCTCAGCGTCGAAGCGGCCTATTCGATCTTCAGGCCGGGGCGCTTCATCCGGGACACCGGCCGCGCCGACACCGTCCATTTCATCGGCCTTGAGGCGCTCTGGCGCTACTGAGGCCGCGACGCCCCAACAACCCGCCGATGGCGGGTCCACATCACCGGGGAAGCACTGGATGCCCCAGCCACCCCAGCGCCCCGCGGCGATTGCCCCCTCCCCCCAGAGCGAGACACTTCCATGCGCGTACTGCTCCTCCTCTTCACGCTTGTGCTGCCAACCGTGGCGGCAGCGGCCGAGCCGGCCGACCTGGTGCTGCGCAATGGCCTGCTGTTGACCCAGGACAGCAATACGCCACGTGCCAGCGCGCTTGCCATCCGCGGCGAGCGAATCCTGGCGGTCGGCAGTGACCGCGCCATGCAACGTCATATCGGCCCCAGCACCCGGGTCATCGACCTGCAACGGCGCACCGTCGTTCCGGGCCTGATCGACACGCACATCCACGCAGTCCGTGGCGGCCAGACGTTCACCTTCGAAACCTACTGGTTCGACGCTCCCACGCTGTCCGAGGCGCTGCAGCGGCTGCAGCGCGATGCCCAGCGCAAGCCTGACGGGCAATGGGCCGCCGTGGTCGGTGCGTGGCATCCCGAACAGTTCGCGGAGGGCCGGGCCCCGACCCGCGCCGAGCTCGATGCCGCCCTGCCAGACAGGCCGGTCTACGTGCAGCATCTGTACGACTTCGCCCTGCTCAACCGTGCCGGCATCGCAGCGCTGGATCTGCAGGGCGAGCAGCCCCGCCTGCCCCCGGGCATCATCGTCGAGCGCGACAATGACGGACAGGCCACCGGCCGCCTGTCCGGTGGCATCGGTCCATTCAATGCACTGTTCGCGCAGATCAGTGCCAGCGCCGATCACGAAAAGAGCCTGCGGACCTTCTTCGCTGCCCTCAACGCGCAGGGCGTGACCGGTTTCATCGATCCCTCCGCCGGCCCACCATCGTCCTACGAAACATTGTTCAAGCTACGCGACCAGGGCGGGCTGACGCTGCGCGCCGGCTACCGCATTCCGGCCGGCACCCACGGTGATGAAGCCGAGTGGTTCCGCAACGTGATGGCGTTCCGCCCGAACCGGCACGACGATGGCGACATCGCCTTTCTCGGCCTGGGTGAGAACCTGGTCACCGCCATGAACGACGGCGTCCTGATGGGGCCTGGCTTCGATCCGCCGGCCGAGGCCCGGCAGGAGCTGATCGAGGTCGCCCGGCTGGCCGCGGAGCGGCGCATCCCGCTGGAGATCCACGCATACACCGATGATGCCGCCGATGCCATCCTGGACGCTTTCGAGGTGGTGGCGCGCGATCATGACCTGCGGCCGCTGCGCTGGGCGATCGCGCACCTGAACACCGGGTCACAGCGGACGTTGCAGCGCATGGCCCGGCTCGGGCTGGCCTACAGCGTACAGATGGGACCGTACTTCGAAACCACCGCGATCCATGCCGCCAACACGGCACAGGTTGCGGCGTCCAGCGCCCCGGTGCGGGCCGCGATGGCGCTAGGCATTCCGGTGGCGGGTGGCACCGACTCCACCCGCATCGGCGTGGCAGGCGTCTGGCAGGCCATCCAGTACCACGTTGACGGCCAGCCACTGGCAGGCGTGCGCCGCAGCGAGGACAACCTCATCACCCGCGATGCGGCACTGCGCCTGTTCACCCGCAATGCGGCCTGGCTGTCGTTTGCCGAAGACGAGCGCGGCTCTCTCACCGCGGGAAAGCTGGCTGATCTGGCTGTGCTCGACCAACCCTACCTGACCATGCCGGCCCGTCGCATCCACTCGCTGCGCTCGCTGCTCACCCTGGTCGGCGGCCGCATCGTGCACGACAGCGGCGCCCTGGACGCCGAATAGCCGCGTCCCCTGCCCTGCCATCCTGCCCCTGCCCGCCCCCGGGCATTCCCCCGCGGCCTCGCGCCGCTCCTGCAATGGAGACCCACCATGTCCAGTGAACCGATCCGCGACCCGGCCAGCGATCATCTGCTGACCCCGCAGAATTCCGCCTTCATCATCATCGACTACCAGCCGGTGCAGGTGAACTCCATCGCCTCGATGGACCGCCAGCTGCTGGTCAACAACATCGTCGGCACCGCCAAAGCCGCCGTCGCCTATGGTTTGCCGATCGTGCATTCGACGGTGAACGTCAAGACCGGCCTGAACAAGCCGCCAATTCCGCAGCTGCGCAAGGTACTGGGTGACTACCCCACCTACGACCGCACCACCATCAACTCCTGGGAGGACGTCGAGTTCCGCAAGGCGGTGGAAGCCACCGGCCGCCGCAAGCTGATCATGACCGCGCTGTGGACCGAGGCGTGCCTGACTTTCCCGGCCCTGGATGCGTTGAAGGAAGGCTATGAGGTGTATGTGGTGGTCGACGCCGTCGGCGGCACCTCGCTGGCCGCGCACGATGCGGCGTTGCGCCGCATCGAACAGGCCGGTGGCCAGCTGATCAGCGTGCCACAGCTGTTCTGCGAGCTGCAGCGCGACTGGGCCCGTTCGGAAACGGTGCCGGCCTTCATGAACCTCTTCATTGAAACCGGTGGTACGGCAGGCATCCAGTTCTCGTACGATCGTACCGAGTGATTGGATGGCGGCGCCGGTCCTGGCCGGCGGCGCCTTTTGGAGCAGTCGAGCATGGCTCGACGCCACAGACAGATGGAGAACGTGATGGCCTACGCACGCATTGTTTCAACCGCCGACAACTACCTGCACCACATCAGCAACGGCACATTCGCCGTGGATGCGGACGAGCCCGCCTCGTTGGGCGGTCAGGGCAAGGGCTTCGCACCGTTCGACCTGTACCTGGCCTCGCTGGCGGCGTGCACCGCCATCACCCTGCGCATGTACGCGCAGCGCAAGGGCTGGGAACTGGGCGAGTTCCATGCCGAGCTGCGCTCGGAACGTGACGCGGATGGTCGCTTCCATGTGCACCGCGTGCTGCATGCCAGCGCCGAGCTGAGCGATGCGCAGTGGCAGCGGTTGCTGGAGGTGGTGGAAAAGACCCCGGTGACCCTGGTGATGCGCGAGGGTGCGCGCATCACCAGTGAGCGTGGGGCTGCAGCGTAACCCCATCCACACATGGCGTGGATCTACTGTAGAGGCGAAAGCTCAGCGCCGTGAATGCAGCACGGTGCGCTGGCGCATCGCGTTGAATTCCTGCTCCACCTGCCGGATGTCTTCGGCCTGGAAACCGGCCGCATCCAGCAGCTGGTCGGCGGCAGCGGCGGCCAGCGGATCATCGTCACGCTGGCGCCAGCAGCGCGCCGGCAGGAAATAGCCCACCTCGCTGCGCCCGCGCATGATCACCACCGGCCGGCCTGCATACAGCAGGAACTCGGCCAGGTGCTGGCGCAGGCCCTCGACGGAAACATAGGCCGGCCCAACACCCAGCATCTGGCTGTACGGTTCGGGACTCTCGAACAGCTTGCGACGGCTCATCCACTCCTCCTTTTGAACAACGCGTGGTCTCCTTTCCTTAGACGGGCGCATCGCTGCGCCCCCGCCACGCACTACGTGATCCGCATCACGCCGCCACTCAGAAGCCGGTGTTGAACTCCAGCTGGAATACGTCGATCGACAGCGGCGCACCGGACACTTCCTTGGCCGCCATCCACTTGCCGCTGATCCAGCTGCGCGCGTCCAGCGCGTAGGCACCACCCACGTAGTAGCCGCGGGCGTTGGTACCGCCCAGGTGGAAGTTCGGATCGTTGTAGGCGTCCGGCAGCGCATCGGCCTCGATGTGCTTGTAGCCCAGCAGCGCCTGCCACTGACCCTTCTCCTTCAGCTCGGTGGCTCCGAAGGTGGCCTGCACCATCCAGGCGGTGTCGCCGCTGCGGAAGGTGTCGATGCTGGCGGTACCGCCGGCGCCGTAGTTGTTGACGATGCCGTTCTGGGCGCGGCTGAACATGGCCTGCTTGTCGTAGGCCAGGTTGCGGATGTAATCGCCGTCCAGGCGCAGACCGACGCCCTGTGCCAGCTGCGTGTCCCAACGCAGGTTCAAGGTAGCCAGGCGGAAGGCCGAGGCCAGGCCGACATACTGCGGGGTCGGCGTGTTGGCCGGGTCCAGCGGATTGCGCGCGATGTCGCGGATCAGCATCAGGGTGTTGCCCTTCTGCATGAACGCCGGGCGCGACCAGTCGGTGTCACAGCCCACCGCACCCGCGTACAGGGCGCACGGTGAGGACAGGCGGCCGCTGATGTTCTTGAAGTCGTAGTAGCCCAATGCAGCGCGCAACGTATTCTCGTCATTGAAGCGCCAGTTCACACCTACCTGCGCACCGGACAGCCACTTGTTCTCATTCGGGGTCTTGACCCGGCTCTGGCTGGGCGAGCTGTCGGAGGTGTACTCCAGCGGCACCACCGCGAGGTTGCCGAACAGATCGAGATCCCCGCCGTTGAAGTCGTACTTCAGGTTGGCGGCCAGGCCATCGAAGTTGAGGTCGTTGGAGAACAGCGTGTCACTGGTCCAGAACGGATTGCCGAAGCGGCCACCGCGCACCGTCACCCAGTCCGCCAGGCTGTAGGCCAGCCAGGCCTGGTCCAGCCACACGTCCTTCTTGCTCAGGCCGCCACCCAGCTGCTCGGTGGTCGACACCGGGCCATTGCTGCTGCCGCTGGCCAGGCGCACGCCGGCCGTGGTGTGCTGGCCGATGGTCGCCTCGATGCCCAGGCGCGCGCGGATGCGCCACAGGTTGCGGCGGTCCTGGCGGGTGTTCAGCAGCGGTGGCAGCTGCAGGTTGGTGTTGGTATTGGTGTCGAAGCCGTTGCCGGAATTGATCGACGACCAGTTGCTCACGATGTCGCTGTTGCGTTCGGAGAAGAAGCGCGACTCGCTGCGCACGCGCATGTCACCGGTGACCTTGATGCGCTTGGTCCACTCGGCCACTTCGTTCGGTGCCGCCCAGCCCTCGGACCTGGCCTGCGCCATCACGTCCTGGCGCACCTCGTCACGGATGCCGTCGCGCACGCTCTGCGGCACGTACGGCACGCGCACGTCACCGGCCTCCAGGGCCACACCACCGCTGGCAGTGGCGGGTGCGGTGGCTGCGGTGCGCTGTGCAGCCGCTGCTTCGGCCTCGGCCTGGACCAGCAAGGCCTGGCCGTCTTCGGGCTTCAGCGCACCGCTGGCGATCAGGCCCTTGATCAGCTTGACCATGGTCGTTTCGGCGGCCATCGCACCGGCCGGGGCGGCCAGGCTGAGCAGCACGGCACAGCACAGCAGCGCCCGTCGGGCCGGCCGCGGGCGGCGGGAGTCGGTTCGTGCGCGGACGTGGTCGTTCATCACGGTTCTCATCGAAAGAAGGGAAATCACGGAGGTCGGGAATCAGGCCCCGGGCCGGCGGCCCTGGATCAGCACGCGGGCGGGGAAATCGAGCGACGGCGGCGGTGCCTGGTCGACCTTGCCGATGCGTCGCAGCGCATCGAGCACGGCCGCGTCGGCCTCCTCGTTGCCACTGCCGCGCACCAGCTCGACCTTTTCCAGGCGGCCATCGTTGGCCAGCCACACATTCACCTGCAACTGGAACGCCAGGCGCTTGACCTTGTCATCGCGCGAGATCGCCTGCTGCATCAGGTAGCCGAGGTAGCGGCCGTAGGTAGCGTTGCCGGCGCCACCACGGCCAACGCCGGACGAACCGCCGCCACTACCGGACTGGATGCCGAAGTTGTCACCGCCGGCCTGCGCATCGGCGTTCATCGTCACCGGATCGGCATTGTCCGGCGTCGGCGTCGGCTCTTCGGCCGGCGTCGGTTGATCCAGCGGCTCCGGTTCGGGCATCGTCTCTTCTGGCGGCGTTTCCGGTTCCGGCGGCTTTTCCGGCGGCGGCGGTGGCGGCGGAGGGGGCGGCGGCAGCGCCAGCATCGGCGGCTGCACCACCGGCCGACGGGTGCTGGCAGTGTCCTTGAACAGCATCCACCACACGGCGATGCCGAGCACCAGCAACGCGGCCAGCACCAGCGCGACGGTCACCAGCAACTGGCGACCGCGCATGCCGGGCTCCGGCCGAGGGGGTTGATGGGCCGTCATGCCTCAGCCCTGCGCCTTGCCGGTGACCAGGCCGACCTGGGCCAACTCCAGCCGCCGCAGCAGGTCCAGCACCTCGACCACGCGGGCGTACTGCACCTGCGCATCACCGCGCACGATCACCGGGAAATCCGGCGTGGTCGCGCGCTCGGTGCGCAGCCGGTCTTCCAGTTCGGCCATCGTCACCGGGTAGGCGTCCAGGAACACCTGTCCACTGGGGTCGATGGTGATCGCCTTGGTCTTCGGCTTCTCCAGCGCGACGCTGTTGCTCGCCTTCGGCAGGTTGACCTCGATGCCGGGGATGGAGGCGTTGCTGGTCAGGATGAAGATCACCAGCACCACCAGCAGCACGTCGACGAAGGGCGTCACGTTGATGCCCTTCTCGCGCTTCTTGATGCCGAACTTCGCCTTCTGGCCCATGACGCGCCCCTCAGCCCTGGACCGTGGCCGGGCCGCGCCCGTCCTGCTCTTCGGCCAGGCGTGCGGCGAACTCGTCGATGAATACCGCCATGTCCGCGCCGATCGCCTCGGCGCGCGCGCCCAGGTAGTTGTAGCCGAACAGCGCCGGAATCGCGACACCAAGGCCGGCTGCGGTACACAGCAGCGCCGCGGCCATGCCCGGTGCCACCGAATTGATGTCCACCGCGCCGGCCATCGCCGCGACCACGAACACCAGCATGATGCCGATCACGGTACCGAACAGGCCCACGTACGGCGCACCTTCGATGGTGGTCGACAGCCAGTTCATGCGCCGCGCCATCGCTTCCTGCTCGCGCACCATCACCGCATCCATCGAGGCGCGGATCGCCGCAATGGTGGCACCACTGAGATAACCACTATTGCCGTCGCGCTGGTGGCGCTGCTGCAATTCATCGATGGCCACCTGGTAGATGCGCCACAGCGAACCGTCGTGCATCGCGGTGGGTGCCTTGCCCTGGCGGTCCATGTCGGACAGGGTGCGCAGCGGCACACCCGACAGCTTGCCGAAGCTCTCGGTGAACACCGCGTTGGCCTTGCTGGTACGGCCGAAGTGCCGCCCCTTGGCGATCATGATCGCCCACGACAGCAGCATCATCAGGCCGAGGATGGCGACCACCACCCAGGCGTCGAACGGCATCGCCTTGAGGATGAAGGCGAAGTGGCTCTGCCCGGCGGACTGCTCGTCGGCGCCGTAGCTGATCAGGCGCGAGTCGGCGCCCTGCGCGGTGGCATCGGCCAGCAGCAGCGCGGCCGGACGTGCCACGCGCGAGATACGCAGCTCATCCAGCGCGCCTTCGAAGCTGGCCAGCGGCTGCACCGCGCCCGGCGCATCGGCGCCCACCACCGGCGCGGTGGTCAGCGCCGGCAGCTCGCCGCTCAGCTGGGCGACCACGCGGCCATTGAGGTACAACTGCAGTGCGCCCTTCTCTGCGGTCAGCGCCACATGCGCCCACTGCCCTTCCGGAACCGGCTGCGCCGGCGTGCTGCGCTGGCCATTGAGCTGCACGAACGGCACGCGGTTCTCGATGCCCAGCACCAGTTCGGAAGCACCATCACGGCGGGCGTAGATTGCTTGAGCCGCATTATTGCTGCCCGGCTTGATCCAGGCCGAAACGGTGAGCGGCGCGCCCGCTTCCTGCGCCAGCGACGCGCTGGCCGGCAGCGGCAGCGGGCCGGCGCCCAGCTGCACGCCGCGGCCGATCACCGCGCCTTCCGACGGCGGCACCACCGCACCGGCATTGTTGCCATAAGCGGTGGTGTCGCGTGCCGGCGCATTGGCCTCGGCGAAGTGGTAGACCAGCGTATAGTCCGGATCGAACACCTGCTGGCCGTTGCCGCTGGCGGGGGCCTTTTCATTGCCGTAGTACATCCAGATCGTCTGCGGCGCCGCAGCGCTGACCGCCGGCACGTCCACCCAGACCAGCGCCAGGCCCAGCTTGGGATCGAACTGTTCGATCTGGTGGGCCAGCACGGTGCGGCCATCACCCGAGACAAAGCGCAGGTCGTTACCCGCATCCTGGGTGCCGTCGAAGCCGAAGTTGCCGGTATGCAGGCGCAGCAGCAGCGGGGTGCGACCCGGGTCACCGGCCAGGCCCGCGCCCTGCGGGCCGGCGTCGATGGTGATCGGCTTGCGGTACTTCCATTCGGCCTGCCACCAATTGGCATCGGCCGCAGCGGCCGGCAGCGCAACCAGCGCGGCCAGCAGCAACAACACTCGGGAAAGCAAACGGTCCATGCGAAGGGTCTCCGGAGAACGCATGTTCAAGGGAAGGGTCAGTAACTGGTGCTGATGTTGAAATGCAGGCGTGGGTCGTCCTTGCGCGTGACCGGGCCATCGGCGTAGGGCCAGGCGTAGTCCAGGCGCAGTTGCAGGTGTTCACCCAGGCGCAGCTGCGCGCCCAGGCCGACCGAGGCCAGGTTGTACTTGTCACGCTGTTCGGGCAGCGGCTGGCGCAGGCGCAGGTAGGCCGCGTCGGCAAAGCTGTAGACGCGCAGATCCGTGCCGCTCCACGGCGACCATGCCGGGGTGCGCCATTCCAGGCTGGCCAGGCCGCCGTAATCGCCGATCGCCTCGGCCGACAGATAGCCGCGCACGGTGTACATGCCACCGGCGGCGAACTGCTCGGCCGACACCAGCGGCGCATCGGTCACCTGCAACGAGCCGCGTGCATACCACTGCCAGTCGCTGCTGAACGTGTGGGTGTTGGCGACGTCCGCCTTGAACGCGACAAAACTGGGGTCTGCCCAGTAGCGCTTCTGCCCGAACCCGATGGCATCACTGCCATAGCCGAACAGCCGACGGGTACCGGCCACCAGCTGCGTATTGATACTCAACTGATCCTGCTCGCCCTGGCGCACACCGACAAACCCCAGGGTGATCGGCGCGTACTTCAACGGCGTCTTCAGGCTCTCCTTGCCCATCTGCGTGTCTTCCTCGGTGTCCTTGAAGTCCACGCCGAGGCTGAGCTGGCGCCACCACTGGCTGCTGCCGGCCAGTCGATAGTTGAGCTTGAGACCGATCGAATGGCCGTTGCCGATCACATTGGTTCCGGTGCCGGTACCGACCTGTCCGCCCGCGTTCAGCACGCGGCTGTCGGACTTGTAGCCGGAGGCTTCCAGGCTCCACGGCGTGCCTTCGAACGGCATCGTGTACGAGGCCGAGAACACCTTGGCCTGCTTTGTATCTTCCGGCGCCAGGTACACGCCGATGTTGGCGCTGTGCCCCCGCTTCCACAGGTTGTCGTAGGCCAGCGACGCACTCAGGCGCAGCTTCTCGGTGTCGGCGCTGTGGTCGTTGTTGATTGACGCGCTGGCACGCCACGGCGACTTCTCTTCGACCTGCAGGTCCACATCCATCGTGCCCGGCACCTGGCCTTCGCGCACCAGCGGCATCACCTGGCGACGCCCGCCCTCATTCAGTGCGGTCAGTTCCTTCTGCGCCTGGTCGAAGTCCGGCACCTTGCCCTCGGCAAGTGCCGGTACGCGTTCGCGGATGCGTTCGGGCGATTCGTGCTTCGTCCCCACGACCCGCAGCTGGCCAATCGGTGTCTGCTGTACCTTCAGCAGCACCACGCCACCGCTGACCTGCTGCTCGGGCAGCTCCACGTAGACCGACTGGTAGCCCGCCTGCTGGTACAGCGCATGGACGGCATCGCGTGCCTTCTCGACATCGGCCAGGGTCTTTCCCGGTCCGAGGAAGGGCTCGACCGCGCGTTCGATCTGGCGCGGATCGAGCACGGTGTTGCCGCGCACGATGTACTCATTGATGTTCACGCTGGGCGCGGGCGCCGCCTCCTGCGCGAACAGCGGCAGCGGCAGCGCCGCCAGGGCCAGCACCAGCGGATGCAGGCGCAGCGGGAGGCGGACGGCTCGGCACGGAACAGGAGTCATCGAAGGCATCGCGTCGTATCGAAGGAAAGGGCCATGGAGCGGCGCGTGGGTCTACCAACAGGACGTGTACGTCGCGTCAAAACCGCCAACAGTTTTGTGACAGCACTGTCATCTTTTGACGGCACCGCAACGCACGCAGGCGGACCCTGCCTTCTCCACACGTCTTCATTGCAGAACGTCGATTGCTGCGTAAGATTCGAGATGCGTGAATCACTGATGGTGGAACTGCGCGCTGCCCTCGCCCTTGCCTTGCTGCTGGTGTTGGCCCCGGTGCGCGCCGACGAGGCGAAGAAGCAGGAAGACGCCGCGCCCTGCATCGAAGTACAGGTCAATGGCGAGCGCATTCCGGCTTGGGACTGCCTGCAGCGCAAGTTGGCGCCGGCATCGAAAGCGGCGAAGTCACCGGCACTGCCGGAGGCCGAGCGGCTGATGCGGCAGCCGGGCAACCAGCTGATGCAGTACAACCTCGAAGGCACGCGACAGCGCATGGGCGATGCCTTTGGTCGTTCGGTGGTACCGCAGCGTCCGGCGCGATGAGCCTGCGCGGCCGCAGGGCCGAGCCCACGCTCGGCAGGATTTGAAGGGTCGAGCTATTGCTCGGCAGGATTCTGTAGAGTCGAGCCAGGCTCGACTGTTCTTCCAGACGCAGCCGAGCGTAGGCTCGGCACTACGGTGCCGCGGGCACGATGCCATCGCTCGGCACCGGCGGCAGCCCAGGCACCGGCAGGCTGCGCGATTGCCCGGCCTGGTTCAATTCGACCGCGCTGGCACTGATGCTGGCCAGCACCGTGCAGGGTCCGAGTCGTTGGCCGGGCGCATACGCTTCCGCCGGGCGTCCATCCACCGAAAGCAGCGCCAGCGGCGCGTGGTCGCCGGCCATCACGCCCAGCACGACCACCTCGGTCTGCACCGCACCGGGGGACAGCAACCGCACCAGCGGCAGGCTGGCCACTGCATCGAACAGGGGGCGTGCAGGGGCCTCTGCGTGCGTTTCGCTGGCCGCCGCCGTCGGTGCCACCGCAGACAGGGTCACGCCCC
Source organism: Stenotrophomonas sp. YJH_SMC_120 (assembly GCF_059368675.1). Classification (NCBI taxonomy): domain Bacteria; kingdom Pseudomonadati; phylum Pseudomonadota; class Gammaproteobacteria; order Lysobacterales; family Lysobacteraceae; genus Stenotrophomonas; species Stenotrophomonas sp. YJH_SMC_120. The sequence goes on from NZ_JCAFRY010000002.1 coordinate 322,725, forward strand.
AATAGGCCACCACCGCCAGCAGCAGCGTCGCCGCCAGCAGGGTCAACATGCGATTGCGATCCCAGCGCCTGCCATCCATGTTCCGCACCATCGCCACGTTCGTGTCTGCCCACGCTAGCAGCTGCCGCTGACGCTTTTGTTTCATCATGCGGGCCTACGCTGGCAGGCATCGACCTGGACAGGAGGCAACGTCGATGCAGCACGTGCCGCGTGGTTTCACCCTGCTGGAACTGATGGTGGTGCTGGTGATCATCGGCATCTGCACGGCGGGCATCGGCCTTGGCTTGGGCAGCCTGCTCGACCCCGCGCGCCAGCTGCGGCAGGAAGCTGAACGGCTGGCGCAGCGCCTGCAGGTGGCGCGCGACGAGGCGCGCATCGATGGCCGCCCCCTGCGCTGGCAGGCCGACGCCGCCGGCTACCGCTTCAGCCGCCGCGAAGGCACCCGCTGGGTTGACGTGCAGCGCGATGACCTTCTGCGTCCGCAGCAATGGCAACCGGCGGGCATCGCGGTGCAACCGACCACGCCGATTGAACTGAGCCCGGAGTGGATCGGCGTGGCGTGGGAGCTGAGGCTGTCGTTGCAGGGCCGCCAGCTGCGTCTTCGTGATGATGGCAGCGGACAGTTGCAGGTCGTGCAGTGAAGCGGAACATGCGCGGGTTCACCCTGATCGAAGTGCTGATCGCATTGGCGCTCGTTTCGATTGCGCTGGCGGCGGTGATGCGTTCGGTGGCGGTGGCGACCGATGATCAATCGCGCCTGCGCGACCGTCGGCTGGCACTGATGTGTGCGCAGGACCGCTGGCAGGAGCTGCGCCTGGCCGGGCAGCCGCCGCAGGATGCACGGCAGCGCTGCGTGCAGGGGCGCAGCAGTTTCCTGGTGCTGCAGCATATCGGCACAGGGAGTGACGGACAGCCGCAACTGGAACTCAGCGTGGTGGCCGAAGATGCACCGCGGCAATCGCTGGCGCGGATGCAGTTGCCATGGACGGCGGCGCCGTGACGCGCGCTGCGCGGGGTTTCACCCTCATCGAGGTGATGATTGCGATCACCATCATGGGCGTACTGGCGCTGATCTGCTGGCGGGCGCTCGACAGCGTGGCCAGCAGCGACCAACACCTGCGCCGGGCCGATGCCGAGACCACGACGGCGCTGCGCGTGCTGCAGCAGTTCCAGCGCGACATCGAAATGCGCGCAGACGATGCGCTGATGAATGGCGCGGTGCGCCCGGCGGATCAGCCTCAGCGCCTGCTACCCCCTTCGCTGGTGAGCGAACGGCATCCGGATGGAAGCTTCGCGCTGGAGATCACCCGCAGCTTGGGCAGCGACGGGTTGCGCTGGCAACGTGTTCGCTGGTGGCGACAGGGAAGCACGCTATGGCGGGCCAGTGGCGCTGCGACGGATCGCTACCCCCTGCCCGCACCGGATCCGTCGAAGGGGATCGCGGTGGCGCAGGATGTGCAGCGCTTCGAGGTGCGGGCGTGGCAACTGGGTGCCGGGTGGGCGATGTTGCCCAGCGACGGCGAAGTGCTGCCGGCCACCGGGCTGGAACTGCGGTTGGGCCTGCGCGATGGGCGTGGGCCGTTGAGTTACCGGCGCGTGCTGGAGCTTTAGGATTCCTTCCAGGCAAAGCATCCATGCATGGCGCGGATCTACTGCCGAGCGGCTTCTACTGCCCGGCCTGCTTTGGTGGGTGCCGACCGTTGGTCGGCACTAAGGCTGGCCCAGCCATCCACGCATGGCGCGGATCTACTGCCGAGCCTGCCGCCGGGTGCTCTCCTGCACCCGGCGGCGCCGTGTCGGTGGTCCTCACCGCTGATGGCCGCTCCCTGCCTTCGGTGCCGTCCTGGCTGGGGCCGCTGCCGTTCCGTGGCGGCTGGCCCGATGCTGTTCGTTCTTTCGGCCCGGTCGCATCCACGCATGGCGTGGATCTACTGCCGACCTTGGTGGGCAGCAACGTGTGCCGACCAAGGACGGCACCTACCGGCGCTGCGTGCCCTCGTCGCGACTTGCCTGCGGGAACTGGAAGGCACTGTTGGCGTCATAGCCGCTGTTGGCAGTGTTGCCACGCGCCGGCGGATTGATGGTGCTGGTGCCACTGCCGAAGCCGAGGATCTGCACGCTGATCACCGACGGCTGGTTGCGCCGTGCCTCGTCCTGGCTCTTGCGCATCACATCCTGTGCCGCCTGGCTGGCGCTGTTGGCTGCCGCACTGGCCGAGGCCAGCGCATTGACGTTCACCGATGCCAGCACCGGCAGGCCCTTGCTCTCGCCCTGTACCTGGATGTTGGCGGCATTGAGCACCTGCAGCGCCGCCAGGTTGATGTTGCCCGAGACGCGGATACCGGCCTCGCCCGCGTCGATGGTGCCCAGCGGTGCGATCAGGTCGACGTCGCCCGGTCGTACTTCGGCGATGGGGTTAAAGGTCGCGATGCCGGCGCCACTGGCGGGAGCCTGCGGCGACAGGATCACATTGCCCCAGCCGTCATAGACGCGACGCGGTGGCGTGTACAGCAGCGTCGTCTGCGAACCGCGACCGGCATTGATGTCACCCTGCTCCGACCACGCCAGGATGTCGCCGCCGAACGTGGTCATCACCCGCGACAGGCCCAGCAGCACGCTGTCCTGGCTGAACAGGCGGATATCGCCCTGCCCCTGGGTGACAAGGCCGGCGCTGGCAGGTGGCACCACGCCCTGAACACCGATCACGATCTGCCCACCCGGTGCCATCAGCTCGATGTTGCCGCCCGCCTCGGTACGCACGCCGGAGCCACCGTACATCACGATGTCGCCGGTACGGTCGATCGTCGCACCGGCCGCATTCCTGTCTGGCATCAGCGTGGCGATGGCTTCGCGCCCGCGCAGGTAGGAGCCGAAGCGGGGCCCTTCTGCATCGGTATATTCCCGTCCACCTTCGCGCAGCTCGGCGTAATAGACCTGGCGCAGGAAGATGCGCTGCTGTTCCTGCGGCAGCGCATCGAACGCGGCCAGCGCCCCGTCGCCGTCGGCAGCCACGCCGAAGCGCTGCTGCAGCCACTGCTTCAGCTCCTGGTTGTAGACCTTGACTGCCTTGCCCGGCTGCGATGCAAGCGATTGCGCGGGATCGGCAAGGTTGACCGGGTCCAGATAACGGGCACGCAGGGCCGCGAAGTCGATCTGCTGGTTGCCGGCCGTCAGCGCGATGCTGGCGCCGGGACGGGTGTCGCCCTGCACGATGCCACCGAGGCTGACGATGCTGCCCGCATCCTCCTGGCGCAGCTGGCGGCCGGCACTGATCTCGGTGTTGCCGGGGCCAGCGATGGTCGCGTTCAGATGCACGATGTCGCGGCCTGCCGCCGCCACCGTGATGTCGGTGGGCGCGGTGTTCAACGCGGTCATCGACACCCCGAGGATGTCCCGGCCTGCCCGCAGTTGCACGGCGCCGGCGGCCTCGAACCAGTTCAACTGCGTGCGCTGCCCCGCGTTGGGATTCAGCGTGCGCCGGGCGCCGGTGGCCAGGCCGATAATGTCGCCCTGCACCGCGTAGAAACGGCTCGGCGCCAGGGCCGCAGACACGGAGGACAGCGGAGTATTCGGACCGAACGCAAACAGCGGAAGCGACGCGTCCGGCGATGCAATGTTGCCGTCGACCGACAGGTTGTGCCGCGTGCGGGCCACATTGCCTGCGGAATCCCCCTGCTCGGCCATGAATGCCGGGTCGAAGGGTCCCGGCAGGCGCGCGTCACTGGCCGAGCGCGCGATCTGGGTCGCGCCAGGCTGGGCGAAGATGCCGCCACCGGCCAGGACGTCCAACCGTCCTGTCGCCGAGGGTGCCAGCAGGATCACATCCTGCGTCCCCGGCGTGGTGCTGATCCGGTCCAGCTTGATGTCACCCTGCGCAGCAATCGCGCTGAAGCGCGAAGGATAGAGCCAGTAATTCAGCAGATCATCACCACCACGCACAACAAGCTGGACCTGCTCGCGCCACAGATTGCTGCCCGTCACGTTTTCCGGCCCGGCGAGGCCTGGCGCGAGGTCACCACCGGCACTGAACAGATCCACGGCCGTGTTGGCGGTCCACAGCGAGAACCACGTACTGCCTGCAGCGCGCGCGCCATCATCCAGCAGCACCGCGCTGTAGTTGGCCAGCGGAACCCGGCCGGCATCGGCGACGCCGCCGAGCACCACATCGCCCCGCGCCTGCAGCTGCGCGACCGCATCGCCCAGCACCAGCACCGGCCCGCCCATCGGGCGAGCGGCGTCGGCGGCGAACAGATCGGCCGCACGCAGCTGGCCCAGCGTCGCGTAGCTTTCCAGGGTGACGCCCATTGCACCGATGCGTCCCGCATCCAGCTGCAGGCTGCCACGCAGATTGCTGAAGGTACCGTTGAGGTCGAGATTCTGTCCCGCCCTGGAGGCATTGAGGCTGGAGAACGTCGCCCGCAGATTCGGATTCAGTGCGCCACCGATACGCAGTTGCAGGTCGCCGCCGCCGGTCAGGTGCAGCTGGCCATCGCTGACCCGGCCGGTCGATCCCACCGCCGCGATGATCGCTCCCGAGCGCGGTGCGATCGTCGAATCCAGCGCGTCACCTATCGCATCGCGCACGCCGGCGTCACGCCCGGCCTCCAGCGTCAGGTTGCCGCCGCCCAATGTGCCGAAACCGGTGAAGCCGACCATCCGCGGAGAGGCGCCAGCAGCAGCGGACACGTTGGTGTAGGCGCCAAAGTTCACCCACCAGCTGGTCGGCACCGGCTCCACGCCGGTGGTGCTGCCGGTTCCCTGCCGCCACAGCCAATTGCCGACCGCGGCACTGGAGTACAGCGCCCAGTCGCGCTCGCTGGTGCCCGACTCTGCGCGCGCGGTCCAGACGTCACCGACGATATCGCGCCCGGCTTCGACGCGCAGGTTGCCACCATGATCGGGATACCAGGCCCGGTAGCCGGCCAACGCAGCATCATAGCTGCCCGGCACCAGGTTCGGCCCCAGCAGTGCGGTGTTCCTGGGGGCTGCTGCACGGGGCGAATTGAAGGCAGCGTCGCGGCCCTCGCCCAGCGTGGTGGGAGTGCCCGCCGTGTACACACCGAAGCCGGACTTCATCACGACATCACCGGCAGCGAGCAGTTCCAGGTCACCCTTGCCGGTGCGCAGCACGCTCCAGGCCGGCGTGCCCGCGCGCTTGCCGTAGGTGGTCACTTCGGTCTGCGTGCCACCGCCGGCGCAGTAGGTGGGCGCCGTGCTGCAGAACTCGTCTTCGGTCATGCCGAACATCGCGGCAAAGTCCTTCGCAGGGGTGCCTACGTAGGACTCGTCGCCCCAGTAATCCAGCGAGCCCTGCGCGGCCACCTGGCGGGGGGCCGGGCCGCAGTAGTCGGCCGACATCGCGCAGAACTCGTCTTCGGTGAAGCCGAACATGTCGGCCAGCTCCGCGATCGGACGGCCTGCATAGGAGGTGTCGCCGATCCAGTCCAGCGATGCCCGCTCAGTCAACGCACGATCACCCACCCAGATGATTTCGGTCTTGACCGTACCGATCGAGCCCTGGTGGGTGTCGGCCAGCACCACGCTGCCTTCACTGCCCCAGCGCCGGCTGCGTGGGTCGGCTGCCCCGGTATCGGCACCGGCAACAACGGTCAGGTCCCAGGAGGTGGTGCCCTCGGCCAGCATCGGCGCCAGCGCCCAGTTGCGCCCCTGGTTGCCGCCGGCATCGGCCGGCCGCAGATTCACCGGCCCGTTGCCGGGCAACTCCACCTTGGTCAACGATGGGATGTACGCGCCCACCTTGAGCTCGACTTCCCGTGCCAAGCGCAACGCAACCGGCAGCGTCGCGCCGGCGGGCCATTCCTGTGCCGCCATCTGTACGGCACTGCGCAGGCGGAAGCCGGCCCCCAGGCGCGCACCGGCCGCCAGCACCAGCGGCTGCTGCAGCACGGTGCCCGCCGCCAGCGTCTGCCCGGAGTCGGTGGTCACCGCCGCACCCAGCACCGTGCCCGCTGGCAGGCGCAGGTTCTGCGAGATCACCATCGGCGCGGGCAGCACGGTACCGACCGGAAGCGTTACCGATTCGACCGGCACGTCATAGTTCAGGCGGGTGCCGGCCTGGAACTCGGTGCCGGGCAGCAGCTTCACTCCGTCCACCGGCACCACCAGGCCGCCGCCAAAGGGGGTTTGCCCCGCGCTGCCATTGCGACCCTCATACAGCTGCCAGCCACCCTCATCCGGCGTGGACGGCGGCGGTGCGAACCCATCGTTGATGCTGCCGTAGACGTTGATGTTGCCTTCGGCCCGCAGCACCAGCGAGGCCGATTCGCCGAAGCCACGCCGCGATGGATCGGCGCGGTTGGCTTCGGGCCCGTAGCGGTAGCCGGACAGATCGATGTCGCCGGCAATGGTCAGGTCGCCGTCCGGGTTGGCGTCGCTGCGCCGCGCCAGCACCTGCACGCCGGGACGAAGGCGGACATCGCCCAGCGCCCGCGTGCGCTGCTGCAGATCCGCGTTGTCCAGCGCAGCATCGATCCAGGCCACGCTGTGCGGATCGACCACCTGGTCCAGCCACTGCTGGGTGACCAGCTGCGCGCGGTTGCCGCGCACGTCAGCGGTGGCTGCCAGGGGCGCATCGTCGTAGCGGCGAACACCATTGAGCTGGATGTCGGCCGCGCCATCGATGCGCAGGCCGGTGGCCGCGGCAATCGCCGCGTCGTTGCTGCCCAGCCGCGGCACATCGATCTTCAGCGTGCCGCGCGGGGTGCCATCGTTCTGGCCAGGACGTCCACCGACGGTAACATCGCTGCCCGCACGCAGGTCCAGCTGCGCCGCGCTGCCCAGGCCGACGGCACCTTCGGCGCTGCCCAGCGTGATGGTGGCCCGGTTTGGACTGTCGATGATCTTGCCATGGCTGTCCACGCGCAGGCCGGTACCGTGCGCGTCCAGCGTGCCGTCCACCTGCAACTGATCGCGGGCGTACAGGCGGATGCTGCCGACCTGCTCGCCGCTGGCATCGATGCGGCCGGCCACGGTCAGGCTGCCCGCATCGACGCTGATATCGACCCGGCGCGCCTTCACTTCGTCGCCGATCCGCAGATCGCCCTCACCGATCTGGAAGCTGCGACCGCCGACGACGCCGCCGGCGGTCAATCGCTGGTTGAGGCCGGCGAAGTCCTGCAGCTGGCGTGCCCGCACCACCAGTTCACCACCGTCGTAGGGCACCAGCGTGCCACCGGCATCGTAGCGACCAGTGGCGGCACCCTGCAGAACACCGGCCAGATCGGCTCGGCCGGCCATTGCGGTGACCGTCAGGCGTCCGCCTCGGTTGTTGCGGGCGGAAACATCGATGCGGGAGGCCGCATCGGCGCGGATGTCACCCGTGTCGCTGGACAGCAGGACATCGCCGCCCCAGCTGAACTTGTCCACGTCGTACAGCGAGACCTTGCGTCCGGCCAGATCCAACGCGGCCCGGCTGCCAAGCGTGATGCCCTGGCGTGCGTTCGCCGACAGCCGTCCGGACGCCAGCGCGATCGTGCTGTCCAGCGTGATCCGGTTGGCGTCGATGCTCAGCTCACTGCCCAGTGCATCGCCACCCGCCTTGCCGGTGCCCCCCTGCAGGCGGAAGTCGCCGCCGGTGCGCACGCGCAGCCGCGCGGCGGGATCGGCCGTCAACAGCGGTGTATCGATACCCAGGCTGCCTCCGCTGTACTGCCAGCCCTTGTCGGCCAGATAGTCGCCGCGCTGCTGGAACACGTCCAGCGTGCCCTGCGCGGAGAACGACAGCTGCTCCGAAGCACTCAGGTTCAGCGCACTGAATCCGAGCACCTGCCGGTTCGCAGGTACTTCAGAACTGGGACGGCTGAATGGCGCCCGCCCCAGCTGCAGCTGGCGGGTAAAGATGTCCAGCTGCCCGGCGCCGAGCCGGTCCACCATCGGATCGGCCGGCGGCACCGACGCGTCACTGCCCGGCGCTTGGCTCGCCGCCAATGAGCCGTCCCAGACCAGCGTGTCCACCAGGATGCGCGCCCGGTCAGTCGCAGCACCGTAGCCGCGGATGGCCTGCGCACCAAGCACGAGCGTCTGCAGGCCACTGCGGCCGGTGGCACTGTCGCGCGCGTCCAGGTCGACGCTGCCGAACACGTTGACAGAGTCCCGCGCGACCAGGCTCAGCGTGTCCAGCGCCGGCGCGCCGGTGGCATCATTGCCGCGCAGCAGTTGCTGCAGCACGGACTGGTTCATGGTCATGCCACTGGGCAGCGCCCCTGCCGCAGCGGCCAGGGCGATCGCTTCGGCACTGCCGAGGTTCAGCGCCGCCATGCTCAGGCCGAGCTGACGGGTGCCATAGCTGGCCGAGTCGCGCATCTGCAGCGCGCCATCGGTCGCTACCGCGATGCTGCCATCGGAAACCAGCCGGGTCTGGCCGTCGCACGCCGTCTGGCACCCCCCGATGTCGATCGCCACTGGACCGGCCTCCACCCCGGTGGTGCCGGTGATCAGGTTCAGGCGCTGGTTGGACACCGCCAGCAGGCCGCCGGAGACCTGGTAAGGCAGGGTCGCGCTGGCATTCGCGTTGGCGGATGCGAACGGCAGTGTATCGAGGGTCGCACCGGCCTCGACCAGCACGCCGCTGCCACCGGAGGCCGCTGCCACCAGCACTTCCGGTGCGTTCAAGGTGACGCCGGAACGGATCGCCACGCTGCGCGCCTGGCCGGTCACCGCCACCTGCGAGGCCTCCTGGTTGAACTGCCCGCCGATCATCATCCGCGCCGGCAGGAAGGCATTGAGCGCGTCGTCGCTGAAGGTGGCACCGCGATCACGCGCCTGCGATGGCGCACCGCCGTCGACGATCTCCAGTGAACCGACCGCCGGGCTGGCCAACGTGGCTGTCAGCGTGCCGCCTCGCCCGTTGTCGGTGGCGGCGCCGAACCGCGCGGTGCCGGCGAAGCGGATGGCAGGCGTGTCTGCACGACCTGCGCCTTCGCCCAACGCAAGGGTCAACCCGAGCGCATCGATGGTCTGCCAGCCACGCGACTCGCCGCGGCGGTCGGCCACCGATTGCGCGAAGCTGTTGTAGGAGGTTTCGTTGTAGCCCGAGTGCCGGCGTACTACTGCGGCGGGGGTCAGCAGGATGTCGGTGAGCAACGGCGAGATTGCCGCGCCCAGCGCCGTGCGCTGCTGCCCGGACACACGCCAGGTGCCGGTACCGGTCGCGATGGGTTGCGCGATGCCCGAGGTGCCGGTGGCGCCCAGCTCAACCCGGAATGCACCGGGCTGCAGCGCATAGCTGGCCGGCATCAGCGTGTAGGTGCCTGCCGCCAGGCCGGGCACGCCCGCCGGCACGGTGATCTGCTGGCCCACGGCCGGTGCGGCGAATCCTTCCTCGCCGCTGGGGGCAAATGTCCCGGCGCGTCCCGGCACGATCGCATACACCGGGTTGCCCGACGCACTGAATTCATAGCGCGGATTGGCGTCGGCCAACGCCGTTCGCAGCACGTCGACAGAGCCACCGCGTCCTGACACAAAGGCGGCACCGGTCAGCTCACCACCGCCGGACATGTCCAGCAGGGCCCCCGGCGCCACCTCGATCTCATTCGCCTTCAGGGTCACCCCCATCGAGGAGATGCCGGCCGGCGTCAGCGAACCCAGGCTGCGCGTACCGACCCGCCAGTCGACACCATCGACGGTGCCACCATAGGGTAGCGACAAGCCGGCGCCACTGGTCGAGGTGACGCTGCCTGGCAGCAGTTCCACCCGGCTACCGACGGTTCCGTTCTGGATAAGGCCACCCAGCTGCAGCGTGCCCATCGGCGCCTGTACGTTGCCGCCCTGCTGCACCGTGGCGGCCACCAGGCGAAGCGTACCCAGCGCCGATTCCGGCGCCGGCTTCGTGTCCGCACCGGTGCCGTGGATGCGCAGCACGGCATCCGGATCGGCCCAGTAATCAGCGGTCTGCACGGTCTGCGCCGACGCGCCGGCCACCAGCGTGCCGACCGCGCCTGTGGTGGGGTACAGGCGCGCAGCGGTCACGTCCATCGAACCAGCGGTCATCAACGCGCTGGTGTTGCCACTGCTGGCAATGCCGTTGGTCAGGCGCACGTCACTGCGGCTTTCCAGCGCCACATGCTTGAAACCCGGCAGCCAGGTGTCGTCGCGGATGTCGATCAGCTGTGCCTGCACCGCCAGCGCGTGATCTTCCGGCCCGGACGAAGCGACCGCGGCGGTGCCCTGCAGGTTCTCGCCCGGCATCTGGCGCCAGCGTGCCTGCGCCAGGCGAACGTAGGGCGCACTCAGTCGCAGCCCAGACGATAGCCCGGCATCCACGGCCATGCCCAGGCTCGAAGTGCCCTGGCCGTGGATGCGCAGGCTCTGGGCCAGGCGCAGGTCGACGTCGCCGACCGCGCGGATGTCACCGAACACGGACAGGTTGTCGAAACCGCCGGCCTGCAGCTGCTCGACCGACAACGCGGCGTGGCCATATTCCAATGCGGCCGGCAGTGGCTGCGCCGGTGCGCTGTGCTGGCTGAGGCTGATCGCACGCGCTCGCAGTACCTCGTCGCTGGCGCCACGTGCATGGATGCTCCCGCCAAAGGCCAGGCCAAGCGTGCCGCCGCGTGCGCCGGCACCACCGGCGGCCGCGTCCATCCCGCCCTCCAGGTACAGCGCGTTGGCCGAACGCAGCACGATCTGCCCGCCGTCGCTGTCCACGCGCACGCGGCCCTGGCCATCGATGTCCAGTTCGGCCGACGCGCCCCGCGCCTGCAGGCGCGCACCGCGTTCGACCACCACGAAGGCTTCCGGTGGTCGGTTGTCGACGAATGCGGTGGTCTCCCAGTCCAGCGCCCCGCCAATCTCGATGCGCCCACCTGCGCGCACCTGCCCGCGCAGGCGGCCGCTGGAATCGGGCAGCGAAATCGCGTCTGCATCGGCATCCAGCAGCGCGCCTTCGGCGAAACGCCAGGTGCGTTCGGTGCGCTGCCCGGCGTACAGCGCGTTCTCCGGGCGCACATCGTCGATCAGGATGCGGCCGCCCTTCGCGCGCAGCGTGCCTTCAACATCGATGTTGCCTGCACCGAGCAGCGAGATCGTCTGCCCTGGATCAACCGCCACCAGTGCATCCTTGCCAACCCGAAGGTCACCGCCCACGCTGTTGCGCTCCGAACGCAGGCTGATGCTCGCACCCGCGCGCTGGCTGACGCGCCCGCTCGACGGATCGGCGCTGTACAGCGGCGCGTCCCACGCTGCCAGTGCGGACGCCCGGTCGGTCGCCATCCGCGCGTCCTGGGTCAGGCGCAGGCCTGGCAGGGTAGCGACCAGCCGCGCGCCATCGGCCACCTCCACACCTTGGTGGCCATTGATGTCGTACTGCGCGAAGCCACTGCCGAACAGGCCGGGGTCCAGTCGCAGCGATGTGCCCGCCAGGTCCGCATCGCCCAGCCGCACCTGGCCACCGGTCCCCAGCGAGAAGGAACCACCGCCCTGTCCTCGACCACTGAACCGGCTTCCGTCGCCCAGTTGCACCCGGCCACTGCCGTCGGTCGTCACCGTACTGCTGTTCGCCTGCAGGCTGACGCTGCCGCCTTTGCCGATATGGGCCTTGCCGCGCAGGTCCAGCGCAGCACCGGCCTCGACGTCAACCGTTGCCTTGGCGCCCACGGCCACGTCATGACTATTGCTCAAGCTCAGGCGGCCGCCATCCGTCCAGGCACCGCTCGCGTCGCGCGGCATCGCCAGTGACGCATTGCTCCATTCACCGGAGAGATCGATCCGCGTGCCGTCGGCGATGGCGGTGCGCGCGCGGCCATCGTGCAGCAGCGCCGTCGGCCGGCCCTGCACATCCAGCAGGTTGCCCGCCGACAGCTGGCCGCCGGCGATGCCGATGTCGCCTGCCAGTTCCACCTCGCTGCCGGTCAGGTTGAGCTGTCCGCCTGCCTGAAGCCGAAGGCTGCCGTCGATGCGGATGCGATCAGCGGTCGCCAGGTCGATCCGCCCCCACTGCTGGGCACTCAGCTCTGCGATATCCAGCCACACCGTGCCACGCCGCTCTTCGTTGACCGGGGCCAGCAGCGACCACGCGGCCTTCGTCCGAGCCTTGTCATCCAGGCGCACATCCGAGCCGAACACACCGCTGCGGCCCTGGCCGTCGTAGCGCCCCAGGTACAGCTGCGCATTGCGCGCGACCGCCGTCTGCGCCTGCGCATAACCCTCCAGCGCGGTATCCGGCCTGCGGTTCTGCTGCGCGCCCTGGAAGGTAGCCGTCTCAACCTTTCCATCCAGCACCGCGGTCGGTGCGGAGATGATCAGGCGTCCTGCATCGCGGCCGACCGTGTATCCGTTATCGACACGCTGCGCCGCGAATACAATCGGATCACGGAAGGTCTCGGTGATGCCCCAGCGCTCCTGCTTTACTTCATGGCCGCTGTACAGGCCATCGAAGAGCATCTCCGCCGGCGCGTCATCAAGGCGGTAGACCTGGCCATCGACGCCGCGCACCCAGCTCTGCCGGATCACGCCGCTCTGCACATCCAGGCTGCCACCGGCAAGGTTGATGCGTGAGCCGCCATGCGTGATCACTTCCCTGCCGCCCAGCAGGACGGTGCCTCCCTGCGCGGCCCATTCGCCGATCGAGTGCCCCTGGTTGTCAAGGTAGCCGCCCACTTCCAGCAGGCCACCCGCCGCGTACCAGCGCTCACCCGCATAGCCCCCGGTACCGGCCGGAACGTGGACCAGCCTGCGGCGGTCGACCCAGACCTCGCTGCTGGTCAGCTTGCCGCTGTCGCGGTTGTCCAGGGCATCGCGCAGTTCGTTGCCCTGCACCTTGACCTGGACATTGTTGCTTTCCATCGACACCTGTACGCCCACTGCGCCGGAAACATCCACGCGTGCCGCGTCGTCTGCGTAGCTGCGGGCTGCTGCGTCGGCGATGATCTGGCCGCCCGTGGCAACCGTCAGCGAATCCGCACTGAAATGGATGTTGCCACCCGAGACGATCTCCACCCGCGACTGGTCCCGGCGATCATTGTGCTGGGACAGATTGTCGAAGGTTGCCGAGCGCGCGCCGGCGCGGATCGCGTCCTGCTCTGCCGACTCCTTGATGAGGCTGTTGCGCTGCGTATCCAGCACCGTGGCCTTGCCATCGTCCTCGACCAGCACCGCCGTGGTGGCTCCATCGGCAAGCGTGACGCTGCTGCCGGCATCACTGGCCGAAGCCAGAAGATGCACGGTGCCGCGCTGCGCCAGCGTGGTGCTGGCCACGGCCACACCGGCCTGCTCGACGTTGCGCCCGGCCAGGGTCACGTCACCCTCGCGGGCGCGCAGCAGACCGGTGTTGCGCACGCTGCCCGCCGTGCTGCCAGCGACGAAGCGCGGCGCGATTTCATTGCCGCGGGTAGTGGAGCTGGTATTGGTCGCCGTACCCACGCCGCGCCGGATCACGAAACTGTCACCGGCAGCGAGCTGCACCTGGCCCTTGCGCGCCTCGATATGGCCAGCATTCTCCACGCTGTGCCCGGCCAGCAGCACGTAGCCACCGCCGCGCGTCGCGCTGGTCGGCTCATGGGTCGCGATGCGGGCACCCTGCTCCACCATCACCTTGCCAAATGCATCGCTGAGCGCGCTGCTGCTGGCGTCGGGGCTGTACAGGCCGTTGTCACGAAACTGCGCATCGCTGATCCGTGCTGCAGCCGCCAGCAGATTGCGTACATTGACCTGGCTGTTGTTGCCGAACACCACCCCGTTGCGGTTGGCCACGAACACCGTGCCATTGGCCTTCAGCTGGCCCAGGATCTGGCTGGGCCGCGCCTGCGGGTCATTGACGCGGTTCAGGACTGCCCAGTCAGGGTTCTGCAGGAAGTTCAGCGTGGTGTTGCCGCCGATATTGAAGGTCTCCCAGTTCAGGATCGCCTTGTCCGCGGTCTGCTCGACCGTAACCTGCACCCGCCCGTCGCTGCCCTGCGACTGGATTGCGTCGCGCGCATTGAGCCAGCCGCGGGTCAGCGGGTTCTGGTCGACGCTCAGGCCATCCTTGCCCAGGCCATCAGCAACGATGAAGCCAGCCTCGCGGCGCGCCTGCCGCGCCTGTTCCTGCAGGCGCTGCTGCAGGGCAATCGCCTGCGCCGCCGTACCGAGGTTGTCGATCGACTGCTGCAGCTTCTGCCGTGCTGCATCCTGCTGCTGGGCCGGCAACTGGAACTGGATCGGCACCCCGTTGGGCATCCGGCCGCTCTGTGCCGCGCTGCCCTGGGCCGCGCCCCGCTCGGCGAACCAGCCCGGGCTGAACGCCTGCTGCGCCTGGCTGGCCGGGGCCACCATGCTGCCCAGGGCGACCGCGATGGCCCACGCCATCGGATGATTGCGGCGCATCGGCGCGGCCGGACGAACAGCGGACGGGAGCGGGTGCGACATCGGAACCTCATCAACCTGGTGGGCCGCGGCTGCGGCGACGATCGGGGAGGCACGCGCAACGCATGCCCTGCCACTGATAGACGGTTCACGTGACACGAAGCCGACAGCGAAACACTGCGGCGGCCGCACCGTCGCGGAAATGGCGACGCCGGCCCAGGGGCCGGCGTCGGGTCAAGCAGGATTCAACCCGTGCTGCGGATTACAGCGGACGACCGATGCCGGCGCAGGTGCTGGGATTGTTCAGGCCGGCAGTGCTGCTGGCCAGCACGAAACGGTTGCGGATCGCATCGCGCCAGGCCTTGGTCAGCGGGATGAAGCCGTGGTCGGTGATCGACTTCTCATACGCGACGGTGTAGGTCGCCGGATAGTGGCGGGCCAGGAAGCCGCGCAGGCTGGTGGCGACGCTCGAATCCTTGTAGCACTGGCCGATCACCAGGTTGGTGTAGCCGGCGATCGGATAGCCGACCGACGGGTTGCCGAACACCGGCACCCAGTTGGCGGGGTCCTCGGCAGCGGTGCCGGTCGGCGGAGCGACGGTGTCCAGGGTGGCCTGCACACTCACCTGATCCGGCGAGAAGCCCTTGACCTTGGCGACCTTGGTCGCATCGGTCACGCTCGGGATCACGTCCGGGCCAACGTAACCGATACGGCCTTCAGCAGCGTAGACAGCGTTGTACAGCGAGGTGCCACCGGTGGCCGGCGCGGCCACCAGGAACGCCGGCAGGTTGCCGTTGGCATCGCGCTTGTACAGGTCGGCGAAGGTCGACTTGATGGCGAACTTGCCACCCACCAGGTTCGAGGTGCCAGCGTTCTCAGCCGCACAGGCCGCAGTCAGGAAGCGGCTGAACATTTCGCTGGTGCCGCTGCTTTCCGGGCGGTACACCACCTGGATCGGGCCGCTGCGGTTGGCATCGATGGTCGACCAGTCGCTGATCGCACCCGAGAACACGCCGCAGATCTGCGCCACGCTCAGGTCCACCGCCGAACCGGCCTTGTTGAACGGAATGGTGACCGACGTGGCCACCGACGGCACCTGGATCAGCGCGCCGTAGCGGTTGGCGTTGGTCGGCTGGTTGAAGTTGGTGGTGTAGGTGCTCAGCTCGGTGCTGCTCAGCACCGAATCGCTGCCGGCGAAGTGCACGGTGCCGGTAGTCGAGAACAGCAGCGAGTTGTTTTCCAGGAAGGCCTTCTTGCCGGTGCCCGAACCGGTCACGGCGTAGGTGAAGTTCGCTGGCAGGATGCTGTCGGACGAACCCTTGTAGAGGTCGGCCGGCAGCGAAGCACCGCCGCCGGTAACGGTCTGCGCGGAGGCGGCGCCAACGGTAGCGAGCAGCGCGGTGGCAACCAGCGCGGCCAGGGTCTTGTACTTGTTCATGATCTTCTCCTGAAGGGTTTACTGCGAAGGGAAACGCCAAGGGAGGAACGGTCACTACACGCCTGCTGCCGCCGAGGGCCTCCCAGCCCACTCTGCGGCGACGTGTCCATGCTGGTCCGCGCCGATGACAGGCCGCTTAAGAAACCTGTGGAAGATCGAAAAAAGGTCTGGAGGATTGTGTGGAGAATCGACCCATGCCACATTCCAACGACGCCGCCCGATCAACTGAGTTGAATCGACTGAATTGAATCGACTGAATTGAATCGACCTGATGGGATCGACCCGATGGGATCGACTGGGGAGAGTCGACTGTTAGTCGACTGCTTTTCGCACGCGGAAACGATCTGAATGCACTCGATCTCCGCGCTGGTCGACTAACAGTCGACTCTACCTGGGATGCGCGTTGCGCATGACTGCACCAACTGGTTCATTTCCATGATCGGCATCAGCACCGCCAACACGATCGTCAGCACCACGCCGCCCATCACCAGGATCATGGTCGGCTCCAGCAACGCAGTCAGTGCCATCGCGCGACGCTCGATCTCGCGCGAGATGGTCTGCGCGGCGCGATCCAGCAGCGGCGCCAGCGAACCGGTCTTCTCGCCACTTGCCACCAGATGCACCAGGATCGGCGGATACACCTTCTGTACCTTCAACGCAGCACCCAGCGCAGCACCTTCGCGCACGCGCGCGGACACATCGTCGGCACAGCGCGCCAGCAGCGCATTGCCCAGGGTCTGCCGCGCCGCCTCCAGTGCACGCAGCAGCGGCACGCCGGCATCCAGCAGGATCGCCAGCGTCGAGGCGAAACGCGCGCTGTTCACACCCAGCACGAAGCGCCCGACCATCGGCAGCCGCAACAGCATCGCATCCCAACGCAGGCGCAGCTCGGGCTTGCGCAGGGCCAACCGCCAGGTCACCACCAGCGCAGCGATGCCCAGCCCCACCCACACGCCCCAGCTGCGTACGAAAGCACTGGCCGCCAGCATCACCTGGGTCAGCATCGGCAGCGTCTGCCGCGCCTGCACGAACGCGGTCACCACCTGCGGCACCACGTAGCTGAGCAGGAAGATCACGATCGCCACCGATACCAGGCTGATCGCCGCTGGGTAGATGAAGGCGGTCAGTACCTTGGCCTGCAGCGCATTGCGTTCTTCGATGTAGTCGGCCAAGCGCTCCATCACCCGTGCCAGATCACCGGAGTCTTCACCTGCACCCACCAGTGCCCGATAGATCGGTGGGAAATCGCGCGGCCGCGCGGCGAGTGCGACGGTCAGGCGCTGGCCAGCACGTACATCCGCACGCACGGCAGTGAGTGCCTGCGCAACATGCGGGCGCTCGGCCTGCTCGATCACCGCACTCAAAGCACCTTCCAACGGCAGGCTGGCCGCCAACAGGCTGGCCAGCTGGCGCGTAGCCCAGGCCAACTCGCTGGCGGACAACCGGCGAGCGCCCCAGCCACTGCCGGCACTGCGCGCCGCACTCACCTGCATAGGGGTCAGCCCGCGCCCGCGCAGCAGTTGGCGAGCACCGCGCGGGCTGTCGGCATCCAACTGACCCTTTTCGATGCGGCCCTGCGCGTTGGCAGCCTGGTAGTCGAACAGTGCCATGCAGGCCTCAATCGTCGCCGGTGACGCGCAGGATCTCTTCCAGCGTGGTTACCCCGCTGTCGACCCAGCGCTGGCCGTCCTGCCGCAGGGTCCGCATGCCGGCCCGCCGGGCCGCCTCGCGTAGCGCAGGCTCGCCCTGCCCTTCATGGATCAGTGCGCGCACGCGGTCGTCGACCACAAACAGTTCATGGATGCCGGTTCGTCCCCGATAGCCGCTGTTGGCGCAGGCTGCGCAGCCCACCGCACGCCATACGGCACGGCCCTCGCCGTCCACCTCGGCACGTCGGCACTGCGTGCACAGCCGCCGCACCAGCCGCTGCGCCAGCACGCCACGCAGCGACGAGGCCAGCAGGAAGGGCTCCACACCCATGTCGGCCAGGCGGGTCACCGCCGAGATCGCATCGTTGGTGTGCAGCGAGGCCAGCACCCCATGCCCGGTCAGTGACGACTGCACAGCGATCTGCGCGGTTTCCAGGTCGCGGATCTCGCCGATCATGATGGTGTCCGGGTCCTGGCGCAGAATCGCACGCAGCGCGGTGCCAAAGCTCATGCCGATGCGCGCGTTGACCTGGATCTGGCCGATGCCGGCGAAGTCGTACTCCACCGGGTCTTCCACGGTGAGGATGTTGCTGGTGCTGCTGTCGAGCTGGCCAAGTGCAGCGTACAGCGACGTGGTCTTGCCGCTGCCGGTCGGCCCGGTGACCAGCACGATGCCGTGCGGCTGACGGATCAACCCGGTGAACATGGCCAGCGTGTCATCGGCCATGCCGAGGCGCTGCAGCTGCAGGCGGCCGGCATCCTTTTCCAGCAGGCGCAGCACAGCACGCTCGCCATGACCGGTCGGCACCGTGGAGACACGGATATCCAGCGGCCGCCCGCCCACGCGGATGGCGATGCGCCCGTCCTGCGGCAGGCGCTTCTCGGCAATATCCAGGTGCGCCATGATCTTGATGCGTGATACCAGCGCCGCATGCAGTGCGCGCCGTGGCTGCACCATGTCGCGCAGCGTGCCGTCCACGCGGTAGCGCACCACCGAATGAGTCTCGAACGGTTCGATATGCAGATCGCTGGCGCCATCGCGTGCGGCCTGCGCCAGCAGGGCGTTGATCATGCGGATCACCGGCGCATCGTCCTGCGCATCCAGCAGATCGGTGACCTCCGGCATGTCCTGCATCAGCCGGTCCAGATCGACTTCGCTTTCGGCGGCACCCACCACGGCAGCGGCATCGCCGCCGTCACGGTACTGCTCACCCAACCGCTGTTGCCACGTCGCAGCATCCAGCGCCTGGAACGGCAGCGGGCCATGCCGGCGGCGCAGCTCAGCCACAGCCCACGCTGCGGTGTCGGCGGTGCCCAGCAACACGGGCTCGCCGCCAACTTCGGACAGCATCACGCCATGGCTGCGCACCCAGGCGTACGGCAGCGGCGCGGAAGCGCTCACGGCCCGATTACCAGTTCCGGCGTGTAGCCCAGCCCGCGCAGCTGCTGCAGCGCAGGGTCCAGCGTCGCCGGATCGCGCGCCAATCGCACGCGCAGGCGTTGCCCGCTCTCGCCCGGCGTCGCTTCGGCATAGGCCTGCAGGCCCAGTGCCCGTACCTGCGCCACGCCCTGGCTGGCACGCGCCGGGTCCAGCCCCTGCGCGAACTGCACCAGCTGGGCATCGCCCTCACCGGCCGGATACAGCGCTGCCAGGCTGGTGTTCTGCAACGGCTGGCCCTGGCCATCGCGCGCATTGCCGTGCCCGAGCACAGACAGGTCCTGCGGCGGCAGCTGCGGTGCCGACAGCGCCGGCAAGGCCCAGCTCTGTACCGGCTGCGCGCTGGCCTGCGCGTTGCGCATGTAGTCGTAGCGGTCGCGGGTCAGGCGCTGGCCGGCGGCCGGGTCGCGCACCACGTGCGGGCGCAGGAACACCATCAGGTTGGTCTTGGAACGCTTGCGCGTATCACTGCGGAACAGCGCCCCCAGCACCGGGATCCTGCCCAGGCCCGGCACCGCATCACGGCCATGGCTGACGTTGTCCTCCAGCAGGCCACCGAGCACCATGATCTGGCCATCGTCCAGCAGCACGCTGGTATCCAGCGCACGCTTGTTGGTGATGATGCCGGCGGCACTGTTGGCACTCTGCGCATCGATGCTGCTGACTTCCTGGTAGATATCCAGCTTCACCGTGCCGCCCTCGGAGATCTGCGGGCGTACGCGCAGCTTCAGGCCCACGTCCTCGCGCACGATGGTCTGGAACGGGTTGTTGCTGCCACCGCCACCGTCGGTCACGTAGCGGCCACTGACGAACGGCACGGTCTGGCCGACCATGATGCTGGCCGCTTCGTTGTCCAGCGTCATCAGGTTCGGCGTGGACAGGATGTTGGCACCGCCCTTGCTCTGCAGCGCGTTGGCCAACGCCTTCATGTTGAGGATCTGGCCGACGCCGGGCAGGTTGATGGTGCCGTCGATCACACCGATCTTCAGGCCATCCTTGGGCAGCACGTCCAGGGTGGTGCGTGCGGTGGTGTTCAGCCCGCTGCCACCGGTGGTGCCGCCGAAGTGGGTGCCGCCGAAGGTGCGGCCATTGCCCAGCATCCACTGCACGCCCAGTTCGGCCGCGTCGGTCTGGTTGACCTCCACGATCAGGCTTTCCACCAGCACCTGTGCACGGCGCTGGTCGAGCTGGTCGATCACCCGGCGCAGGTTGCGGTACACCGGCTCGGGGGCGGAGATCAGTAACGTGTTGGTGGCCACGTCCGCCTGTACCGAGATGCCGTTCTGGCTGAAGCCGGTGCTTCCTGCCTCGATCGGGTCACGGCGGCTCGGATCCAGGCGCTGCGATTCCAGCGCATTGCCTCCGGGCTTGGCCTGCTGAGGCTGCGACGGCTGCGCGGGGGTGGAGCGGCTGGCGTCGCCGGGCAGTGGTGTGATGCCTTCGTTGCTGCCCATCGCCGGTGCATCGCTCTGCCCGGCCACCACGCCACGCAGCACACCCGCGAGCTGGTTGGCCTGGGCATTGCGCAAGTAGACCACATGCAGGTTGCCGGATTCATCCTGGGCACGGTCCAGCTTCTCCACCAGCTGCCTAGCCAGGCGGGTGCGCCCGGGACTGCTCGACCGCAGCAGCACGCTGTTGCTGCGCGGGTCGGCCATCACCACCACCTTCTGGGTGGGCTCGGCGCCCTGCGCATCCAGCAGCGGCGCGACCATCGCCGCGACGTCAACGGCAATGCCCTGCTGCAGCTTCACCACATCGGTGTCCATGCCGGCCGGTGTATCCACGCTGGCGATCACCCGCGCGATGCGCTCCAGGTTGTCGGCATAGTCGGTGACCACCAGGGTGTTGTTGCCCGGATTGGCAGTGATCGGATTGTCCGGGCTGATCATCGGCCGCAGCACCGCCACCAGCGCGGCCGCGTTCTCGTAGCGCAGCGCGAAGGTGCGCGTGGCGACCTCACCCCCCGCACCGCCGTTGCCAACGCGGCCACCGAGCAGCTTGGCATCGGCCTGCGGCACCACCCGGCTGACGCCGCCGTTCTCGACCACGGCGAAGCCGCGCATGCGCAGTGCGCCCAGCAGCAACTGGTAGGCCTGGGTACGGCTGACCGGGCCATCGGAAACCACTGTCATCTTGCCGGTCACCCGTGGATCGACCAGGAACTGGCGCCCGGTGAAGCGCGCTGCCATGCGCAGTACGCCACCGATATCGGTGTCGACCAGGTTCAACTGCACCGGCTCATCACGGGCGTCCTGCGCCAGTACCAGCGCCGGTGCGTGGGCCATGCACACGATCAGGGCCAGTGCGGTACTGCAGGCAAGGCTGCGCATCGCCCTCATGGATGGGCACCCGCGGTGGCCACCATCGCGATGTTTCCGGAAATCCGTGCCGCCGGCATGTTCGCATCCCCTGTGCGTGTCAGTTGCAGCTGCTGCAGTTCGATGGCCGGATCGGCCAGCACGGGCAGCAGCCAGTTCCACAGCGCGTCGGCGGGCACTGCCTGCACCTGCAGGTGCCAACGCCCGTCGCGCGCTTCGATATGCAGGCCGTCGGCAAGGCCGGCGGTCTTGATTCCATCGCGCAGCCCGGCCAGTGTCGGGTGCTGGCCCTGCGCCAGCTGCTGGCGCTCACGGGCGCGCAGCAGCGGTGCCAGTGCTCGGGACTGCGCCTGCAGCCGCGGCAGCTCGGCCTGCCAATACGAGCGCTGCTTCAGCAGTGGCTCAATCCACAACGACCACAGGCCCGCCACCAGCAGCGCCACCACCATCACCCACAGCATCAGCCGGTCGCGCGGTGGCAGGCGTTGCCAGCGCTGCTGCAGGCCCACCAGCCCCTCGCCCAGCCGTAGGGTGCGGGTCGTCACTGCCCAGCTCCGCTCACTCGCAGGTGTCCACCGGCTTCGCGCGCCAGCTGCAGGCCCTGTGCCTGAACTGCTTGCTGCCAGTGCTCAAGCCGCTGCGGATCGTCGGCCAATGCCTGGGCATCGGCATCCAGCTCCATGTCCAGCTGCCCGGGTTGGTAATGCAGGCTGCGCACTTGCCCGGCCAGCTCCGGAACAGCCTGCAGCGTGCTGGCAACCTGACGCTGCAGCGCCGGCAACGGCGGCGCCGGCAGCGGCACCGCAAGTGCTCGCCTTGCCTGCAGCACCGGGTCCACCACATCGGTGATCTCCGGGAAGCGCGCGCTGAACTGGCGCGCCATGTCCTGTTGCAGGGCCTCGCCCTCGATCCGCCAACGCGAGACCTGCAGCTGCAGGCCGAGTGCAGCCAGCAGCACTGCTGCCAGTGCCAGGCCGATCGCGAGCCGCGGTGCTTGCCGGCCTGCGCAGGGCAGCGGCAATGACCAGCCTGGCAAGGGGCCAGAGGTCTGCCGTTCATGCGTGACGGCGGTGGCCGGCAGGCTGTCCGGCCACGTTGGCGGCACACCATCGATCCACTGCACGGCCTGCACGCCGGCCTGTTGCAGGCGCACGGCCAGCGCCTGCATCACCGCACAGGCATCACGTCCGCCATACCATTGAACGAAACCCCGATCGCGCCCGCTGCGTACCAGCAGGTGCTCGCCGCTGACCTGCAGCGTGGCCTGGCCGTCCTGCCAGGGCAGCAGCAGTGGCGTCGGATACACCGCCTGCAGCCGCAGCGCACACGAGGCCAGCACCTGCTGCACCTGCGCGATGGCCTGCTGGCCAAGCCAGGCCACCGGAACCGTGCCGTCTGCTGCCTGCGCACCGTGGGCCAGCGCCACCTCCTGCAGGTCATCCAGCAGCATCGCCTCCACCTCACCCTGCAGCGCCGACTGCAGGCGGCGCCCGGACAACGGCGGCAGCTGCAGCTCCAGCAGGATCAGGTCGTTCGGATCGAGGCAGGCATGCACCGCGGCCTGCGGATGCCGCAGGCCAAGCGCCGCCAGCGTGTCGCGACCGTGAGTCAGCGTCTCACCCTTGTGCAGTTGCGCCCAGTCCACCGCGCTGTCCGCGTGCAGGCGCTCCAGCGCCGGCAGGCGCACCCGAAGCTGCACGTTCATGCGCCGATCCTCGTCCACACCCGTTGCACACGCACCCCATCGTCGCGGTACTCGCGCCACAGCAGCGCGCGAAAGTCGACCGCGCTGCCGTCAACCTGCACCCGGCCGACGGCCAGGAACCATTCGCTATGGATACCCAGGGGAAGCACGGCCATCTGTTCGTTGCTCAGTTGGAGTCGGTTGGCGATGTCGCCGCGATTGAGCAGCCAATGGCCAGCATCGCGCTCACCGAGCAGCGCCTGCAGCCGTGCCGGCTCGACGGCAGGCGTCACCGCCTGCAGGACCCGCAGGTCGCTGGTGTTGGCGTTGACCAGGGTCTGCGCCGGCAACACCACGGTGCGCCGCGCCAGCGCCTGCAACGCCACCGGATCGGCGCCAGGCAACGCCTGTTCGATCAGTGATTCGCGCGGCAGCGGCGCCTGCGCCTGCATGTCGCCATCGCGCAGGCGCGTCTGGATGTGGTCGGCGGCGGATGCGCAGGCGCCCTGGCCCAGCCCCTGCCCGGCACACAACGCGATGAACGCGCGCCGCGCCTCGGGGTCCGGCCTGCCATGCGCAAGAAGGTTGCGCAGGTTGAACATCGACTGGGCATCGACCAGCCGCAGTTGCACCGGCAACGGCGCCTGCAGCTCCAATGGGCGCGCCCAGCGCCCGCTGCGCACTGTGGTCAGCTGTTCCTTTACATCCTCACGCAGCTGCTGTGCCGCACGCTCCAGCGTTGCGTCCACCGCCATGCGTACCTGTACGCGCAGCTGGTCGCCACGCAGCGCACGCAGCTGGGCCGACTGCCGGGTCAGCAGTGCCGTGGCAATCACCGCCACCAGCGCCACCACCAGCAGGGCGACGATCACCGCCATGCCACGTTGGCGGACACTCGAAACAGAACGCATCCGGGCTGACATCGGCCTGCCTCACAGCTGCCAGGAGCCGATGTCCGCATTCCCGCCGTCGCCACCGGGCTTGCTGTCCGCGCCCAGCGAGAACACATCGATGTCGCCATGGGTTCCGGGAATCTGGTACTGGTACGGATGGCCCCATGGGTCGTTGGGCAGGTGATCCAGATAGGGCGTGACCGGCATCGCGCCACCGCCCTGCGGTGGCTTCACCAGCGCCTGCAGCCCCTGCTCGGCACTGGGATAGCGCCCGTTGTCCAGCTTGAACAGTTTCAACGCCTGCATCAATGCAGCGATGTCCTGGCGCGCCGCCACTACGCGCGCCTGGTCGGGGCGGTCCATCAACCGCGGCACGATCAGTGCGGCGAGGATGCCGATGATCACCACCACCACCATGATCTCGATCAGGCTGAAACCCTGCTGCCGAGCCCTGCGACCACGAACCTGCCTTGCCATTGTTCCGCCCTCGTCATCCTGGAAGAGACCGCTGCGCCATGGTCAGCGGTGCATGTGTCAGTACGATAAACAACCGCCGGAAATCCGCTGCGCGTGTGCCTGTGCAGGCGCAACACGTGCAGCCGGGGCACATGCAGACTCGAACAGGTGCTGCGGCACGCCGGCCAGCGCATCGTCGATGCAGCCGCGCAGCAACGGGTGCGCGCAGGCCTGCAGCAGGCGCACGCACTGCATCGGCGACCATGCCGTTCCATGATCGAGGCCGATGAACATCCGATAGGCCTGGTGATAGCGCAGGTCGTCGTACACGCGCTGGGCACTGTTCAGACCGCGCATGACCACCAGCAGAGCCGCGCGCTGCAGCAGCCGCGCATCGCCTGCATCAAGCGGTAGCGGGCTCATCGCCGCCTCGGGCCAGGGCCGCAGCTGCAGGTCGAGGGCTTTTCGCAGCGCCGCCAGTGGGTGCGCACTACCATCCAGTGCCGCCCAGCGCGCCGCATCCGCCCAGGCGTCGCTGGACAGCACCCAGACCCACGAGCGCCCATAGCGCTGCACGTTCAATGGTGCATGCCGTGCCTGCTCCAGTGACTGGCTCAGGTGACGATCCAGCTCCAGCATGCTGATCCTGCGACTGTCTGCCATCGGCGCCGCCCGTGCTCCACGACGCGCGGTGCGTCGTACTCTGGAGAAGACGTCAGCAAGGCAGGTGAAGCGACAGCGCGCATGCAGCTCTGTGCACTGCGTGGCGCTTCATCGACAACGTCATCGCAGCGTCATCTGCCTGCAGGCTTCGCGTTCCAGCCACGGCGCTTCGCCTCCACAACGCCGTGCCAGTATCGCCACGTCGCTGCGCGCGGCGAATGTTGCCAGCGCATTGGACATGTCCACGTCATCGAACCATGACGCCATCGCAACGCGCAGCGCCGGCAGCTGCCAGCCGTCCATCACACCATGGGTGCCTGCTACGAACCAATGCCAGAGGCGATGGTGAAGCACCTGGTCGTGCAGCTGTGCGAGATCCTCAATGCGATGCACGTCCATCAACAGCAGTGCGCGTGCAACCGCCGCGGGCGGCAACGCACCAGCTTCAGACAGCGGAAGCGACTGCTGCTGCAGGCGCAGCAGCATCGCCAGCGGGTGCGACTGCGGATCAAAGTCCAGCAGCACCGCCTGTTGCTGCCACTGCGCATCGGACACCACGCACACCCAAGGTGAGCCATAGCGATGCACCATCAATGGCCGTCGCTGCGTGGTTTCCAGCAGCGCCGACAGATTGCGACGCAGATCCAGCACACCGATGGTCTCGTTGCGCATCCTTGGCCTCTCCTCGCTTGCAACAGCCCTGCGCGGCGCGCACGGCCAGCGTCTTCATCTATCCAAGGACGGCAATGCCACCCGGAAAGCGACGCAGATCCAGCGACATCGTCAGTCGCAGCTGCTCCAGTGCCGCGTCTGGATCATCAATACGGAAGCGACCGCTGACCGGCGCGCGCGCCAACGCCGATTCTCCCAGCAGCACCTTGCCGCGGCGGTAGCGGTTGATCTCGTCCACCACCTCACGCAGCGGTGCGCGGCGGAACACCAGCATGCCCTCCGTCCAGGCACTCACTTCCGAGGCCACGGCCTCGGCCACCACGCCACTGAGGCGCTCGTCGTACTGGGTCTGCTGACCCGCCTGTAGCTGCAGCCGGCCCTGCGGGTGCTCGATGCGGGCGCTGCCCTGCAGGCAGGTCACCCGTACCTGGCCGTGGGTGTTGCGCACATCCAGGCGCACCGCGCCTTCATCGGCAATCACGCAACCCGGGCCCGCGAACAGCGCCAGGCGCAGGTCAGCCCCGGTTTCGATCGCGGCCTGGCCCTGCATCAGCTCGAAGCCTTCGCCCTGCGCGTCCGCGCGGCGGCGCAGGCTGCTCTGCGTATCCAGTTCGATCTTCAGCTGCGGCAAGGGCGCGATCTGCAGCCGTTCACCGGTGCCGGTGTGGAAATCGGCCGTCATCGCCGTCACCGAGGGCCACAATCCCAGCGGCGGGCGGATAGCCGCCACCACCACCAGGCTGGCCGGGGCGGCAATCGCCGCGCCCAGGAAGGCGCGCCGGCTCCAGCGCTGGGCCGGCGTCGGCGCCACCGGTTGGCGCGCGGCGGCGGGCAGCTGCTCGCCGGCCAGCCGTACCTGCTCCCATTGCCGGCGCGCACGGCCGAACGCCTCACGATGACGCGGATCCGACTCGCACCACGCACGGAACCTGCGCCCGTCGGCGGCGGTCGCCTCGCCCGAGGTCAGCCGCACCACCCACGCGTGCGCCTGACGCTCGACGGCATCCAGCGGGCGTTGCGGGCGATCGTCAGGATCCATGGGGGCTCATGCCGGACCCGCACGCTGCGGGGTTCTGCTCGGCGTCAAAGTGTAGACGGATGCCGCCGTTCAGAACCGCACCTGGCGCCCCTGCCCGCTGCGCTCGGCCAGGTAGTCCTGGGCCGCCTTCAGCTCACGCTGCACCAGCCGCAGCGACACACCGAGGTGATCGGCCACGTCGCGCTGCTGCAGGCCATCGACGCGGATCGCCAGCAGGATGCGGCGACGGCGCTCGGGCATGCGCTGCAGCAGGCCGACCATGTCTTCCAGCGCGAAGTCCAGTTCGGCCGCCTGCGCCGGGCCGGGTGCAGGGTCGGCCATGTCCATCAGCGTATCCACCTCCTCCAGGCTCAGCAGGCGGTGGTCTGCACGCTGGCGGTCGATCACGGTATTCATTGCCATGCGCAGCAGGTAGGCCGCGGGGTTCTGCACGGCATCCAGGCGGTCACGCCGCGCGCTCAGGCGCATCCACGTGTCCTGCAGCGCGTCGCCGGCCAGCTCCTCCGAGCCCAGCTTGCGCACCAGCCGGCGCTTCAGCTCATCGTAGGCACCCAGAAGGTGGTCCATCAGGTCAATTGCCCCAGCCGTACCGTTGCTCATGTTCGAATCCTTGAAGTCATGGAAGGGGCGCGCGCCGGCCACAGTCGTGGTCGGTGCCGGAAGGACGGATCTGCAGCGTCACCGGCTGCGGCAGCGCAGCGGCATCGGGCGCCAGCACCAGGCCCTGCAGCGCCTGCAGCAGGCGCGCATCGCGGCGGGCGCTGCCACTGCCTGACAGCAGCTCGGGCTCGCTCACCTGGCCCGCGCCGTCGATGCGGAAGCGCAGCGTCGCGGCATAGCGGCCGGGCGCGATCTCCGGGTCGTCACAGAACGCCGCACGCAGCCGCTGCTGCAGGCCGCCGTAGCGACGCCGACGTTCGGCCTCGGGAAGTTCGGCGCCAACACCGGGTTCGGCTGCCGAGGGCGCGCCCCGGCGCAGCACCACACGCTGCTCGCCGATCACCTCGGCCTCGATACCGGAGTCCTGCAGCAGCACCTGCAACGCAGGCAGCGGCGGCAGGCTGTCGCGCAGCGCGTGGCTGCTGCGGCCGGCGGCCAGGTCACCCGGGTACATCACTGACCACCCACTGATGACGCTGAAGCGCTCGACCGCCTGTTCCAGCGGCTGCGCAGGGATGTCGTAGGCATGAACAGCGTCCTGCGCGGCAGCGGCAAAGGACAGCAGCAGCCAAGCGGCGATGGCCACCTTCCAAGTTCTGACCGCATGGTGTCCATTCAGCCCCCTGACGTAGAACACATGACCCTCGGCAGCGACAGCAGCTGCAGTGGACGCGCGCCACCACCGGAACCCCGGCCCGCGCGCGACCCGCAAGCGGGCTCAAACCGTACCGGGCCCACATGTCATTGCGATGACCGCTGCCTACAGCCGACGTGAAGCCAGGCTCCGTAAACCCAGTCACCCATCAGGAATCAATGAATCGAACAGACCGCGCTATCTACACGGGGTCAGAGCCCGTTGCGCAGCAACGGGACCCGACCCCGTGCCGACCCAGACGTGTCGACCAAGGTCGACACCCACCAAGAGCAGCTCATGCCGTTCCACCAGATCGTGGAAATCTGTCGAAGGCGGGGTGGGTTTTACGGCGTCCCCTGCACCCGGACCCACCCCGCCGTCCCACGGAATGCACGCTGTTGCTTCTGAGGTTGCCGGCCAGCGGCCGGCACTACCCGCGGGTGCCGGGTGCAACCCGGCCGCAAACCCCATCCCTCA
The DNA here is from genome assembly GCF_059368675.1 of Stenotrophomonas sp. YJH_SMC_120. Taxonomy (NCBI): domain Bacteria; kingdom Pseudomonadati; phylum Pseudomonadota; class Gammaproteobacteria; order Lysobacterales; family Lysobacteraceae; genus Stenotrophomonas; species Stenotrophomonas sp. YJH_SMC_120. Next base: position 351,047 of record NZ_JCAFRY010000002.1, read on the forward strand.
AAGCGGCAGCTGGGTCGTCTGCTTGATCCGCTGCATCGGAATCTCGGTCTTGGTGTTCTGCACCCCGGCAATCCGGTTCAGGTGCTGCATCTGGAACTGCCGGTAGGCATCCAGGTCGGCCACCGCCACCCGCAGCAGGAAATCGCAGTCACCGGCCATCAGATGGCATTCAAGCACTTCCGGGAACGACTTGATGCTGTTGATGAAATGATTGGTGGTGTCCTCGTCCTGCCCGCGTAGCCACACCCGCACGAACACCGTGAAGCCACGGGCCACCTTGGCCTCGTTCAACAAGGCCACATAGCGGTCGATGTAGCCGCCCTCCTCCAGCAGACGCACCCGGCGCAGGCAGGCCGACGGCGACAGCCCGACCAGGCGTGCCAGCTCCAGGTTCTGCAGGCGGCCGTCGCGCTGCAGGGCGTCGAGGATGCGCCGATCGAGGTTGTCCAGCTGGTACTGCATGGAATTTCACCTCTTTCACTTTTGACCGCATGAAATATCAATCATCCAGAATCAAGTGGTATCAACGCAACCCGATTTCGCGATTGGACCGCTAGCATGGGCCACCCCCACCTTGTTGTGCCGTTCGATGGACGCCCGTACCACCCTCCCCCTGCCTGACACCTGCGATACCGCGCCGCGTGCCGAATTCCTGCGCGGCCTGCGCGCCGCCGTGCCGGTGATGATCGGCTTCATTCCCTTCGCCCTGGTGCTCGGCGCGCAGGCAGCTCAGAAAGGCCTGAGCGCACTGGAAGTGCCGCTGATGACCGGCCTCAACTTCGCTGGCGGCTCGGAGTTCGCCGCCGTCGAACTGTGGACCTCGCCACCGCACATTGCACTGATCGTGGCCATCACCGCGCTGGTCAACAGCCGTCACCTGCTGATGGGCGCCAGCCTGGCCCCGCTGCTGCAGCACCTGCCGCGCCGCCGGGTGCTGCCGGCGCTGTTCTTCATGTGCGACGAAAGCTGGGCGATGGGCGTGGCCGATGCGCGCAGACGCGCGCTTGGCTTCAGCCTGGCCTACTACCTGGGCGTATCGGCAGGCCTGTACACGGTCTGGGTGGCCTGCACCGCGCTCGGCGCGATCGTTGGCCCGATGCTGGGCGACATCCACGCCTATGGTTTCGACATGGCCTTCCCCGCCGTGTTCCTGGTGCTGCTGCGCGGCATGTGGCAGGGCATGAAGGCCGCGCGACCGTGGCTGGTCAGCCTGGCTGTAGCCGCTGCTACCTACCTGCTGGTGCCAGGTGCGTGGTACGTGGCCAGCGGCGCACTGGCCGGCCTGGCCGCAGCCTGGCTGCTGGCGGAGGACGCAGCATGATCTTCAATGGCCTGATCCACTGGACCTCGGTACTGACCATTGTGCTGATGGCCGCCGCCACCTACCTGACCCGCATCGTCGGCTTCCTCGCGCTGCGCAACCGCACACTGAGCAAACGCGCAGTGACGGTGATGGAAGCCGCGCCGGGCTGCGTGCTGATCTCGGTGATCGCCCCGGACTTCGTCGCCGACAAGCCGGCCGACCTGGCCGCGCTGGCGATCACCCTGCTGGCCGCCACGCGGCTGTCGATGCTGCCGACCGTGCTGATCGGCGTGGTCTCGGCGGGTGTGTTGCGCTATCTGATGGGGTAGCTACCGGTCCGCCGGGCAATGCCCGGCGGTCCGTAGTGGCGCAGCAGTGCAATCACGCGCTGCTGCTTGCCGCCAGCAGGCACAGGCTGCGCGGCGGCAGCGTCCAGGCGCCTTCCTCATCCGGCTCCAACGGCGTTTCGTCGGTCTGCAGGAGTACGCGCCGGAACGACAGGGCGTCGTCTGACACACAGAACCGCTGCGGCTGCTCCCCGGCGTTCAACAGCAGGGCCAGGCTGACATGCCGCCCGGGCTCGCGCAGGCCACTGTCCGGACTGCGACCGTCCAGCACGATCGCCAGCGCACGCAGCCCTGCGTCATGCCAGTCCGCTTCCTCCATGCCGCGACCATCGGGATGCCGCCAGTCGATATCGCGCAGGCCCAGCGCCTCATCGTACTCGCCGCGCAGGAACCGGTTCCGGCGCAGCAGGCCGTAACGCCGGCGCAGTGACAGCGCCCGCCGCACGAACGCCACCTGCGCCTGTGCAGCCGGCAAGGCTGCGCGCTCCCAGTCGATCCAGCTCAGTGGATTGTCCTGGCAGTAGGCGTTGTTGTTGCCCTGCTGCGAATGGCCGAACTCATCGCCTGCCAGCAGCATCGGCGTCCCCTGCGCCAGCAGCAGCGTGGCCAGCAGATTGCGCATCTGCCGCGCACGCAACGAAAGGATCGCCGCATCATCGGTGTCTCCCTCCACGCCGTGGTTGCTGGAGAGGTTGTGCGAGTGGCCGTCACGGTTGTCCTCGCCGTTGGCCTCGTTGTGGCGATCGTTGTAGCTGACCAGATCGTGCAGGGTGAATCCATCATGCGCGGTCACCAGATTGATGCTGGCCGACGGTCGCCTGCCGTGGTGTTCGAACAGGTCGGCCGAGCCGGTGAAGCGCGTGGCAAACTCCGCCAGCTGCCCGCCATCGCCACGCCACAGCGCACGCACCGTGTCGCGGAAGCGGTCGTTCCACTCGGCCCAGCCCGGCGGAAACTGGCCCAGCTGGTAGCCGCCCGGGCCGATGTCCCATGGCTCGGCAATCAGTTTCACCTGGCTCAGGATCGGGTCCTGGCGTACCGCATCGAGGAAGCTGCCCGAGGCGTCGAAGCCATGCCGTTCGCGGCCGAGGATGGTTGCCAGGTCGAAGCGGAACCCATCCACCCGCATCTCGGTCACCCAGTAGCGCAGGGAGTCCATGACCATGCGCAGCGCACCGGCATTGGTCAGGTCGAACGTGTTGCCGGTACCCGTATCGTTGATGTAATAGCGGCGATCATCGGCCAAACGGTAGTAGCTGGCGTTGTCGATGCCCTTGAACGACAGAGTGGGGCCCAGCTCGTTGCCTTCGGCCGTGTGGTTGTAGACCACGTCCAGGATGACCTCGATGCCCGCGTTGTGCAGGCGCGCGACCATCTGCTTGAACTCGGCCACGGTGCCCAGCGACAGATAGCGTGCCTGCGGCGCGAAGAAGCCGATGGTGTTGTATCCCCAGTAGTTGCGCAGCCCGCGCTCGAGCAGCTGCTGGTCATCCACGTAGGCATGCACCGGCAGCAGCTCGATGGCGGTCACCCCCAGATGGCTGAGGTGGTCGACCACCGCATCGTGCCGCAACGCGGAGAAGGTACCGCGCTCGGCCTGCGGGACGTCGGGATGCTGCATGGTCAGTCCGCGCACGTGGGCTTCGTAGATCACGGTCCGGTCCCAGGGCGTGGCAGGCGCACGCTCCACGCCCCAGCTGAAGGCCGGATCGATCACGGCACAGCGTGGCATGTAACCGGCGCTGTCGCGGCGGTCGAAACTGAGATCGCCATCGCGGTGACCCAGGGTGTAGCCGAACAGGTGTGGGGCCCACTTCAGTTCGCCGACGATCTGCTTGGCATAGGGATCCAGCAGCAGCTTGTTGGGATTGAAGCGATGGCCCTCTTCCGGCGCATACGGGCCGTGCACCCGGTAGCCGTAACGTTGCCCGGGCCGCACGTCCGGCAGGTAGCCGTGCCAGATCTCGTTGGTGTACTCGGGCAGCGCGATACGCTCGACTTCACGGTTGCGCGCGTCGAACAGGCAGAGTTCCACCCGGGTAGCGTGCCGCGAGTACAGCGCGAAGTTCACACCCAAGCCGTCCCAGGTCGCCCCCAGCGGGAACGGCCGGCCTTCGCGCACCCGCGAGGTCTGCGTCCACTTACGGCTGGCCATCGGTTCCCTCCTCGTCGCGCGCAGCGGCAATCTCGGCTTCCACCAGGCGCTCGGCCATGTGCCAATGCCGCTGCTGCTGGTCGTCCGGGCGCCCTTCCGCTTCCCATATCTGATGGGCCAATGCCTCAATCCGCTGCCGTCGTTCCCTGCTGTCCATTCCTGTCCGTCTCCTCGTTGATCCATACCGCCAACGGGCTGCCAGCCAGAAGCCGTGCCGCGTCCTCGGTTGCCTTGAAATGTTCGATGCGCCCGTCCAGCAGGTTGCGCATGGGGCCTGTCGGCAGCCCGTGCAGCATCACGCCAGTGCCGACGTCGTGTGCTGCGTGCAGGCCGGGCCCGGGCACGGCGGTGGGCGAACCACGCCGCACGATCACCAGCAGCACCTGCGCCTGATGCCTGCGCGCGAATGCCAGCCAGGGCGAACGCGCCGGTACGGACAGCGGCTGCAGTTGGCCGTGCAGGAACAGCTGCGGGTGCCTGCGGCGGCACTCCAGCAAGCGCCTGAGCAGAAATGCCTTGATGCCACCGTCCCGCCAGTCCTCCAGCAGGGCGGGCCAACCGCGCGTATCGCGCAGCCACGCCTGCCGCACTGGATAGTCCACGGCACGCCGGTTGTCCGGGTCCACCAGGCTCAGGTCCCAGCCTTCTCCGCCCTGGTAGAGGTCGGGCACGCCGGGCAGGCAGTGCTGCAGGCACAGCTGTGCCAGGCCGTTGCAGGCGCCGGCCGGCGCAATGCGCGCCACGAACGTCGCCAGCGCCTCCCGCACCGGCTGCAATGGCGCTCCATCCAGCAGTGCGTGCAGCCACTGCGCGGCGGCCTCCTCCACCGCCACGTTGGGATCGGACCAGCTGCTGACCCGTTTGCCCTCGCGCAACGCCTTGGTCAGCCATTGCACCATCCTCGATGCGAAGTCGGCGCCCGGGTTACCGTGCATCGGCCACGCGGCCACGAGCGCCTGCCACAGCGCATAGGCCTCGGCACCCGGCAACGGCATCGGCGCGCCCGCGCGGGTCGACATCCGGCTCCAGCGCCGCACGGCGTCCCGCCACTCGACCGTGCAGGTGCTGAGAACCGCCAGCCGCGCCCGGCTGTCGGCCCCGCGCTTGTGATCGTGGGTCGCCAGCGCAAGCAATGCCCGCGGATGGCGCTGCAGGCGTCCCACTGCGTGTTCCAGCAGCTCCCGTCCCTCCATGCCCAGCCGCTGCGGATCACTTCCGACTTCGTTGCGCGACAGCAGCCTGAAGTAACGATAGAAGCCTGTGTCCTCCACCGACTTGGCATTCAACGGCGCGGCCAATTGCCCGAATCTCACCCGCAGCGCACGCTCCGCCTCCGCCTCGCCGGGAAGTGCCCGTAGCAGCAGATCCAGTGCCGCGTGTGCCGTACCGTCCAGTGCCTCGCGTGCTGCCACGGCAGCGTCCACCAGGGCCTTCCGTTCACCTGCATCCTGCAGCGAATAGGGGCGGTAGGTACGGTAGTGCCGCAGCAGCGCGGCCAATGCACGGGCCAGCGCAGCGGCGCCGATATCGGCTTCGGCCAGCCGGGGCTGCAGCACCCGCTGCGCGCTGCGCAGCAGTCGCTGGAAGTCGGTGTGAAGCGACGTGCGCAGCAGCATGCCGCGGGCATCCTGCTGCAAGTCGTCAAAGCTGCGCGCGTCGCCACTCGCCGCTTGCCAGGCGCGGGAGAGCGCGGGTGCAGCTGCCGGATCAATCAGCCACGCGCCAACCTGGTCCATGAAGTCATAGCCCGTCGTGCCGTCGCAGGCCCAGCCATCGGGCAGCTGTTCGTCCTCCGCCAGTATCTTCTCCACATGCACGCTCACTGCCTGTGGGTCGCGACCGCCGGCCGCGCAGGCCGCGTCGAGCGCCGCACGCAGGTGTTGCAGGTACGGCCCAGGTGACGACAGGCCATCCACATGGTCAATGCGCAGGCCGTCAACCCACCCCTCACGCACCAGCCGCAACGGCAGCACATGCACCGCCGCGAACACACCGTCGCGCTCTACCCGCAGTGCGGCCAGTTCGTTGATGTCGAAGAAGCGCCGGTAGTTCACCTGATCGCCCGCCGTGCGCCACCAAGCCAGCCGGTAGTGCTGACGCCGCAGCAGCGTGTGCAACCGTTCCACGCTGCGGTTGCAGCGTTCCGCCCATGCCGGCCACTGCGCGGGTGCCAGCGGATGGCTGCGCGGAGACAACGGCAATGCCAGCCCGTGATGACGCAGCGTCGGCCGCTCATCGTCCACTGCTACGCGCAACACGCCATCGCGCACGGCGTCGTGCAGTGGCCGGTCCAGCACTGGCAGCCAGAGCCGGCCCTCGCAGCCCGGCGCCTCCCAGTCAATGTCGAACCATCCGGCATGGGGACTTCTGCACCCGTGCAGCAGCACATCGTTCCACCAGGGCGTCTGCGGGGATGCCGCAAGATGGTTGGGTACGATGTCCAGGATCAGGCCCATGCCATGCGCACGCGCCGCTGTCGCCAGCCGCTGGAAGCCTTCTTCGCCGCCCAGTTCCGGATTGATGCGGGCCGGGTCGATGCCATCGTAGCCATGCATGGACCCTGGCATCGCAGCGCTGATCGGCGACAGGTAAAGGTGGCTGACGCCCAGCGCGGCGTAGTACGGCAGCTGCGCCGCAGCGGCCTCGAAGTTGAAGCCTGCATGCAGCTGCAGGCGTGCGGTGGCACGCAACCGGGTCATCGTCCCGCCTTGCGTCGCGTGGCGCTGAACCGGGCAATGCGCGCGTCGGCCGCGTCCGGATCCCACGCAAGCGGCAAGCGTCGGCGCCAGTTCGGGTGACCGTTGACGGTACCCGGCAGGTTCACCTGCGCGCGGCTGCCCAGCGCGTCTTCCAGCGGGAGCAGCGCCAGCCGTGAAGGTGCGTGCGCCACCAGTGACAGCGCACGCGCTTCCAGCGTCGCGCCCTCGCCCCGGGCGACTGCGGACAGCGCCTGTACCTCGCTGGCACGCGCGTGCAGCGCCGCGGGAAGCTCGGTCAGCTCACCCAGGCGTGCACGCCAGCGCAGGTCGCGCCCACGCAGCCAGCCGGCCAGCGGCGGCAGATCATGGGTGGAGGGCATGGCCACCGCATCGCGGCGCCACCGTGGCGCCGGCAGGAAGCGCTCACCGTTGCGGGCGAACGGCAGCACCTCAAGCCCCAGCACGCCACGGGCTGCCAGTCGCTGGCGGATACCCGGAGGAACCACCCCAAGGTCCTCACCGATCAGCACGCAGCGATGGCGCCACGATTCCAGCACCAGCAGGTTGATCAGATCATCGAACGGATAGCGCAGGTACACCCCCTGCCCGGCGCCTGCGCCACGAGGCAGCACCCACAGCCGCTGCAGGCCCAGGATGTGGTCGATGCGCAATCCACCGCGACCCGCCATCACGGCGCGCAACACGCGGATGAACGGTTCAAACCCCTCACGCTGCAACGCAGAGGGTGACCAGCTGGTGATACCCCAGGCCTGGCCCAGCGGATTGAACGCATCCGGCGGCGCGCCCAGCTCGAGGCCCTGCAGCAGGCGGTCGCCGCCGGTCCGGGCCTCGACGCCCTGCGGTGCGCAACCCACTGCCAGATCCGCGATCAGTCCGATCGACGCACCGTCGCTGCGCAGTCCCGCCTGCACCTGCGCCCAGCCTTGCCGCGCCAACCACTGCGCAAACGCATGGTCGTCGGCGCTTCCAGTGAAGCGATCGGCGGCGTGCTCGCAGTACTGCAGCAGGGGTTCGCCCTGCGCATCGCACCACGTCTGCAACTGTTCGTACTGTGCCGGCGCCTGCTGCCGCAGCCATTGGCGCCCTTGGCGCAGCCAGCGCCACTTCACTGCCGCCGAGTGCGGCCAGTCGATGCGGCGTGCTGCGGTAGCCGCTTCAACGGCCATCGCCAGTGCTTCGTCCTCGCGCAACACGCTGCTGGCGGCCTCCGGCAGAACCTGCGGCAGCGACACCTGCAGCGGGTCAAGCCAGCGCCGGTCGCTGGGTGAGTAAGGACTGTAGCCCGGACCCGGTGGCAGGCCGGCGTGCAGCGGACTCAACGCCAGTGCATCGCCGCCGTGACGGTGCAGCAGCTCGCGCCACCGCGCACAGCCGGCGCTGTCACCGATGCCGGCATCATCGGGCGCGCGCAGGCTGTAGACCTGCGCCGACAGACCCCAACCGCGCAGCAGGCCCTGCGGCCACCAGGCACGCTGCGGTGCCACCGCAACCGCCTGTTGCTGCCCGCCCTGGCGCCACTGCCAATAGCCTGGCTGATCCGGAACCCGCCAGCGCCCTTGCGCATCCGCACGTGCAGGCAACGCTGTGCCCTGCTCGTCCACCCAGCACGCCGCGCCCGTTGCCTCAGGCATGGCCAGGAGCTGACCACAGCAGGCGGTGAGCAACGGGTGGACCACCGGCACACCGTCGCACGCGAACTCCGACAGCACGGCGCGCAGCACGTCGGGCGCAACCTCGCGCTCTGCTCCGGCCACGTCGGTCCAGCGGACCAGCAGGCCCGCACGGCGAGCCGCCTCCCGCACCGCCGCATCCGTATTCATGCGGCGATCCAGCGCGCAAGCGCACCGCCGCCTGCCGGCAGCATCGCGGCCGCATCCGGCCCCACGACGCACTCGCCGGCCGGCATCGCGTGGGCCACCGGCGACGGACCCACGTTGATCGCGATCCACCACTGGCCCGATGGCAACTGCCAGCCCGCCTGCACCGCGCCATGGCCCAGCACGCGCGCGCCCAGCGACCGCGCCTGCAGCAGGCCAGGCTGCAGATAGCGCCTGCGCAGGCCGAGGAACTCACCCGTGCAGCGCAGCCAGTGCTGCGACCAGGGATCATCGCCGGGTGGCAGTGTGTACGAGGCCTGCAGGGTCGCCGGATCGTTCGGGTCCGGAATGCACGCGCGCGAGGCGACATCGGCAAAGGCGCTGAAACCCGCGAATTCACGGCGACGTCCCTCGCGCACGGCTTCGTCCAGCGGTGGCGCGTAGTCGGTGAAGAACAGGAATGGCGATTGCGCCTGCCACGGTTCGCCCATGAACAGCAGCGGGATCATCGGCGTCAGCAGGGTCAGGGCCAGCGCCGCGCGCAGCGGCGCAGGATCGGTCAGCATCGACAGGCGCTCGCCGAAGGCGCGGTTGCCCACCTGGTCGTGGTTCTGCGCGAATACCACAAAACGCGCAGGCGACAGGTCGACGCTGGGCTCGCCACGGGGATGGCCGTGCAGGTCCGGCTCGCCCTGCCAGGCGAATCCTTCGGCCAGGCACCGCGCCAGGAGTGCTTCGGCGCGACCGGCATAGGCCGCGTAATAGCCTTCCTGCTCGCCGGTCAGCATCACATGCAGCGCGTTGTGGAAGTCGTCGTTCCACTGCCCCTGATAGGCGCCGCGCAGCCACCGCGCCTGGTTGCGTTCGTTCTCCAGCACCAGGTGCGCCTGCGGCACCGCCGAGCGTACCTCATCGGCCAGCTGCTGCAGGAACCGGTCATCGTCAATGGCGTGCACAGCATCCAGGCGCAGGCCGTCGAAGCCGTAATCGCACAACCACATCAACGCATTGTCGATGAAGAAGCGCCGCACCCATGGCTGGCGGAAGTCGATGGCCTCGCCCCAAGGGGTGGTGCGGTCGTCACGGAAAAACCCCCGTGCATAGTCGCGCAGACGGTTCCCCTGCGGCCCGAAGTGGTTGTAGACCACATCCAGCAGCACCGAGAGCCCTGCATCGTGCGCCGCGTCGACAAAGGCCTTCAGCGCGGACGGACCGCCATAGGCCTGCGCGGGTGCATACGGGAACACGCCGTCGTAGCCCCAGTTGCGGCCACCGGGAAACTGCGCGACCGGCATCAGTTCAATGGCGGTGATGCCCAGGGCCCCCAGCATCGGCAGCTGCGCGGTCAACGCCGCGAACCCGCCGCCGGCCTCGATGTGCACTTCATAGATCACCAGGTCCTGCCAGGCATGCCCCTGCCAGGTGGGCTGTGCTCCATCCGTGCCAAGCACCACTGCGCTGTCACCATCGACGCCGTCCGGTTGCCAGCGCGAGGCGGGGTCGGGCACGTCCTGGCCGGACGGCAGGCGGAACCGGTAGCGGTCACCATGCGACGCCTGCGTCCGCAGCCAGTGGCAGCCGTCCGGGTCGCGGTGCATCGGCCGCAGCACGCCCTGCAGGCACAGCGCCACGGTGCCTGCGTCCGGTGCCCACACGCGGAACTCGACACCTTCACCGGCCACCGGCCAAGCGCCCAGGCGCGGCGCCACTGTGGTCATGCATCAACCTGCAGATACAGCGTGGACAGCGGCGGCAGGGTCAGCCGCAGCGACTGCGCGTGACCATGCATCGGCCTCGGCTCGGTATGCACTGCGCCGAGGTTTCCCGCATTGCCGCCACCGTAGTAACCGCTGTCGGTGTTGAGCCGTTCGGTCCAACACCCCGATTGCGGCACGCCGACCCGGTAACCGTCGCGACGTACCGGAGTGAAGTTGCTCACCACCAGAAGGGTGCGGCCGCTACCGGCCGGATCCCGGCGGATGAAGGCGTAGACGCTGTTGCGGCTGTCGTCGGCCACGCTCCAGTCGAAACCGCGTTCGTCGCGTTCGTCGCGATGCAACGCAGGTTCGGCGCGCAGCACGGCGTTGAGGTCGCCCACCAGGCGCGACAGGCCCTGGCCCTCGTTGCTTGCCGCCCGTGCCCAGTCCAGTGCCGCATCGTGCGACCACTCCTGTCCCTGACCGAACTCGCCGCCCATGAACAGCAGTTTGCTGCCCGGGTGCGCCCACATGAAACCGTAGTACGCGCGGAGCTGGGCCAGCCGCTGCGCCGGCTCGCCCGCCATCTTGGCCAGCAACGCTCCCTTGCCGTGCACCACCTCGTCATGCGAAAGCGGAAGCACAAACCGTTCGGAGAAGGCGTAGACCAGGCCGAAGCTGATCTCACTATGGTGATGCTGGCGATGAACCGGATCGCGCCCGAGGTACTGCAGGGTGTCGTGCATCCAGCCCATGTTCCATTTGTGGGTGAAACCAAGCCCGCCATGCTCCACCGGCGCGGTCACCCCTGGCCATGCGGTGGATTCCTCGGCGATCACCAGCACATCCGGGAAGCGCTCCCTCAGCGTCTGGTTCATCCGCCGTAGAAAAGCGACCGCCTGCAGGTTCTCGCGCCCGCCCTGCTCGTTGGGTATCCACTGGCCCTCGGCACGGCTGTAATCCCGGTACAGCATCGACGCCACGGCATCCACGCGCAGACCGTCGATGTGGAACCGCTCCACCCACTCCAATGCACTGCCGATCAGGTAGGCGGCCACTTCGTTGCGGCCATAGTTGTAGATCAGCGTGTCCCAGTCGGCGTGCACCCCTTCGCGCGGGTCGGCATGCTCGTACAGCGCGGTGCCATCGAACCCGGCCAGGCCATGCGCATCGTTCGGGAAGTGCGCGCTCACCCAGTCCACGATCACCCCTACGCCGGCCTGATGACAGCGGTCCACGAAGCGTGCGAAGGCCTGTGGCGTGCCATGGCGCGCCGTCGGCGCGTAGATCCCCAGTGGCTGATAGCCCCAGGAACCGCCAAAGGGATGCTCGCTGACCGGCAGCAGCTCGATGTGGGTGAAACCAAGCCCTGCCACGTACGGAATCAACCGGTCGGCCAAGGCATCCCAGTCCGGCGGCGAACCATCGTCGCTGCGCTGCCAGGAGCCCGCATGCACTTCGTAGATGGACAGCGGCGTGCAGGTTCCCGGCTGCCGCCGGGCCGCCAGCCATGCATCATCGTGCCACTGTATCGGCTCGGCCGAGGGCACCCGCGAGGCGGTGGCCGGTGGCAGCTCGGCCCAGCGCGCCATCGGGTCGAACTTGTCGGGCATCACCCTGCCGTCGGCGCCGACAATGCGGAACTTGTAATGGGCGCCGGCCTGCACGCCAGGCAGGAACAGCTCCCACACGCCGGCGGTGTGGCGCAGCCGCATCGGATGGCGCCGGCCATCCCACCCGTTGAAATCGCCGACCACGGCAACCCTCCGTGCGTTGGGGGCCCACACCGCGAAGCGCACCCCGTCGATCCCCTGTACCTGCATCGCTACTGCGCCCAACTGCCGCGCTGCATCAGCATCACCGGCATGGAAATGCTCCAGCAGCGCCTCATCCAGCAGCGGACCGAAGGAATAGGCATCGTGCACCTGCTCCACACCCTGCTCGAAATGCAGGGCGAGCAGCGGTACGGGCGCTTCACCTGCTGCACCTTCGAACAGGCCGGGCAAGGGGCCCGGTTGCAGGTCCCAGCGCCGATCCGGGCCCGCAATCACCTCCACGCGACGCGCGTGGGGCACCAGAACGCGCAGCTGGCGCTGGCCATCGGGCTGTTGGTGCGGCCCGAGCCAGGCAAACGCATCGGCCGGCCGCGCATGGACCAGGTCCTCCAGCGCCGACGCGATGCGCTGATCCAATCCCGTCTCCGGGATCGTTTCATCCTCCAGGGCGGCCAGATGCAGGCTGTCGTGACTCATGCGGCCACCTGGCAGGTCTGCTGGTACAGGGCCAGATAAGCGCGCCCCGCCGCATCCCAACCGCCCGGCCGCAGCATGGCCGCGCGGCGCATGGCCTGCAGCAGGCCGGGCAGGCGGAAGGTGCGCATCGCCCGTTCCACGCAGCGGCGCAGGCCATCGGCATTGGCGCCGTGGAACAGGAATCCGGTCACGCCATCCTCGACGGTATCGACCAGCCCGCCGGTCGCGTGCGCGATGGGCAGGCAGCCGAAGCGCTGCGCGTACATCTGGCTCAGCCCGCAGGGTTCGAAGCGTGAGGGCATCAGCAGGAAGTCGGCGCCGGCAAACATCTGGCGGGCCAGCGCCTCTTCGAAACCGATGAATGCGCCCACCCGTCCGGGGTAGCGCCGGGCCAGCGCCTGCACCTGCGCTTCCACCTGCGGCTCGCCGCCACCGATGATGCACAACTGGCCGCCGGCCGCCACGATCTGTGGCGCCACGTCGCAGGTGATGTCCAGGCCTTTCTGGTGCACCAGGCGGGAGACCACCGCGAACAGCGGGCCGGTCGACGGCGCCAGGCCGAACGCCTTGCGCACCGCATGCGCATTGGTGGCGCGCCCGGTCCACTCACCAATGCCGAAGTGGGCCTTGAGATGGATATCGCGGCGCGGGTCCCAGCTGGCGTCGATGCCGTTGACGATGCCACTCAGGTGTCCGCCGGCCGCGCGACGCGCCAACAGATCATGCAGCCCGCAGCCGTCATCCGGGGCGGTGATCTGCTGCGCGTAGCGCAGGCTGACCGTGTTCAGGCGCGTGGCGTTGGTGATCCCGCCCTGCAGGAACGACATCTGCCCGTGGAAGTGCAGTTCATCCAGGTGTTCGGCCGGTACGCCCAGCACCGGTGCAAGCGCGTACGGAAACAACCCCTGGTACGCCAGGTTGTGGATGGTCAGCAGGGTCGGCACGGTGGTCCGGTCCCAACGCACGTAGGCGGCCGCCATGGCCACCGGCCAATCATTCAGGTGCAGCAGCTGCGGCGACCAGTCCAGCCCGGCACGCCCGGCCGCAATCTCCGCCGCCGCGTGTGAGAGCGTGGCGAAGCGAACCGCATTGTCCTTCCACTCCTGGCCCTGCCCATCGACGTAGGGCGAACCTTCGCGCTCGTACAGCTCTGGCGAGAGCAGCACGTAGATCGGTAGGCCGTCGGCCTGCACTGCCATGCCGATCCCGCACGCAGGCAGGCCCGCCCTCGCGCTGACCTGTCCCACCCGCTGCAGCTGTGGCAGGCGCTGCAGTACCTCCGGGTAGCCGGGCAGCAGCACGCGCGAATCACAGGCGCCGCGTACCGCACGCGGCAGGGCTGCGGCCACGTCGCCCAGGCCCCCGGCCTTGATGAAGTCGGCCATCTCGGTCGCGACGAACAACACACGCTGTACCAGCTCCGGCAGCTGCAGTGGCTGCGAGTGGCCACGCCGGGTGCCGATCGGCACGAGCGAACCGGGAGAGGTCGCAACAGATGAAGCGGACTGGACAGCGCGGGCCATGGGAGGGTCTCTCGGGTATTTCAGGCAGACGGACGCCAGCGGCGCCCGGACGGGCGCTGATGCTGGGAAGGAAGTCGACGCAGGACGTGGGGGACGCCAGCGAGAGGCTCAGGACGACAATAGCCCTGCATGCGATCAATCAACCGTGAAGCCATGGCGATTTCTTTGTGACAAGGCGTCATGAGCTCAGTACACATGACAGGCGCCCGCCTCCCGCCCGTGTCTCCTGCCATGGGGCCGAGCCCACGCCCGGCTGCTGGCAATCCCGTTTGCCCCGTGAGCCGAGCATGGGCTCGGCTCTACAGAGATTCTTCCTGCGACACCCGGTCGCAGGCCATCGAGCGAAGCGCTTGACCAATGTCAAACCGCCCGCTCCCGTGCGGGCGTATCTCTACGCAGGACCCGAACACGCCGGCGTTACCGGCATCCACAAGGACCCTGCGATGAGCTACACCCCCGACAACACCCAGCTGCTGAACGCCATGCAGAACGTCATGGTGATCTCCACCACCGACCTGCAGGGCAACATCACCTATGCCAACGACCTGTTCTGCACGCTCACCGGCTTCGCCCGCGAGGAACTGATCGGCCAGCCGCACAGCATCGTGCGCCACCCGGATGTGCCCAAGGCGGTCTACAAGGACATGTGGGACACCATCAAGGCCGGCAAGACCTGGACCGGCATCGTGCCCAACCTCGGCAAGGGCGGCATGCTCTACGTGGTCGACACCACCGTGCAACCGCTGTTCGACGCCGACGGCAACATCACCTCCTACATCAGCATCCGCCGCGTGGTGAACGACCTGATGCAGAACTACGACCTGGTCGAGTTCAGCAAGGAAAAGTTCGACGACTTCTACGAGGCCGCGTGAACGCCCTCCCGACCAGTACGCCCTTCAGCCGCCTGCTGGTGGGTTTCGCGTCCGAGTCGGGCAATGCCCGCGCCCTGGCCCAGCGCCTGGGCGCGGACCTGCAGCCGCACGCGCCGCAGGTGCTCCCGTTCAACGACATCGAGGTGGCCAGTCTCGGTCACGGCGACGTGCTGCTGGCGATCTCCAGCTCGTTCGGCGATGGCGAACCGCCGGCCAATGGCGAACAGTTCTTCGAAACACTGCGCCAGACCCCGACGCTGGCTGGGCTGCGCTATGCAGTGTTCGGCCTCGGTGACACCGGCTACCCGAGCTTCTGCGGCTTCACCAAGGCGCTGGATGCTGCACTGAGCGAGCGCCAGGCGCAGCCGCTGCTGCATCGGGTGGACGCCGACCTGGGCTACGAGCAGTTCTTCCAGCAATGGCGGCCGGTGCTCGGCCAGGTGCTGGAGGGCGACCTCAACGCTGGCCAGGACCTGCGCCTGCAGGTCACCGCCTATGGCGATGACAATGCGTTTGCCGCCCCCATTCTCGAACGTCGCCGCTTGAACAGCAGCGACCCCGCTGCCTGGCACCTGCAACTGGACATTGCCGGCAGTGGCATGGCCTACCGCGCGGGGGACACCCTGCACGTGGTACCCGAGAACGACCCTGCCTTGCTGCAGGCATTGGCTACCTGGTACGGCGACACCGCCGCCGTGGCCGCCCTGCACGACCGCGAGCTGCGCCTGCTGAGCAAGGGCGTGCTGCGCGAACTGGCCAAGCTCGGCGGCAGCGAGGTACTGAAGGGCCTGTTGAAGGTCAGCCAGAAGCGCGAGCTGGAAGCCTACCTGCACGGCCTGGACCTGCTGGACGTGCTGCAGGACCACGCCACGCCGGACAGCGTGCCGCTGGCCCGGCTGCGCGAACTGCTGTCACCGCGGCTGCCGCGTGCCTATTCGATCGCCTCACACCCGTGCGACGACCAGCTGAGCCTGTGCATGCGCGAAGTGCGCTACCCCCTGCGCGGCCGCGAGCGCTTCGGCACCGCCACCGGCAGCCTGCTGCATGGCGGCGAGCACGCCCGTGTGTACTGCCGCTCCAACCCTGGCTTCCACCTGCCCGATACCGGCCAGGCGCCGCTGCTGCTGGTCGGCACCGGCACCGGCATCGCACCGCTGATGGGCCTGCTGCAGGAGCTGCAGGCCAACGGCTGCGAACGCGAGGTGCACCTGGTGTTTGGCGAGAAGCACCGCCAGCACGATTACCTGTATCGCGACCAGCTGCAGGACTGGCACACGCGTGGCGTGCTGGCCGGCCTGCATACCGCGTTCTCGCGCGATGGCGCTGAAAAGATCTATGTGCAGCACGTGCTGCAGCAGCGCGCCAGCGAAGTGCGCGACGTCCTGGCCCGTGGCGGGCATCTTTACCTGTGCGGCAACAAGCACCATCTGGAAGGCGCGGTGCGCGAGGCCATCGATGCCATCGGCGGCGAGGGACGCTGGGACGCGCTGCGCGGTGAAGGCCGCACGCACTGTGAGCTGTATTGATCGGTACCACTGGACTGCACGAATCCTGGACCGGTAGAGCCGGCCGCTGGCCGGCTGCCCAGTATCCCTTGGTTCCCGGCCAGCGGCCGGCACTACCAGAACATGTAGCCAATCATCGCCTGTGCATCACGGTAGAGCCGGCCGCTGACCGGCATTACCAGAATATGTAGCCAACCATCGCCCGTGCATCACGGTAGAGCCGGCCGCTGGCCGGCTGCTCAGGATACCGAGGTTGCCGGCCAGCGGCCGGCACTACCATCAGATGTGACCAACCATCGCCGGTGCGTCCATCACAGGTCAACCGCCGACAATGCGACCATCCACCATGCGCGCCACCTGCTGACCGAACATGGCCACGTCCTGTGGATCGTGGCTGATCAACAGCAGCGGAATGCCGGTCTTGTCCAGCACGGTCTCCAGCTCCTGGCGCAGATGCTGGCGCAGGTCATGGTCCAGTGCGGAGAACGGCTCATCCAGCAGCAGCGCCTGCGGCTGCGTCACCAGGGCGCGCGCCAATGCAGTGCGCTGGCGCTGGCCACCGGAGACCTGCGAGGGCAGCAGATCGCCCACCGTGTCGATGCGGAATGCGTGCAGCCACTGCTCCACCGCATCGAAACGCTGGCCGACCCGCGGATTCAGCCATCCTTTCTGCAGCCCGAACGCCACGTTCTGGCGCACGCTCAGGTGCGGGAACAACGCGTAATCCTGGAACACGTAGCCCAGCCGGCGGCGCTGCGGCGGCAGATCCACAGCGGTGGCCGCGTCGAACAGGGTCCGCCCCTGCACGCGCACATGGCCCTGGTCCGGCCGCAGCAGCCCGGCCACCGCCTTCAGGGTCAGGCTCTTGCCGGCGCCTGAAGGCCCGAACAGTACCACCTGCCGCTGCGTGCACTGCAGCGATACGTCCAACACGAAATCCTGGCCGGCCGCCTGCAGGCGGCGCTGCACCTGCAGGTCAAGCCACATCGCGCAGCTCCCGGCGACGCCCGCCCACCAGCCGCGCTGCCAGCAACAGGATCACGATGCACACCACCGAAGTCAGGATCACCAGCGCATTGGCCTTGCCATCCTGACCGGCCTGCACCGCCTCGTAGATGGCGATCGACAGCGTCTGCGTCCGGCCCGGAATGCTGCCGGCCACCATCAGCGTCGCGCCGAATTCACCCATCGCGCGCGCAAACGCCAGCAACAGGCCGGCCAGGATGCCACGCCATGCCAGCGGCAGTGTGACGCGGAAGAACACCGCTGCTTCGGACACACCCAGCGTGCGTGCAGCCTGTTCCAGCTGCCCGTCCACTTCTTCGAACGCCGCGCGTGCCGGCTTGAACACCAGCGGCAGCGAAGCCACCGCCGCGGCGATCACCGCGGCCTGCCAGGTGAACACCAGATTGATGCCGAACCACGACTGCAGCCACGCGCCGATCGGGCCGTTGCGGCCGATCAGCACCAGCAGGTAATAGCCCAGCACCGTCGGTGGCAGCACCATCGGCAGGGTCAGCAGCGAATCCAGCAGCTCGCGGCCGGGAAAGCGCCGCCGCGCCAGCAGCGCGCCCAGTGCCACGCCCAGCACCAGATTGATCGCGGTGGCCCAGCCGGCCACCTTCAGCGACAACCCCAGTGCGCTCCAGTCCAGATCCATGCGTCAGGGCTTGCCGAACCCGTGCTTGGCCAGGATCGCCTGGCCCTGCGCCGAACGCACGAAGGCGGTGAAGCGCCTGGCTTCGGCCGACTGCGCGCTGGCCCTGGTCACCGCCAGCGGATAGGCAATGCGCCCCGCCACCGGAACCGCGAAGGCACGGCGCACCCGGTCGGGCATCGCCTGTGCGTCGGTGGCATAGACGAAGCCGGCGTCCACTTCACCGCGCGCCACGTAATCCAGCGACTGGCGCACGTTCTGCGTGGTGATGGTCTTGCCCTGCACCGACGGCCAAAGGCCCGCTGCTTCCAGCGCGCCCTTGGCATAACGGCCAACCGGTACGCTGTCCGGGTTGCCCAGTGCGATGCGTTGCACGCCGGCACCGGCCAGGTCCTTCAAGGTACGCGGTGCAGCCTTGGCCTGCGGCGGTACCACCACCCACAGCGCGTTCACCGCGAACACCTCGCGGGTACCGGCCGCCAGCAGGCCCTGCTGCTGGGCCTGGTCCATCGTGGCTTCATCGGCCGACGCGAACACATCCACCGGCGCACCGCGGCTGATCTGCTGCAGCAGCACGCCGGACGCGGCGAAGTTGAAATCCACCTTGGTTCCCGGGTGTGCCTTCTCGTAGGCGGTGCCCAGTTCGCGGAAGCTCTCGGTCAGGCTCGACGCCGCCGACACCGTCAAGTCGGCCGACCAGGCCGGTACTGCAGCCACTATTCCCAGCACCAACAGCCCCGCTCGCATCATGGGTCGGCCCCTCGCTTGCCTGATCAGTCCAGTCCGGATTCCCGAGCCACGGCCAACGCCGCCAGCCGTTCGGGTTGCAGCAACAGCATCTCACGTTGGTTCACCGCAATCACACCCTCGTCGCTCAAGCGGCGCAGTACCCGGCTCACTGTCTCCGGCGCCATCCGCAGGTAGTTGGCAATCTCGGTACGGGCCATGCTCAGGTTGAAACGGGTGGCGGAGAATCCGCGCCGGGCATAGCGCTCGGAAAGATCCAGCAGGAACGCCGCCATGCGCTCCTCGGTGCGATGGTTGGCAGCCAGCGTGGCCACCTTGCCGATCTCGGCACTGAGCAGGCTGAACAGCCGCGCCTGCAACCCCGGCATGCGGGTGGCCAGCAGGCTCAATCGCGGGAACGAGATCCGGCACAGGTAGACGGTGTCCAGCGCCACGGCGTTGCAGGGAAAGCGCGCACCATGGATGGCATTGAGCCCGATCACCTCGCCCGGCAGGCTGAAACCCAGCACCTGCTCGTTGCCCTGGCTGTCATCGACAAAGGTCTTGACCATGCCCGCGCGGACCGCTGCGATCGAGTCGAACGGATCGCCCGCACGGAAAAGATAGTCGCCGGCCTGGAACGGGCCGACGTGATCGACCAGCACATGCAGTTCACCCAACGCGGCCTTGTCGTAACCCTGCGACATGCAGGCGTCGGAGAACGCACAGGTACTGCAGAAGTGCAGCGCGTCTCCGTCATCGGCCGCTGCCGGATTGGGCGTGGCCGGTCGGGACGCAGAGGGAGCGGAGGGGTCCAGGGGCATTGCAGCAACGCAGGAACGAAGGCCCCCATCATACGACAGCGCGCCACCCGGCCCTGCGCAACCTGCGCCTACTCCGGCGCAGGTTCAGCACGTCGTTGCGGGCCACGCTGGCGTACGCTGTCGCGCACGTCCACATCGAACTGCAGCTGAAGCATGCTGTCGTCATCCAACGCGATACCAAAGCCCAGCCCATCGCGGCAGGGCAGCCGACCCGCAAGCGACTCAACGGCCTGGCGCGGCAGTACCAACCGGCAGAATGTCCCACCATCGAGCAGCACGGCCTGGTCGCCGGCATGCAGCGACAGCGCCACGCCCCAGCCACCGCTGCCACCAAAGCGCGTCAGGTTCTCAACCGATTCACCGGCCAGCAATCGTGCCAGTTCTTCTTCATCCACGCGCAGGCGCATCGATTGCTGTTGCAGCTGGACCTTCATGCTGTGATGGACTCCCATTCCGACGGGGTATTGCAGTTGAGCAGCAACGCCTGATCCTCCGGCGCCAGTGGCAACCGTGTCACGCCCAGGCGTTCCTGCAGGGCGCGCAGTGAACGGCGCGCCGTCGGGGCATCGATCAAGGCCTGCAGCACGCGGCGGCAATGATCATCGATCTGCAACCGCATCGGCAACGGTTCATCGTCGAATACCGTGCAGGCGCGCGCTTGATCGGCCTGCAGGCGCTGCAACAGCGCGGGTGTCACCCGCGGCGTATCGACCGGCACCACCCAGGCGGGGCCATCGGGCATCTGCATCGCCACACTGTAGAGGCCGCCCAGTGGGCCGCAGCGTGCGACCCGGTCCGGGATGCCACCAAACGCCGGGTAGTCACCGCTCACCCACACCCGCCCGGCGCCCGCCTGCAGCAACAGCCCCCGCATGTGTTCCAGCAATGTACGGCCCTGCCAGGGCAGCAGTGCCTTGTCGCGGCCCATGCGGGCGGACAGGCCACCGGCCAGCACGATGCCGTTGATGGTCATCGCAGTAGAGCCACGCCATGCGTGGCTGCGCCGGCCGGATGCGCGGGAAAGGCCTCTTCCACGCATGGCGTGGATCTACTGAATCCCGCGCCCTGAAGGGCGCGGTCAATGCCCGTGGTCATGCGTATGGTCATGGGAGTGCGAAGGTTCACTTTCCGCATGGCACAGACTGCAACCTTCGCTCCACTGGCTGTCGCCGTCCTCGTAATGCTCCTGCTTCCAGATCGGGCACTGGTGCTTGACCACCTCGATCAACTGCCGGCAGGCCCGGAACGCTTCGTCACGGTGCGGGCTGCCGGCGGCCACCACCACCGCCACGTCGCCGATGCCAAGCCGGCCCTTGGCATGGGCCACGTACAGCTTCAGCGTCGGACCGAACGTCGACTCGACCTCGGCGGCCAGGCGCTTGAATTCGTTCAGCACCAGTGGTTCAAACAGGTCGTAGGTGATCCCGGTCACCCGCCGGCCCACATTGACGTCGCGCACCTTGCCGATGAACACATCGATGCCGCCGAAGCCCGGATCGGAAACCGCCGCGATGCCCTCGGCCGGATCGATTGCCGCCTGCGCGCGGTCCACCACCTTCGCGATGATCTTCTCGCTCATCGCTCAGCCCCCGCTCACCGGCGGCAGGATCGCCACCCGGCCATCGTCGGGCAGCGCCTCGTGGTCGCGCAGCACGCGTTGCTGGTCGGCGAACGCCGAATAATCCAGCAGGCCGGCACGGAAACCCGGCCAACGCACCGGCAGCAGCTCGCGCAGCGCCTGGCGCAGATCGGCCACGGTGCCACCGGCCACGTCCACGGCAATCTCGCGGCTGGCATCCAGATCGGAAAACGCACCGAACAATTGCACATTCACCTGTCTCATCACGGCTCCTGGCTCGCCAGCTGCACCGGGTCCTGATGACCCCAGCCCTGCACGCGCACCGGCGTGCCGGCAGCGGCCACGCCGCCCTCGCCTTCCAGCACCACCCAGGCATTGGCCTGCAGCATGGACATCAAACGGAACGACTCCTGCCCGGCCAGCACGCGCGCACTCAGGCGGCCCTGCGCGTCCACTTCCACCCGGGCCCGCGCATGAAAGCGCAGGCCCGGCGGCGTGCACACGTCGGCCTGCAGCGGCAACGTCAGCATCTGCTCGGGTGCCAGCCCCAGCAGGCGGCGCAGCACCGGCTCGACAAAGAAGCGCTGGCCCACGGCAGCGGAGACCGGGTTGCCCGGCAGGCCGAAATACAGCGCGCCATTGGGCAGCACCGCGAACAGCAACGGCTTGCCGGGGCGGATCGCCACCTTGTGGAACACGATGCGCGCCCCCCGGCCGCGCAGCGCGTCGGGAATGAAATCGTAGCGGCCGGCCGACACCGCGCCCGTGCTGATCAACAGCTGCGCACCCGCGTCCAGCGCTGCATCCAGCACCGCATTGAACGCGGCCACGTCATCGCCCACCGTGCCCTGCCAGACCACCCCGGCACCGGCGGCCTGCAGGCGGCCGACCAGGTACGGCCGGTTGCTGTCACGGATCTGACCGGATTCCAGCGCCTGCGCCGCCTCGGTCACCAGCTCCTTGCCGGTAGCAATCACCGCCGCCTTTGGCCGCGCCACCACCGCCACCTCGCCCACGCCGATGGCATGCAGCAGGGTGCGCGCGTTGATGTCCAGCACCTGCCCGGCCTGCAGCACGCGCTCGCCGTCGCTTACATCCTCGCCGCGCAGGCGCACGTTCTGGCCCGGCTTCACCAATGCCTTCAGGGCAATGCGGCTCGGGCGGCCATCCTCGCTGGCGAGGATCTCCACGTGCTCGACCGGTACCACCGTATCCAGCCCGGCCGGCATGCGCGCACCGGTCATGATTTCCCAGGCCCCCTCCCCGCCTTCGGCGCCAGCATCGCCGGCCGCCTGCCAGCCCTGCACCGCGAATTCGGTACCGGCCTCGAACGCCGTACCGTTGGCGCGCAGCGCGAAGCCGTCCATCGCCGAATTGTCGAACGGCGGCAGCGACTGCGCGCTGTGGATGTCGCTGGCCAGAGTGCGGCCGCCAGCCTCATGCAGCGGCAGGCGCTCGGCCGGCAGCGGCGAGGCCGCGACCAGCAGGTGCTGCAAGGCTTCGCTGTAGGGGATCATGCGTGGCCATCCCCCTCGACCATCGCCAGGGCGTGGCCCAGTACCGGCGCCAGGATGTCCAGGCACTGCGCCGCCGCCTTCGGGCTGCCCGGCAATGCGAACACCAGCATCTTGCCCAGCTGCACCACCTCGGCGCGGCTCAGCCAGGCCATCGGCGTGTGCTGCGCACTCAGCGCCCGCACCATCTGCGCCAGGCCATGCACCGGCCGCGCGTTCAAGGAACGCAGCGCCTCCGGGGTCAGGTCACGCGGGCCCAGCCCGGTACCGCCGGTACACAGACACAGGCGCACGCCGTCGGCGGCCAAGGCCCGTAGGCGGCCGGCCAACGGCTCGATGCCATCGGGCAACACTTCGGCGGCCACCACCTCTCCGCCCAGTGTGTTCAACCCGGTCACCAGGGTCGGGCCAGAGAGATCTTCATAGGTGCCGTCGCTGGCGCGGTCGCTCAGCGTGATCACCGCGCAGGCCGCGCCCTCCAGGCCCTTCGGCGCACGCGGCTTGAAACGCGCGCGCTCGGCCTCGTCCATGCCGTCCGGGTGCAGCCAGACACCGCGCTTGCCCCCCTCCTTGAACAGCAGGCGGATGCCTTCGATGCGCAACGCCGGCTCCACCGGCTTGCTCAGGTCGTACAGGGTCAGCAGCGCCGCGTTGACGCCAGCCAGCGCCTCCATCTCCACGCCGGTGCGCGCCTCGCTCGCGCACTCGCACCACACGCGGATCGCCTGCCGTTCCGGCACCGGCGCGCAGAACACCTGCACCAGCTCCAGCGGCAGCGGATGGCACAGCGGCATCAGCATCGACGCCATCTTGGCGCCCTGCAGGCCGGCAATCTCGGCCATCACCAGCGCATCGCCCTTGGGCAGGCGGCGCTCGACGATCAGCGGATAGGCCACCGGACCGGCATGCAACTCGCCCACCGCCACCGCACGGCGGCGGGTAATGCGCTTGTCGCGGACATCGGCCATGTGGAAGGCCGCATTCAATTCCCCACTCATCGTGTTGCTCATCCTCCGATGGAGGCCAGGTGCGGGGTCAGCCCGGTCTGGCCCTGGTGCAGTCCATGCCCGGCCGCTTTCAGGCCAAGCTGGGTGGTGATGCGTGCCAGCAGCGCGTCATGGTCATCGTCGCTCTGCAGCAGCGGGCGCAGCGGCACGCCGAACTCGCCGAACAGGCACAGCCGCAGGTCGCCCTTGGCGGTCACCCGCAGGCGGTTGCAGCCCTTGCAGAAGTCACGCGAATACGGGGCGATGATGCCGATGCTGCCGCGATGGTCGGGGTGACCGAACTCGCGCGCCGGGCCGGCGTCGGCCGCGCGCGGACGCTCTTGCCAGCCCGCGGCAAGCAGCTGCTCGACCACCACGTCGGCGCGCAGGTGGTGGCGCTGGAAATAGGCTTCGTTGTCGCCGGTGCGCATCAGTTCAATGAAGCGCACGCTGAAGGGGCGGTCACGCAGGTAGTCCATCCACCGCGGCAGCTCGTCGTCGTTCAGGCCACGCAGCAGCACCGCGTTGAGCTTGATCGCCGGCAGGCCCAACGCCTGCGCCAGCGCCAGGCCCTGCTGGATCTCCGGCAGGCGGTCGTGCCCGGTGATGGTCTTGAAGCGTTCGCGCTGCAGGCTGTCCATGCTCACGTTCAGCGCGGTCAGGCCGGCCCGGTGCCAGCCCGGCAGACGCCTCGGCAACAGCGTGCCATTGGTGGTAATGGCCACCTTGCGGATGCCCGGCACCGCCGCCACGGTGGCGATGATCTCGTCCAGATCCTTGCGCAGGCTGGGCTCGCCGCCGGTCAGGCGGATCTTGCTCATGCCCAACGCCGCGAAGGCCCGCACCAGGCGGCCGATCTCATCCACCTGCAGGAAACGCGGGCGGCCGTCGGCCTGGTAGCCGTCGGGCAGGCAGTAGCTGCACCGGAAGTTGCAGGCTTCGGTGAGCGACAAGCGCAGGTACGGAAAGCTGCGTCCGAAGCTGTCGGTGAGTTGGCTCATGGCTGTTCCGCCTCCTGGTACCACCCTGCAGCCCTGCCCCTGAACGGGTTGTCGACCCCAACCCGCAGAGTGCGCTGGGGAGTTGAAAGCGTCAACCCGGGACAGCCCGCAGCTGAATTGGCAACGCCTGTCGTGATAGGCCCTCCCGGCCCGTCCCGTTCGCCGTGACAACCTCGACACCTGTCGCAGATTGCGCGTTGCGGGCGGATCACTACGCCAGCCAGCACTGGCGGGACTTAACAGCGTAGGACAATGTCAAAAGCGTCTCCAATCGAGTGATGTTTGCAACTCTTCTGATTGGCATTGCACAGCGCCAGGGGCTCAGATGGCGTGCCACCGGAAAAGGGTGGCCGGGCTTCGAACACCCGAGTTGATGTTGATGTATGCGCTTGCCAGCCGGCGCCACCTTAGCGTGGCGCCGACTGGCAATCCGTCTGCCGGCTATGGCGGGCGGTGCGTGGGGGCCTTCGGGCCCGCCGGACTGACATCAACCCGGTGTTCGAACCACGTACCGTCCGCCACTTTTATGGGTGGCGGCTACCGATTGCCCTGCACGGAGCCTTGCCATGAACGAATCGGACTTCCCGCATCTGCACGCCTACCGCAGCACCGCCGGCGACGACGGTTCGCCACAGGCTGCGCCAACAGTGGACAGGAACACCTTCATTGCCAATCTCCACCGCATCGGCTCCGGTGCGGCGGCTGATGGGCAGCCGTGGCCGGAGCGGCATCAGCTGCCCGGGCGCTGCCTGGCCCTGGCCGATGCCGATTGCGCGTTGAGCGGGTTGCGGGTGGTGCTGGAAATGCTGCTGGCGGCCGAACGCACCCGGCAGAACGGCGAACCCGAAGAGTACGTGGGCGACCGAGTGATGGAGGGGTTGGTCATGGCCTGCCAGTCGTTGTGCGCGCAGGCGGTGGGGCGCTTGCAGCCCGAAGGGTGAAGGCGATGCGCAACGCCCTTCAGCTTGGATCGCTTTCAGCAGGCGTCAGTGCTCGCTGAAAGCGCTCCTCAGATCGACGCCGATGATCGGCGAGAAGTCCACCTTGCACAGCTCCAGCTCGAAGAGCTGATCCTGATTGTCCAGGCACAAGGTGACCCTCACCGGCACGCCGTCGGCATCGGCAAGCATGGCCGTGGCAATGTCACTTCCGAAGACCTGAGTCGTGCTGGACAGGAACACCACGCCCCCGAATCCGACGACCTCCACGTCCTCCACCTGGGCGAGTGCCAGATCCTTCAACAACCGTTCGGACAGCTCGGTCGTCTCGGGCAGAAGCCTGTGGATGAGGGAGACCTCGTCCGGGGTGAGGAATCTGGGCACGGAATGTCCTTCAGGGCACTGCATCCGCCATCAGCAGATGCTCGATCCGCCATGTCCTGGCGTAGATCAGAATGACGCTTCCGGTCGAGCTGGTCTCGATACGGAAACACTTCAGACCGGACAGCGGATAGCCGACCGCCTTCCAACGATCAAGAAGATGAGCAAGTCCCGGCTCGTCATCGTCCACCATGGCGAACTCTATTCCCTCCTCCCCCAGTACGCCGAAGTTCATGAGCGCGGAGCAACCGTAGGCTTCCGGGAAGCAAACGATTGACTCCCGACCATCCGGCCAGCGCACCCGGACCTTTACCTCATCGCACACACCAGGATTGCTCCTGTCAATGTTGAAGGCCAGCAACGTGGCGTCACACCATTCAAGGGAGTTGAAATCTTGGTTCATCTACTGGAATCCGCCAGATGCATACGACGGAGGTGCGCCCCCGGTCGCCCCTTCCTCTCTCTCACCACTCCTGAAGCTCCCCAAGGTTGAGGTCCCGGGCATAGGACCGCCGACTACTGATCCGTACTTCCTTGGATGCGAACCTTCGACCGTCCCTGCATTCGACTGCGAATTGGTAGCTTCTGGGTTCCGGCCCTGCAACGACCATCATGGGGACCGAGAATGTGCTTCCAACCGGTTTCGACGAAACTACACCTTCGCCCTCCCCGAGCATGCTCAGCTCACAATCGAGAGCGCGAACGTCACCCTGACCTGGCGGCACGCTTCCCGAGACGCGCACGATCATATCGCCACCCGATGTTGCACAGCCGGCCAGAACCAGACCGGCAATGACAGCTGCGGCATACCTCACCTTCGCCCCTTCTTCGCATTGTTAATGCACCTGTTGAACGCACTGACGTTCGCATTCACCACGGTCAACAGTTGCCGGATGGTGTAGCTGGCGGTACCTGCCGAGGTGACCAGCGCGATGCGATTACCTATGACGTCATAATCTCAAGCTCCCTTGCAAAGAGGTGGTTGAGAAGGCCCGCTATTCCGGGGACCCGTCTGCAAAATGCCGCTTTCTCCTAAAGGCAACGAGAACGAAGGCTGTCGCAGCCAGGAAGGCACCAAACGCATCCCAGATTCGGCCCAGCCACAGCATCAAAGCGGAAATGGCCAGCCACATTACAGATAGTGCAAGAAACCATCCGCGCGTCAGCTTCATAGGGCTCAATACACAGTTTGAGTTCCAACCATAGCGCAGACGATAGCCAATGCAACCTAATAGATTGCCGGCATCCCTTCCTCCAAATGCTGCAACGCCGGCGACAATGGGCAAAAGCAGCGTCAGATCCGACGCACCAGATGCCGGCAAGGTCAGCCGCGTTGATAGGCGGGCGGAACAACCCGCAGCACAGGCGCAGCGACCTCATGCACCATGACTTCCTACACAGGGATTAGGTGTTATACCTCACTACATTACCAGCACGACCTGTCGCGAGGTCGGCAGGCTGTGGCACTCCGCTGCAGACCTGGCCCATCGGAAGGGCTGGCACGCGTCACGGCCCAAGGGAATGGCAATGAAAAGCAGCCGAGTGACGTTGTGGGCGCTGGCTGCCATGATGGCCGCAGTGGGCACCGCGCACGCAGGGGAAATCCAGGTGGATCGAGGCGCTTACACACTGCAGGCCAAGGAGATGGGGGCCGGCCCGATCACCGTGGTCTTTGAATCCGGTTTCGGGCAGGGCGCGGGGGCCTGGAAGGAGGTGGTTGCCGGTCTGGGGCGCGACTACCACAGCATCACCTACGCCCGTGCGGGACTCGGCAAGTCCGGCAGCGACGGTCACCCCAAGCGCATCGATGCGCATCTGGCCGACCTCACGGCCGTGATCGATACGCTCGCCCCCGGTCGCCGCGTTGTGCTGGTGGGTCACTCCTATGGCGGCCTGCTGGCCACGGAGTTTGCACGCCGCCATCCGGAGCGCCTGCAGGGCCTGGTGCTGGTGGACCCGGCCACGATGGGTCAGCGCCATGCGTTCAAGCAGGCCGACAGTGCCCGCGTGCAGGCAGATGTTGCCCAGCTGCGGGCGATGCTGCCGCCAGCCATGGCCGCCGACTACGCCGTGCTGACCGAACAGCTGGATGCACCCGGTGCGGAAACCCCGCGCACGATGCCGGACGTGCCGGTAGCGCTGCTGACTGCAACGCAGCTGGCTGCCGAACCGCTGTTCTTCGAGGAAACCGCAGCGGGCAAGGCGCTCTGGAAGGCGCAGCACGCCCTGCTCTTCTCGGGGTTCACGCGCGGCTCGCACCGCTACCTGGCAACCGGCCACACCCTCCAGCGCGAGGATCCCGCTGCGGTGGTGGCCGCGATTCAATCAGTCTCCGGCACCTTGAAGTAGCCGTTCCAGGCAACGGCCTCCCCCGTTGTTCCCGGCTACTGCCCACGCAGGCGCACCGCAAAGTACCGCGCCGGGGAAAGGCCAAGCGCTTTCTTGAACATCGTGATGAAGGCCGTCACCGACTCATAGCCCAGCGTCTCGGAAACGCGTTGTACCGGTGCACCGGCGGCGAGTTCACGAATGGCGATGAGCAGGTGCAGCTGCTGCCGCCAGCGCCCGAAGGACAATCCCGTTTCCCGTTCGATGAGGCGGGTCAACGTGCGCTCGCCCAGGGCCAGGCGCACGGCCCACTGGCCGATGGTGCTGCGGTCTGCCGGATCCGCCGACAGCGCCGCCGCCAGCGCACGCACCTTCGGGTGATGGCTGACCGGCAGCGACAGATGCTCGGCCGGCATCTGTACCAGCTCGTCCAGCAACACCCGCGCCAGCCGGTCGGTGTGGCTGCCATGCGGATAGTCCAGCGGCGCGTCGGCCAGGTGCAGGATCATCTCGCGCAGCATCGGCGAGATGGCCAGCGTCACGCACTGCGCCGGCAGGTCGACGATGCCGGGCTCGACGAACAGGTAGCACAGGCGCGCGTTGGCGGTGGCGCGGTTGCTGTGCGGCATGCCGCCCGGAATCCAGACGCCACACTGGGGCGGCACGATCCACAGCGCATTGGCCACTTCGCAGGTCACCGCCCCATGCAGCGCAAGAATGAGCTGACCCTTTCGATGCTCATGCACCGGAATTTCCGCGTCGTGCTCGGCCACCTGCAGGCGGCTGGCAACCGCCGGGCGATCGGTCTCGTCCGGGTCCAGGTCAAAGCCGGGGAGCGAAATGCGAGCCATTCTCACATTGACCGGTTTTAGTGATTGATTGTCATTGTAGCGAAATTCGCCAGTGCGGCCGGTCACTAGCATGAGCTGCATGCACTCCCCCAGCCCGCTCCGCCCCCACCTGCTCCAGGCATTTGCGCGGTTTAAAAGCCCTGCCGTCAGGACCGACCAGGAGGCGGTGCTGTTCTCGCTCAAATGCCTGCTCGCCGCGTCGCTGGGGCTCTATGTCTCTCTAAGGGTCGGCCTGAACCGCCCGTTCTGGGTGATCGGCACGGTCTATCTGGTATCACAGCCTCTTTCCGGGGCAACGCTCAGCCGCGGCCTGTTCCGCCTGCTCGGTACCGTGGGCGGGGCCGTCGCCACCGTCGCGCTGGTGCCACGCTTCGCCAATGCGCCCTTGGTGCTGAGCGCCGCGCTCGCCACCTGGATGGCGCTGTGCCTGTACCTGGCGATGCTCGACCGCACGCCACGTGCGTACGCGTTCCTGCTGGCCGGCTATACCACCAGCCTGATCGGGTTTCCTGCGGTGATGGTGCCGGGAGAGGTGTTCACCATTGCCATCACGCGGGTGCAGGAAATCGCCATCGGCATCCTGGCCGCCACGCTGGTACATGGGCTGGTGCTGCCACGCCGGGTCTCGATGCGCGTGCACGCACGGGTTGCTGCCGTGCTGGAAGATGCGGAACGATGGACACGCGACATGCGCGCCAGTGCATCGGACACGGTGCTGGCGACGGACCGCTCGAAAGTGGCCGCCGACCTGCTCGAGCTGCATGTGCTGTCGATCCACCTGCCCTTCGACAGCGCCCACGGCGTCGCCCAGGTGCAGATCCTGCGTGCCCTGCATGACCGGATGCTGGACGTACTGATGCTGTCCAGCGCGGAGGAAGATTCCATCGCTCCGCTGCGTTCACCGCAGGCCGGCACAATGGATGCAAGCGGCTGGCGCGATCTGCTGCAGGCCAGCCTCGCCGCTCAACAGGCCGAGCTCGACCTCGCCCACTCCGACTGCCGCGTGCTGCAGGCACAACTGCACACTGCCCGCCCCGACTGGCGCCTGCATGTGCCTGACCGTCTTGCGCGGAATGTGCAGGGCGCAGTGATTCACCGGGATCACAGGAACGCCGCGCGCAGCGCGCTGGGCGCGTTCGTCGGCATCCTGCTGAGCTGCGTGCTGTGGATCGTTACCGGCTGGTCGGAAGGCGCCACGGCGGTGTCCATCATCGGCACAGCGTGCGTGCTGTTCGGCACGATCGAAGCGCCGGCACCACATGTCATGCGCTACCTGGTGGGATCGTGCATCGGCGTTGCCGTCGGCCTGGTCTACGGTCTGCTGATCTTCCCCGCGCTGTCCGATATTGTCGGCCTGATGGCCGCGCTGGCGCCTGCGCTGCTGCTATGCGGATCGTTCCTGGCCCGGCCGCCCTTCATCATGGCTGCGCTGGGCGTGGTGCTGACGTTTCCGCTAATCGCCGGCCTGGGCGCGACCAATTCGACCAACATCGTCGGCGCGCTCAACAACAGCGTTGCGTTGTTCATCGGTACAACGGTGGCACTGTGCAGCATGCAGCTGTTCCAGACCGCCGATGCGGGCCGCAACCGCGCACGGCTGGAGCGTTCGATCCGTCGGGATATCGCACGACACGCCGCCGGACAAGGTGATGTGACCCGCGCGTGGCTCAGCCGCATGCTGGATCGAATCGGGCTGCTCGCTCCCAGTTTGCAGGGCCGTTCCAGCGCCGCGCACGACCTGCGGGCGTTGTTTGCGGACGTTCGTGCGGCACGTGCATCCAGCCAACTCCGCGCGCTGGAAAAGCGGCTGCACAACCCGCAGGTTCGGGCGCTTCATGCTGCGCTGGTCGAACGCATCGCTGCACATTTCGGGGTTCGCGCCCACACGGCACGCAGTGTCGACATCCATCTTCTGGAACTGCTGGACCGCATGCGCGAGGCAGCTGCGGCCAGCACCGGGGCTGATCGTGAGCATCTGTCGCACCTGCTCAGCGGGTTGCGCCGCGACCTGCTGGCATCCCCGCTTAACCATCGGCACTGACCACATGCTCTCTGATCTTTCCATTGATGGCGTGCTCATTCCCGGCCTGCTCGCCGTGGCCGCCGCCGCGCTGGCGCTGTCGATGCTGACCTCACGCCTGCTCGCCAGCCTCGGCCTGTACCGGTTGTTCGCCGCGCGGCCCTTGGTGGGCCTGTCCCTGTTCGTGACCCTGGCGGAGCTGATGATCCGGCTCTCGCCCCTGCTCGAGAAATGAAATGAAACACCTGCTTGCCGTCATCGGGCGCTGGAGCGCTACGCTGGTTGTATTCGCGATTGCTGTCGTCGCCGCACTGTGCATCTGGAAGCGTTACGAAATGCGCCCGTGGACGCGGGATGGGCGGGTGCGCGCCGATGTGGTGCGCGTTGCATCGGACATGGGGGGGCTGGTCACCCAGGTGCTGGTGCACGACAACCAGCGGGTCAGCGCCGGACAGCTGCTGCTGGTGCTGGATCAACCGCGCTTCGCTGCCGCGCTTGAGAAGGCCGATGCAGCGGTCAGCAGCGCTCGCGCCACGCTGGCGCTGGCCCGCCGCGAATCGACACGGGACAACGCACTTGGCAACCTGGTCGCCTCGGAGACACGCGAACGCAATGCCGCCAAGGTCGATACCGAGTTGGCAGCGCTGGCGCAGGCACGGGCCGAACAGCGCGTCGCCCAGCTCAACGTGCAACGCACCGAGGTGCGCGCAACCACCGACGGCATCGTCACCAACCTGGACCTGCACGCGGGCGACTACCTGCAACCCGGTGCGCAGGCACTGGCGCTGATCGACACCCACAGCCTGCGTATCGAAGGCTACTTCGAGGAAACCAAACTGGCCTGCATCACCGAGGGCGATGCCGCCGTGGCCCGGCTGATGGGCGACACCCGCGATGTCCGCGGACGCGTTGACAGCATCGCCGCCGGCATTGCCGACGATCAGCGCTCAAGCACGCACAACCTGCTGCCGGCCGTGGCGCCGACCTATACCTGGGTGAGGCTGGCACAGCGCATCCCGGTACGCATCCGTATCGATGATGCGCCGCCGGATACCCGCCTGATCGTAGGTCGCACCGCAAATGTGACCATCACGCCCTCGGCACTGGGAGCCTGCAAGTGAGCGTGCGGACAGTACGTGGTGGGCTGCTTGCCGTGCTGCTGCCCCTGACAGCCTGCGTGTCCGGCCCCGACTATCACATGCCTGGGAATGCCGTCGCAGCCTCCCCACGGGCGGCGCGGGCGTTCGTCTCGGGCCAGGACGCATCGTTCAGCCACGACGCGCCACCGGATCGATGGTGGCAACTGTATGGCGACCCCCAGCTTGACGCCTACGTACGCGAAGCACTGGCGGCCAATACCGACCTGCGCGCCGCCGATGCCAACCTTCGGCGCGCCAGCGCGACCGTGCTGGAGTACCGCGCGCGGTGCCGTGCAAGGGGACGTGGATGCATCGGGCACGCTCGTCCATGCCGGTGGCTACACCCAGGCGTCGGCCGCGCCGCAGTCGTACGCGCTGGGCCTCCACCTCTCCTATCCGCTGGATCTCGCAGGTGGCATCCGCCGCGGCATCGAAGCCGCCAACGCGGACACGGAGGCGATTGCTGCGGCACGCGACCAGGTTCGCGTGGTCGTCGCTGCGGCCGTCACCCGTGCCTATCTCCAGGTGTGCACAAGCAATCACACGCTCACTGCAACCCGGCAGGTGCTGGCGATACAGCGCGCCACGCTGGAGGCAACCCGACGCCTTGCTGCCGGCGGGCGCGGAACGGACTTCGATGTCAGCCGTGCCGGTGCCGCCGTCAATCGCAGCGCGGCGGCGATACCGCACCTGCTGGCGGAACGGCAGGCCTCGCTGTTCGAACTGGCCGCATTGATGGGCAAAGTCCCGGCAGACTATCCCAGGGAAGCAGAAAGGTGCCCACAGCCCCCTGAGCTGCAGCAAGCATTGCCGATCGGTGACGGCTGGCAGCTGCTCCAGCGGCGCCCTGACGTACGCGCAGCCGAACGCAGCCTGGCCGCCGCGACTGCAATGATCGGTCTCGAGACGGCGGCTCTCTATCCGCAGATCACCCTGGGCGCCTCTTCGGGCGTGGCCGGCACACCGGCGCATCTGCTGTCTGCCGACGGCTTCGGTGCGAGCATCGGCCCCATACTGTCATGGCACTGGCCCAACCGCCGCGTAGCCAAGGCCCGCATCGCGGCGGCCGGTGCCAATGCGGAGACCGCTCTCGCTTCCTTTGACGGCATCGTGCTGCAGGCACTGCGCCAGACCGAGACCGCGCTTTCTGCCTGCACGCAGGAGCTTGAACGCGAGCGCAGCCTGGCGCACGCGCGTCGGGACGCAGCCCGGGCCACCGAACAGGCACAGCAACTCTACCGCTTCGGCAGGATCGATTTTCTCGACGTGCTTTCGGCCCAGGCCGAGCTGGCAGATGCGGAGTCCGCGTTGGCCGCCTCGCGCGCGGAGCGCATTGACCGGCAGATGGATCTTTTCCTGTCGTTGGGCGGAGGCTGGGCCGCAACGGATTCGGCCCCGGGCGCGGTCCAATGACCCGCTGCCTGGCGACGACTTCAGGCCCCGCCGTCTGTTCAGGAAATTACCGCCTACACCCGCATTCATTCACATGGATTGCCCTATATTCCCGCCACAGCGCCGCATGCTGCGGCCATGACGGAGGCATCCCCATGAAGACCACACGTTTGCTTGCCATCGCATTGAGCGCAGCCACCGCGTTGGCCGCGGTCCCCGCCTTCGCCGATCCGCCGCACCACGCCCGAGGCAACGGCCCGCCGCCGCACGCAGGCGGCCCGCACCACCGCGATGCGCCGCCGCCGGGCTGGCAGAAGAAGGCCTGGCGACGTGGCGAGCGCCTGCCGTGGGCCGAAGTGGACCGCCGCTACTGGGTAGACGATTACGCGCGCTATGACCTGCGCGAGCCGGGCCGCGACCGACGCTGGGTGCGCCAGTCCGATAACGAGTACCTGCTGGTGGAGATCGCCACCGGCTTGATTGTTGACGCGCTGCATCGTTGAATGCGGAGCGCGCCGGGGCCCTGTAGCCGTGGCCCTGGCGCGCTCCCACCACACTGCGGCCGACATGAATGATGCGAACCACCGGATTCCAGAGCGCGTTTCTCATTGTTGGCCTCATCGCAGGCCAGCCGGCCCACGCTAGCCAGCAACCATCAGCGGCGGATGTAAAAGCGATCGAACAGGTGGTCGAAGCGTTCCGCACCTCGCTGATCAACAAGGACAAGCCGACCTACATGGGCCTGTTCTTCTCGGACAAACCAGAAGACATCGGCTGGCAGTTCGTTTCCGAGGACGCGCGCCTGCAGGACATCCGCAAGGCCAAGCCCGATGCAATCAAGGCGCGGCAGATTCCTGCAAACAACTTCATCGCGCTGATCGACGGGGCGGTGGCCTCGCCGAAGCCGAAGGAAGAGAAGTTCTCCAACACGAAGATCGAGACGGATGGTGATGTGGCTTCGGTCTCGTTTGACTACAGCTTCCACGACGATGGGGTGAAGACCAACTGGGGCAAGGAGATGTGGCAGTTGATCCGCACCGAACAGGGCTGGAAGATCTTCTCGGTAATCTACTCGGTCCGCGATTCACGCAGCCCGGCCGATTGAGCAGGGCTTGATGCGGGCGCCCTCACCCGCGATCCATTCAGCAAGGGCATTGGCATTCGGCCAGCGATCGGGCAGAGTTCAGCCACGCGCAAGGACGCATGCCATGACCCGCCTGCTGATCATCGAAGACAACCCCGAGCTGGTTGCCAACCTGTATGCCTTCTTTGAACCGCTGGGTTACGTACTGGACGACGCCCGCGACGGCGCCAGCGGACTGCGCCGGGCCACGCAGCACGACTACGACGCCATCCTGCTGGACCTGATGCTGCCGCGGCTGGACGGCATGACGCTGTGCCAGAAGCTGCGCCAGGAGTTCCAGAACCCGGTACCGATCCTGATGCTGACCGCGCGCGATCCGGTCGAAGACCGCGTGCAGGGCCTGGCCTTGGGCGCGGATGACTACCTGGTCAAACCGTTTTCGCTGATGGAACTGGATGCGCGGATCAAGGCCCTGGTGCGCCGGGCACAGGGTCGCCAGGTCCAGAGCGTGCTGGCGTGGAAGGACCTGCAGGTGGACACGCGCTCGCCACAAGCCTGGCGGCAAGGCCGCTGCATTGCGCTGACGCCCACGTCGCACAAGCTGCTGATGTGCCTGGTGCGTGCGGCGCCGGCCGTGGTGCGCAAGCAGGAAATGGAGTACCTGGTCTGGGGCGACGAGCCACCCGACAGCGGCGCGCTGCGAACCCACATCCATGAGCTGCGCCTGCAGGTGGACCGCAGCTTCGACACCGCGCTCATCACCACGGTGTACTGCGTCGGCTGGCGCATGCAGGCGTGACCCGTGCCTCCCTCTACCGCCGCCTGAGCCTGCGCACCCGCATCACGATCTCGTTCGTGCTGTTGATGGCCGGTGCCATGGGCTTCATCGTACTGGCCGAACAGGTGGACTACGACCAGGTCCGGGCCGCTGTCGTCGCGCGGACCCAGGACAATGAAGTACGCCGCCTGCAGGACGAACTCGCCCGTGGTCGGCGTCCCGACCTGCCCTCCGGCAGCGCACTGTTCGATGCCCAGGACGTGCCTGTCGTGCTGCGCCAATATGGCCCGGGATATCACGGCGAAGCAGCACCCAACGAGTGGCACCTGCGCGTCTTCGACAGTGCCGGCCAACGTTACTACCTGCTGCAGGACGCAGCCCCCTATGGCTATCTGGAATACCTGATCAATGCCTTTGCGGCACTGGTCATTTCGATCTGCGTGCTTGGCGCCTTCCTGATCGGTCGCAAGGTAGCGACCCACGTCATCGCGCCCATCACACGATTGGCCGATGCGGTGCAGGACGGCCACAAGCCCTTTCCCTACCAGGACGCACGCGATGAGATCGGCGTGCTCGCGCGCGCCTTTGCCCGCCATAGTGACGAGCTCGAACGGTTCCTGCATCGCGAGCAGTGCTTCAGTGGCGATGCCAGCCACGAGCTGCGCACGCCGCTGGCCATCATCGGTGGTGCTGCCGAGACGCTGGCCTGCCAGCTTCCGGCCGACAGCCACCTGGTTCCCAGTGCCGAGCGCATCCTGCGCACCACCCAGGAGATGCAGCGCCAGCTGACCTGCCTGCTGCTGCTCTCTCGCGCCCCCAGCACCGTGCCACGCAACGAGGTGGCCCTGCGTGCGCTGATTGAATGCTGCATGGATCGCTGCCAGCCCTGGCTTTCCAGCAAGCCGGTGATCGTTGCGTTTGATGCCCTGCATGACACCGTGCTGCACACCAACGCGGATCTTGCGCGCAGCGTGATCTGGAACCTTCTGCGCAACGCCTGCCAGTACACCGAAAGCGGCGAAGTCCGGATCACCCTCCACGACGCCGCACTCATCGTCGCCGACACGGGGCCCGGCCTGCCCTCCAGTATCGATCCACAGCTGTTCCAGCGCTTCGTACCCGCTAGCGTGCACAGCGGCGAGGGGCTGGGGTTGTCGATCGTGCAGCGCATCGTCGAGCACCTGGGTTGGAGGATGACGGTGCATTCATCGCAGCAGGGATGCCGGTTCAGCCTGGAGTGGCCCCTCTGACGATTTCCTGACGCACGCGCGCACATGCTGGGAATTGCTCACTTCACGGCGGAAAACCGCATGCAGCACCCCAAGGACAGCGGCAAGTACCCGCACGGGAAGACCGGCCTGAGCCGCATCTTCCACACCCTCATCCATTCGCGCGATGGATTCGTCGCCACCTTCCGCGGCGAGGCAGCCTTTCGTCAGCTGCTGCTTCTGCACGCGCTGTTGATCATTGCAGCGTTCGTACTGGACATCAGCGCGGTCGAGCGCGCGATAGTGCTGGCGGTCTGCTTCATCAGCCTGCTGGTGGAACTGCTCAACTCGGCGATCGAAGCGGTGGTTGATCGCATCTCCCTGGAACAGCATCCCCTGTCAAAGAACGCCAAGGATATGGGCAGCGCCGCGCAGACCACCGCACTGTTGATGGTGGGCGCGGTGTGGGGCGTGATCCTGCTGGGCTAGTCCGCCCAACCTGACAACTTCCTGATAAAGCGGTTTCGATACTGCGCGCACTCCCGCTCCACGGAACCTGCTCGTGCGTCAATGCCGCCGTTTTCCACGGCCCCATCCGATCGTTCTGGTCTGGGCCGTCGCACTGTTCTTCACCACGATTGGAAACATCGCCCTCTGGAAGACGCTGTGGGGGCTGGTCGACCTCAACAGCGTGCGCAGCGTGCTGTTCCTGGTCAGCCTGCCGGTGGTGCTGTTCTGCCTGTTCAACCTGATGCTGATGCCACTGCTGGCACTGCCATTCCTGCGCAGGCCGCTGCTGGCGCTGCTCGTTGTCGTCAGCGCCGCCTGCAGTTACTTCATGCTGCACTACAACGTGCTGATCGATCGCAGCATGGTGCAGAACGTGTTCGAGACCAACCAGGCCGAACTGAACGCCTATCTGTCGCTGCCACTACTGTTGACCCTGCTGGCGCTGGGCGTGCTGCCTGCTGCCGGGCTCGCCCTGGTGCGCACCACCAGCGGGGCCGGTTCGATACGTTCGCTGCTGGTGTGGCCGGCCAGCGCTCTGGCGTCATTGCTGGTACTGCTGGCAATCGGCTTCGCGTTCTACAAGGACTACTCCTCGCTGCTGCGCAACAACCGCTATCTCCGTGACCAGGTGCTGCCGTTGAATGTCGTGCGCCATACCCACGATTATCTGAAAGGCCTCTACAGCGCCCGCCAGCAACCCTTGCGCCCGATCGGCATGGACGCACGGCGCGTACCGGGCCCGCGTCCGAAGCTTGTGGTCATGGTCGTCGGCGAGACCGCGCGATCACAGAACTTCCAGCTCAACGGCTACCCACGCGCGACCAATCCCCGGCTCTCGCGCAAGGAAGGCGTCATCAGCTTCAGTGATGTTTCCTCATGCGGAACCGCAACAGCGATCTCGGTGCCGTGCATGTTCTCGCAGATGACCCGCCGCCAGTATGACGATGTACGCGCAGCGACCGAGGAGAACGTGCTCGACATCCTGCAGCGCACCGGCATCAGCGTGCTCTGGCGCAACAACAACAACGGGGGCTGCAAAGGCGTGTGCGAACGCGTGCCGACCGAGGACATGCCCGCGCTGAAGGTGGCCGGCCAATGTGTCAATGCCGACGGCACCTGCTATGACGAGGTGCTGCTGCATCAACTCGGTACCCGCATTGATGCCATGAACGGCGACGCCCTGGTCGTGCTGCACCAGCTTGGCAGCCACGGCCCGACTTACTTCGAACGCTACCCGGCACAGTCGCGGGCATTCAGTCCGACCTGCGACAGCAACCAGATCCAGCAGTGCAGCAACGAGGCGCTGGTCAACACCTATGACAACACCCTGGTCCACACCGACCGCATGCTTGGCAAGACCATCGACCTGCTGCAGGGCTATTCGGACCAGCGTGATGTCGCGCTGATCTATGTGTCCGACCATGGCGAGTCGCTCGGCGAACGTGGCATGTACCTTCACGGCACGCCTTACTTCATCGCGCCGCGCGAGCAGACCCAGGTGCCGATGGTGATGTGGTTCTCACCGGAGTTCAGCCGCAACGCGGGCGTGGACCTGGCCTGCCTGCGCGGGAATGCCCTGCACCGGGCGCACAGCCACGACAATGTCTTCCACTCACTGCTGGGCCTGTTCGGGGTCAACAGTACGGTTTACCGGCGCGATCTGGATGTCTTCGCCGGCTGCCGCGCGTCGGCTTCGCCGGCTGTGGCCACCTCGCCAGCCAAAGAACGGCGCCGGTTGATGCCGGTCGCTGCCCGGAACGTGGCGCGCTACTGCGCCGCCAGGGCGAAATCCAGGCCCGCACACACCGCCGCCACCTGGGCGTCGTTGCATTCCTGCGGGTTGGTGCGCGGGCTGTCCGGGTAGACCTCGGTGGTGGTGGCAAAGCGCGCGTCGGTGAAGCCGGCGCAGGCGCCGATCGAACGCGATTCACCCCAGACCACGCCCGGCGACTGCAGCGGCAGGCCGACCAGGTTGCCTTCGGCATCGGCCGGGGCGATATGGGTGACCGGGGCCACGGCGGTGATCAATGCCTTCTGGAACTCGGCCTGCGGATCTTCGCTGTTGCCGATCACGTAGAAGCCATCCGGAATGGTGTCGCGCTCGAACGGCTTGCCGTCGCGGGCACAACGCGCCGGATCGAACTCCTGCAGGTCGCTGTCGGTGGTCTCGTGCAGGTCCAGGTGCACCAGCAGGTTCGGCTTGCGCTCGGCCACCCAGGCCATCAGCGCGGCGGCTTCCACGATCTGGCCGCCGTCACGGAAGCTGCGGTTGGGGTCGATGGCGTCCGGGTTCCAGCGCTGGATGCGCTCGTAGCCCCACGGGCTGACGCACGGCGCCACGATCAGGTTCAGCCGGCCCAGGTAACGCTCCGCCTGCTGCTCCAGGAACTGCAGGGCACCGTGCACGCCGCTGGTCTCGTAGCCATGCACGCCACCGGTGATCAGCGCGGTCGGCAGCGCCGGGTTCCAGTCGTGGTTGACCACGGCGAACAGCGGGTAATGGTCCGGCGCATAGTCCAGCTGGCCGTACTGGATCACATCGAAGCTGTCGTCCAGGCGCTCGAGCGCGGCCACCACGTCGTCGTGGTAGCTGCGCCGGCGCTGCTGGCGGGCCCGCCACTGTGCGCGTTCCGCGTCGCCCCAGGGCTGTCCGGGGGTGCCGATCGGGTAGAACTGCGCAACGGTCATTGGGGAACTCCAGGGGTCGAACGGGATGGGTGCAGCCGGACATTCTAAGCCTTGTCGCGCCTGCGGGCGCCCCCGCCCCGCCCCGCCTTCATCCAGCCGGGGTCATCTGGTTGTAAAATCAATGGTTTTTGGCCCCTCACCCCTTGATGGCGAACGCAGCGCAGCCGGTCCTGGGTGGACCGGAGTTCCTCCGCCTGCTCGCCCGTCTCAGCGACGGCGCGATGCCGGCCACCAGTCCCGCCCTGACCGATCGCCTCGGCCAGTGGGTGGACTGGAGCCGTGCCGTGGTCCTGTCCGGGGCGCTCGGCGGACGCCTGCCCGAGCCGGGTGAGGCCACCGAGGCGGTCGAGGATGTGCTGGCCGACTGCGCGCAGGCGCACGCCAGCCTGCTGGCCTCTATACGTGAGGATGCCGAAGCCGAGCGCCTGCTGGACCTGGCCGAAGCCGCCGCTGCACCCAACTTCGCCTCGCTGCGCCAGCGTTACCGGGTACTGCAGCAGGCCATCCAGACCGCCACCGGGCGCCTGCGCGGCCGCCTGCGCGACCAGCTGGTGCAGGTTTCGCCCGAGCTGGCGCGGCTGGCCGAGGTCGATGCGGTGATGGAACAGACCCTCACCCCGCGCGAGCACAGCCTGCTGGCCACTGCGCCGGCCGTGCTCGGTGCCCGTTTTGAACGCGTGCACGGCCAGCCCGGCTGGCGCGCGGCCTTCCGCCATGACATGCGCACCCTGCTGCTCGCCGAGCTGCAGCTGCGCTTCCACCCGATCGAAGGGCTGCAAGACGCCCTGCGCTCCCACTGACCGGAACACCATGTCCAGAACTGCTTTCCATGTCGTTGTTTTCCTTGTCGGCCTGCTGGCCGTGTGCTGGATCGGCATTGGCTATGTTTCGGTGCATCCGCTGGGTGCAGCGGTGGCGGCGATCATCGCGGCCTGCTACATCGCCGGTGGCGTGGAGCTGTACCGCTACCGCCAGGCCAGCAACGGCCTGCGCAGTGCACTGAACGACCTGTCCAGCGCGAAGGAGAGCCTCACTCCCTGGCTGGAGCGCGTACCGGCAGGCCTGCGCAATGCCGTGCGCCTGCGCGTGGAGGGCGAGCGCACTGCCCTGCCCGCTCCGGTGCTGACCCCTTACCTGGTCGGCCTGCTGGTGCTGCTGGGCATGCTCGGCACCCTGCTGGGCATGATGGACACGCTGCGTGGCACCGGACTGGCCCTGCAGAGCGCGACCGACATGGCCGCGATCCGCGGCTCGCTGGCCTCGCCGGTGCAGGGTCTGGCGGTGGCATTCGGCACCTCGATCGCCGGTGTGGCCAGCTCGGCCATGCTCGGTCTGCTGGCCGCGCTGCTGCGTCGTGACCGCCTGCAGGCCGTGCAGCAGCTGGACCGCGCCATTTCCGGCGACCTGCATCCGTACTCGCAGGCCTGGCAGCGCGCCGAGTCGCTGCGCCTGCTGCAGGCACAGTCCGCGGCGCTGCCGGCGCTGGTCGACCGCCTGCAGGCGATGACCAGCACCTTTGAACAGCACAGTGCGGCCGCCAATGAGCGCTTGCTGGCCGGCCAGGCCGAGTTCCTGACACAGAGCCAGGCCCTGCAGGAACGCCTGGCGGTCTCGCTGCAGCAGTCGCTGCGCGAAGGTGCCGAAGCCAGCGCCGCCGCCATCGGTGGCGCGCTGCAACCGATGGCCGAGACCACCCTGGCTGGCCTGGCCCATCACGGCGAAGCACTGCATGCCCGCGTCGAGCAGGCCGTGCAGCAGCAGCTGGCCGGCCTGAGCGACGGTTTCGAACGCAGTCGCGTCGCGACCGAGGCCAGCTGGGCCAAGGTGGTGAGTGAACAGACCCAGGCACAGCAGGCACTGGTGAGCGACCTGCGCCAGCACCTGCAGGCCTTCAGCGATGGCCAGGCCACGCATGCCGAAGCGCTGGTCACACGTATCGGCGAGCGCCTGCAGGCCGATGCACAGGACAATGCGGAGGCCTTGCGTGCTGGCGCCGAACAGCAGCAGGCCCTGAACAGCGCACTGGTCGAGCGCCAGCAGCAGGCGCTGCTCGCAGCTGGTCAGCAGCTGAACGAGCACGCGCAGGCGGTGCTGCAGGCACTGGAGCAGCAGCACAGCGCCAGCCAGTCGTTGCTGCAGGATCACGAACTGCAGCGTTTGCAGGATTGGCAGGCCGCGCAGGCCGCCGCTGCCACCGCGCACGCCGAACTGCAGGCCAGCCTGGACAGCCGCGAGCAGCAACGCCAGGCGCGCTGGGACGCGGTCAGCGCCGAGTTGCAGCAGGCCCACGCCGCCCTG
Source organism: Stenotrophomonas sp. YJH_SMC_120 (assembly GCF_059368675.1). Classification (NCBI taxonomy): domain Bacteria; kingdom Pseudomonadati; phylum Pseudomonadota; class Gammaproteobacteria; order Lysobacterales; family Lysobacteraceae; genus Stenotrophomonas; species Stenotrophomonas sp. YJH_SMC_120. The sequence continues at coordinate 393,140 of NZ_JCAFRY010000002.1, forward strand.
CAGGCGCAGCTGCAGGCCGGCGACGAACAGCGCCTGCAGCGCTGGAGCGATGCTCTGCAGCACGTTTCCACCGGGCTGGCCGAGCGCCTGCAGGCCAATGGCGAACGCCTGGCCGCGCAGCAGCAGCGCGTCTGCGACACGCTGGCGGAGACCGCGCAGCAGATCGGCGAGAACGGTCGCGCACAGGCCAGCGCCACGCTGGCCGAAGTGTCCACCCTGCTGCAGACCGCCGCCGCCGCGCCCAAGGCCGCAGCCGACGTCATCAACGAGCTGCGCAGCACGCTGTCCGAGAGCCTGGTGCGTGACAACGCGATGCTGGAGGAGCGCGGACGCCTGCTGGCCACCGTGCAGACCCTGCTGGATGCGATCAACCATGCCTCGCACGAACAGCGCACCGCTGTGGACGCACTGGTCGGTGGCTCGGCCGAGCTGCTGGAACGCGTTGGCAACCGCTTCACCGACCATATCGCTGCCGAGACCGGCAAGCTGGACGGTCTCGCCGCAGCGCTCCACGGCAGCGCCGGTGAAGTCGGCCAGCTGGCCAGCCGCTTCGGCGAAGCGGTCGCGCAGTTCGGCAGCGCCTCCACCGAGCTGTCCGGCCGCCTGGAACAGATCGGCGGCGCACTGGATGCCTCGCTGGCCCGCAGCGACGAGCAGCTGGCCTACTACGTGGCGCAGGCGCGCGAGGTGGTCGACCTCAGCCTGCTGTCGCAGAAGCAGGTGATGGAAGAACTGCAGCAGCTGGCCGCGCGCCGCGGCAAGGCCGGCAGCGCATGAGCGACGAGCTGGAGGTCGACGGCGGTTCGCACGCCCCGATCTGGGCCGCCTTCGGCGACCTGATGTCGGTGCTGCTGGGCGCGTTCGTGCTGATACTGGTCGGTGTGGTCGCGGTGCAGCTGGAGCTGTCGCAGCGGCTGGACCAGGAAGTGAAACAGCGCCAGGCCGAAGCCAAGCGCCTGCAGACCCTGGAACAGGCGTTGGCTGTACCGCTGGCCGCCGGCCGCGTGACGCTGGTGGATGGCCGCATCGGCATCAGCGGCAGCGTGCTGTTCGCGCTGAACTCCGACCAGCTGCAGCCGGAAGGCCAGGAGCTGCTGCGCAGTCTGGCCGCACCGCTGGCCGCCTACCTGGGCAGCCGCGAAGAGATCCTGATGGTCAGCGGCTTCACCGATGACGCACCGGTGCGCGAAGGCAATCGGCGTTTCGCCGACAACTGGGAGCTGTCCGCGCAGCGCTCGCTGACCGTGACCCGCACCCTGATCGCCGATGGCGTACCGGCTGACGCCGTGTTCGCCGCCGCGTTCGGCAGCGAGCAGCCGGTCAGTTCCAATGCCAATGAGGAAGGCCGCGCACGCAACCGCCGCGTGGAAATCGCGCCGATTCCCAAGCCCAAGGCCCCGGATGCCAAGTAAGCTTTCAGCGCTCGAAGGCCTGCGCGCACTGGTGCGCGACCTCGATGCGGGGTCGCGCTCGCTGCCGCATTACCCGCAGGTGCCGATGCTGCAGCAGGTGCAGCGCGAGTGGTCGGAGCTGCGCAGTGAACTGCAGGTCCGCCGCTCACTGCGCACCGAGGCCCCGGCCGACGGCGGCCCGCTGAACTCGGCGGTGCTGGTGCAGCGCATGCTGGACACGATGCAGGCCACCAGTCCCGGCTACCTGCGACATTTCATCGACTATGTGGATACGTTGTCGTGGCTGCAGGCGCTGCAGGACGGTGCCGTGAGCAGTGGTGACACCGCAAAGCCGAAGCGCACGCGCAAACCGCGTAATACGGGTTGATCGCGCGTTGACGCCGCCTTCGTTCGGCGCCCCTGGATACGACACTCCTGTTCCGCGCTCCTGTATACGACGCTCCTGATGCGCGCGCCTGGTAGACGCCAACCTTGGTTGGCGCTTTTCGGTTCCCAGCCGCACTGCTGTCCAATCGACGCCGAGTGCCAACCACGTCATTGATTGGCTACTTTGGCCTGTATGGACCACCTTGCATTGACGTCGGATGGTGAATCCAGCCAATGTCCGGCTGCCTGACTCCCTCACCCGCGAGCTCCAACCTCTGTAGATGCAGCCTTCAGCTGGAACCAGACTTCTTAAACTCCGCGCGAACCTCGATGAGGCCGAGATGTACCTTGGCCCTCCACTCGGACGTTCTGGCATCGAATCACTTCAGAGCTTGGCGCTTTCTACGCTAGGCACCGCCCTGCCAGAGTCTTATCTGGACTTCCTTTCAAGCCACGACGGTCTGGTAACAGAGGGAGTCTTCCTTTACTCGAGCATTCCACGCCCCTATCCCGGTGGCGGGACAGCCCATGCGCTGGTGGAAATGAATCTCCTTGCACGCGACCAGGGATTCATGGACGGCTATGTAGAGCTCGGAGAGAGTGATATGGACTGCTATGTCTTCGAGTTCATAACCAGCCTGTACCATGTTCGCGACAAAGTGGCGTTCGACAACGTGTATCACGAATTCGTGTCCTTCGACGGGCTTCTCTCCCACATACTCGATCTGGTCGAACAACACTGCTGACGGCAATCTGGGCGAGAGCTCTTCCAACAGGGTGGCGCAGCATTCATTCGGCGTCGCGCATGCCAACCAAGGTTGGCATCTACCAGTGCATGCGTCGGCATGCCACGCGTGTAGCGGTGTCACCAGACAGTCATCTGTCTAGCGCACCATTTTCACGTTGACCCACGGCGCCCGCAGCGCCTGCAGTCGCATCGCTTGTCTCCCCTTTTCAATTCCATGAGCTCCGCGCCAGCGCGGTGGCTCGTGCCTGCCTGAGTGTCTGCAACATGACGAAGACTTTGTTGGCCGCCGCGCTGTCGATCGCGCTTGCTCCCGCGGCTTGGGCGCAGGATGCTGCCCCGACCTCCCATGGCACGCCCGCCACCGACCTCGATGCGGTTTCGGTGATCGGCAGCGGTGAAGCGCGCCAGGTGCAGCGCATCACCCGCGAGAACCTCGACATCCTGCCGCCGGGGACCAGCCTGCAGAAGACCCTGAACCTGCTGCCGGGCGTCAACGCGCAGTCGGCCGATGCGCTGGGCACCAACGAGCAGTCGATGACACTCAGCCTGCGTGGCTTCAACTCCACCCGCCTCGGCTACACGCTGGATGGCGTGCCGCTGGGCGATGGCGCGTACAACAACTACAACGGCCTGACCATCAACCGTGCGCTGATCAGCGAGAACATGGCCGGCGCCGAACTGGCCGTGGGTATCGGCAGCCTCGGCACGCCGTCCACCAGCAACCTCGGTGGCACCATCTCGTACACCTCCGACCGCCCGGCCCAGGAACTCGGCGGCCGCGTGGTGCAGACCTTCGGCAGCGATGCCAACCGCCGCACCTTCGTGCGTGTGGACAGCGGCGGATACAACGGTTTCTCCGGCTATATCTCCGGCATGAATGCCGTCTCCGATCTGTGGAACAACCAGACCGCCTACAACAGATCCACCACCAAGCAGTTCAACGCCAAGGGCGTGTGGAACTTTGGCCGCGGCCAGATCACCGGCTTCGTCGATACCTCGCGCACTACCCAGGCGGACTACTTCTACCTGTCCAAGGACGAGATGTCGCGCGGGCTGGGCTGGGACTGGGGCGGCTATGCGCCGGACTGGAACAAGGCCGTGGCCAAGGCCTACTGCAATACCGCCAGCTTCAACGCGAAGAAGTGCGACAGCAGCGGCCCGGACAAGGATGCCGACGGTGCGTTCACCGCCGGGCAGATCCTGCGCGATGACAACCTGTACTACCTGGCCGGCGATTTCTTCCTGGCCGATGGTTTCAGCCTGCGTGCCCTGGCCTACCACCACGACGACCGCGGCGAAGGCCACAACTGGAACAGCGGCGCGTGGTCGAACAAGGGCACCGCGCAGGAAATCCCGATCATCTTCCGCAACACGATCTATACCATCGACCGCGATGGCGGCACGCTGTCGTTCGATTGGGAACTGGGCGCGCACCGCATCGAGGGCGGCGTCTGGTACGAGCGCAACACCAGCAGCGCCGAGCGCTACCAGACCGCCGTGGACGGCCCGCGCGATCTGAGTGGCATGAACACCCTGCCCTCCGATGTCGGTGTGTTCGCCCAGCGCACGCGCTGGAAGACCCACCAGTTCTTCCTGAAGGACACCTGGCGCCTGCTCGATGATCGCCTGACACTGGAGTTCGGCGCCAAGAGCCCACATGCCACCTCCGATGCGCAGGCCCTGCCGGGCGACGCGAAGGCACCGATCTCGCCGGCCTCCAACAACCAGTTCGCCACCGGCTCGCTGAAGGCCAGCAAGAACTTCCTGCCCAGCATCGGCGCCAACTTCCGCCTGGCCGAGCATCACGAAGTGTTCGCCAGCTACGCCGAGAACATCGCCATGTTCCAGGGCGGCTTCAAGCTGGGCCCGCAGGCAGTCAGCCAGGCCACCTGGAACGCGCAGGGCAACCTGAAGCCGGAAGAATCCCGCTCGCTGGAGGCCGGCTACCGCTTCGTCACCGATACCCTGCAGGCCTCGGTCGCGGCCTACAGCGTGCGCTTCGACAACCGCCTGCTGCAGTACAACCCCTGCGACTCGCGGCAGCCGGTCGGCCCGACCTGCGGCAACCGCTTCTACAACGTGGGCGGCGTCGACAGCCGTGGTGCCGAGCTGACCGTGCTGTGGACCCCGAACGAGCACTTCAGCTGGTACACCTCGGCCTCGCTGAACCGCTCGACCTATGCGTCGAACTACGTGCAGGCCGGCGTCGAGCAGCAGATCAAGGGCAAGATCCAGACCGATACACCCAAGCAGCTGCTGGCCACCGAGATCACCTGGCGCGACAACGGCTGGTTTGCCAGCCTGCGCGGCAAGTACACCGGCGAACGCTTCTACACTTACACCAACGACCAGGGCTTCGGCGGCTTTACCGTGTTCGATCTGGCCGGTGGCTATGACTTCGGTCAGGTCGGCTTCGCCAAGGGCATGCGCGTGTCGTTCAACGTGACCAACCTGACCAACAAGCGCTATGCCAGCAACCTGGATTCGAGCGTGTTCGCCCCGAGCGACCCGGCCGGCAAACTGTACGTGTTCCATGCCTCGGCACCGCGCCAGGTGTTCGGTACGATCGACCTTCGCTTCTGATTAACCGCCCGGAGTCCACCGATGCTCACGACCGCCCTGCTGCTGGCCACTCTCTCCGCCAGCGGATACTCCGCTCCGCATGAGGCGACGGGCGCAGCGCCGTGCACCCTGCAGCTGGGCGGTCGCAGCTATGTGGACAAAGGCCTGGTCGCCGCCGGGCGGCTGTCGGCGGGCACGGTGGACTTCCTGGGCGACACGCTGGGATCGTTCTCGTCGCTGGCGGTGCAGCCCGGCACCTGGAAGCGCACTGCCAACGGCTACGAAGGCGTGTTGTGGACCCTGCCCGACCGCGGCCGCAACGATCCCGGGGCTGGCCTGTTCTACGACTACACCGGCCGCGTCGAGCGCATGCGGCTGCGCATCGACGTTTCCCCGGGCAAGTCCGAGCTTGGCACGCTGGCGATGGCGCCCGACAAGGGTGTGGTACTGAAGGATTTCAACGGGCAGCCGTTCACCGGTGCCGACCCGGGCGACCACACGGTCACCCAGCGCCAGGTGGTGCTGCCTTCGCCGGCCAGCGGCGCTGGTGCGGGCAAGGTCTCGCTGGATGCTGAGTCACTGCAGTTCACCGCAGATGGCCACTTCTATATCGGCGACGAGTACACCGCCAACGTCTACTACTTCGATGCGCAGGGCCAGGTGCAGGATGTGATCGTGGCACCACCCGCGATCCGTCCGCAGCGCGACGGCAAGCCGGCGTTCGGTTCGCTGGCGCCACCGCAGACCGGCCGACGCAACAACCAGGGCGTGGAAGGCATGGGCCTGTCACCCGACGGCAGCCGCCTGTTCGTCGCCCTGCAGAGCGCGACGCTGCAGGACAGGGCGCAGGGCAACGCGGCGGGCCGCATCAACACCCGCGTGCTGGTCTACGACGTGACGGCCTCGCCAACGCCACAGCAGCCGATCGGCCATTACGTGATGGCTTTGCCTGCCTACGCGCACGACGGCAAGGGCAAGCTGGACCGAACCGCGGCGCAGAGCGAGCTGCGCGCGCTGGATGGCCATCGCTTTCTGCTGCTGGCCCGCGACGGAAACGGGCTGGGCAAGGACGGCGACGACCCGATCGTCTACAAGTCGGTGCTGCTGGTCGATGTGGCCGATGCCACCAACCTGGCCGAAAGTGCCTATGAAACCGGCACGGCCTCGGTTCTGGCCGACCCGACCGACACCGCGCTGAAGCCGGAGATCATGCCAGCACGCAGCGACGAACTGCTGAACCTGCTGGACCGCCCGCAGTTGGCCCGTGCCGGGCTGGACCTGGACACAAAGCGCGGCCCACATGCCGGACTGCTGTCAGAGAAGTGGGAAGCCATGGACGTGCTGCCGGCGCTCGACCCGCAGCACCCGAACGACGTACTGCTGCTGATCGGCAACGACAACGACTTCATCGCCCGCCACTGCCGCATGCAGGGCCAGGCCTGCGACAGCCCGTACGACAACGACAACCGCGTGCTGGTGTACCGCCTGACCCTGCCTTGAATCGTCGCCGGTCTTGGCCCGCCGCTACCGGATCAACCCGCTGTTTGTTGTAGGGCCGAGCCCATGCTCGGCTGCTTTTCCTTCAGGCATCCGTATCTCTGAAGGAACAGCCGAGCATGGGCTCGGCTCTACAAAAGCTCACCCACGCAGGGTGGCGCCGCCGTCCACATACAGGTCGCTCATCGCCACATGCCCGGCCTGGTCGGAGAGCAGGAACATCACTGAGTGCGCAATGTCCTCGGGGGTGGCCAGCTTGCGCAGTGGAATGCCGGCCTTGTAGGTCTCCAGGCTGCCGGCGATCACCCGCTCGGCACCGTGCGCGTCCTGCCACATGCCGGTCTGCATCGGGGTCAACGTGGACCCCGGGGCGACGATGTTGCAGCGGATGCCCAGCGGCGCCAGCTCCAGCCCGAGGCAGCGGGTGAACATGGTGGCGGCGGCCTTGGACGCGGCATAGGCGGCCATGCCGTGCCGCGGCACGCCGGCGGCATTCGAACTGACGGTGACGATCGCGCCCCGCCGGCGCGGCGACATCACCCGCGCCAAGGCACGCCCAACGTGGAATACGCCATCGGCGTTGACCGCGAACACCCGGCGCCAGTCGGCGTCGCCGGTCTCGGCGACGCTGCCCACGTGCAGCACGCCGGCCACGCTGGCCGCCAGCGTGATCGGCCCGATGCTGGATTCGACCTGATCCACCAGGGCGTCCACCGCTGCGCTGTCGGTCACGTCGAGTGCGAACGACCTGACCCGCGTATCGGCCACGTGTGGCGCCTCACGATCGGTCGCCACCACCGTGCAGCCGGCCTCGGCCAACAGCCGTACCAGTGCCTCGCCGATGCCGCCGGCGGCACCGGTCACCAACGCCACGCGGCCTTCAAAGCCGGTCAACTGCATGTTGCGATCTCCTGTTGCTCGTCCCATTGGCGCAGTCGCGCCGACAACCACGGCGCCAGCTGCGCCACCGCATCGCGGCCGGTCAGCTCGGCGTGCAGGAACGGCAGTTCCAAGGCCTGCACCTTGCGCGCGTGGGTCCGCCACAACGCCGACTGCAGCTGTGGTCGCGCCTGGTGATCCCGGCCCGCGCGGACGTGCACCAGCGTGCCATCGAACGGTTGGTGGATGTGTTCGCGGATCAATCGATTGGTGCCGGTCACCGCGCGCACCACGCCGTCGAGCACCACATCCGGCAGGCTGCCGAGTGCACTGCCACCACGCCGCAGGAACGCCAGAATGCGTTCACGGCTGTCCAGTTCCGGATGCGCATCCGGGTCATGACCGGCAATCGCCAGCAGTGCCCGCAATGCAGCGATGGCATCGGGTTCCGGCTCGGCCCGCCAGCACTCGCTGGGATAAGCGTCCAGCAGCACCAGCTCGCCGACTTCGCGCCCGATCTCGTGGAGGCGCACCGCCATCGCCTGGGCGAGGATGCCACCCACCGACCAGCCCAGCAGATGCACCGGCCCCTTCGGCTGCAATGCGACCACGCGCTGTACGTAGTCGTTGGCCATCGCCTCGATGCTGCTTGGCAGCGGCAGCCGCGCGCCCAGGGCCGGCGACTGCAGGCCATACACCGGGCGTGCCGGCTGCAGTGCCCGGGCCAGGGTGCGGTAGTTCCAGGCGATCCCCCCGGCCGGGTGCAGCACGAACAGCGGCGTGGGCCCGGCAGCGTCGGTCGCGGCCAGCGCGATCACTGGCCCCAGTGCGTGATCGGCCAGCGCGGGCGGCTCGGCAATGCGAACTGCCAGCGCGGCCACGGTGGGCTGGGCAAACAAGGCACCCAGACCCAGATCGCAGCGCCAGCGCTGCTCGATCGCCAGCAGCAGGTGCACCGCCGACAGCGAATCACCGCCGAGACTGAAGAAATCTGCATCCACTGCCACCGGCGCCTCACGCCCAAGCGCCTGTGCGAACAGCAACGCCAGTTCCTGTTCCAACGGCGTGCGCGGTGCCAATCCAGCGACCTCATGCTGTGGTGGTTTCGGCAAGGCGTTGCGATCGAGCTTGCCGTTGGCGGTCACCGGCCAGTGGTCCACGCCGACAAACGCCGAGGGCACCATGTAGTCCGGCACACGCGTGGCCAGGTGGCTGCGCAGCGTTACGGCATCGGCAAGCGCCGCTGGCACATAGGCCACCAACCGAGCATCGCCGGGCGCGTCCTGGCGCAGCAGCACTTCCACCCGCTCCATGCCAGGCAGCTCGCGCAGTGCCGCCTCGATCTCGCCCAGCTCGATACGCAGGCCGCGCAGTTTCACCTGGTGGTCGCTGCGGCCCAGGTACTCGACCGCACCATCGCGCCGCCAGCGTGCCACGTCGCCGGTGCGGTAGATACGCTCGCCCGGCAGGAAAGGATCGGCAAGGAAGCGCTCGGTAGTCAGGTCATCGCGACCGAGATAGCCGCGTGCCAGTTGCACACCACCCAGGTACAGGTCACCGGCCACGCCCACCGGCACCGGCTGCATCCGGGCGTCCAGCACGTACAGGCGGGTGTTCCAGACCGGGAACCCGATCGGCACCGGCCGCGAACGATCCTGCGCCGACGCCGGCCAGTAGCTGACGTCCACCGCAGCTTCGGTCGGGCCATACAGGTTGTGCAGCTCGGCGTGCACACGCGCGTGGAAGCGGTCGCGGGACGAAGCATCCAGCGCCTCGCCACTGGTGAACACCCGTCGCAGCTGCAGCCCTTCGGAGGCCGGTGCAGCGAGGAAGGCATCCAACATCGATGGCACGAAATGCGCCGTGGTGATGCCATGCTCGCGGATCAGCCGCGCCAGTTCAGTGGGATCGCGATGCCCGTCCGGCCCGGCGACGACCAGCGTGGCTCCACACAGCAGCGGCAGGAAGAACTCCCAGACCGAGACATCGAAGGTGGCCGGGGTCTTCTGCAGCACGCGGTCGTCGGCACGGATGCTGTAGTGCTCGCGCATCCACAGCAGGCGGTTGACGATGGCACGATGTTCGATGACCACGCCCTTCGGCTCGCCGGTCGAACCGGAGGTATAGATCACATACGCCGCATCGCTGGGCGCCGGATCGGCCCATGGCGCGGCGAAGCTCAGCGCGGTCCACTGCTCCGGCGCGAGCACCGGTACGCCGGCCATGCGCGCCGAATCCTCGGCCACAGCCAGTACGCACACAGGCTGTGCCGAGGCGAGAATACGCGCCAGCCGCTCATCGGGATGGGCAAGGTCCAGCGGAAGATAGGCCGCGCCTGCGCGCAGCACCGCGACCAGCGCGATCACCAGCTCCAGCGAGCGCGGCAATGCCACCGCCACCACGCTGCCCGGGCCGACATCCATCGCCCGCAGCTGCGCCGCCAGCGCGAAACTGCGCGCTTCCAGCGTTGCGTAATCCAAAGCAGCGTCGCCGAACACCAGCGCAGGCGCGTGTGGGTCCCGATCCATGCCCTGCTGCAGCAGCTCGACCAGGGTCGTCTCCGGCAGCGCGTGCGCGGTGGCATTGAATTCCTGCAGCACCTGCTGCGCCTCCTCGGGCGTCGCCAGGGGCACGGCTGCGATATCGTCAGCCTGCAGCGCCGCCGATACGAAATGCAGCAGCCGCGCCGCGTGCGCCTCGACATCCTCGCGACTGTACAGCGCGGGATTGGCCTCGATTTCCAGATCCAGCAGCGCCTGGCCATCGCCACGGAAGCCCAGCGTCAGGTCATCCACCGGCCCGGTGCACAGCACCTCCGGCGTCGCCTGCACGCCGGGCAGCGCCAGCGCCTTGTAGAACGGCTGCACATTCACCAGCGGACCGTGCAGGCGCTGCTGCGCGCCGACCAGGCCCAGGTCCCGGCGCAGCTGCTCACCGCGGTAACGGCCGTGCTTGCGCCCCTGGCTGAGCTTCCGGCCCAGGCCGCGGGTGAAGGCCTCGACGCTGCCCTCGCCGGCCGCTACGCGCAGCGGCAACACATTCATCACCATCGCCGGCACCCGCGCCGACGCGTTGCCGAGCCGCCCCATGTAGGGCACGCCCAGCACCACTTCATCGGCCGCGCTCATCCGCCGCAGGTACTCGGCCGACAACGCGGCCAGCACATCCGGCCAGGGCTGCAGCCAACGCACCGAGGCCTGCAGCAGCTGCTCACGGAAGGCCGCATCGAGCGGCTGCACCCAGCGCAGCGCGTCGTCACTGGCCGCGAGCGTGCCGGCCAGGCCCACGCCTGCCGGTGCGCCCTGCATGTGCTCACGCCACCACTGCCCGGCCAGCGCGCGGCGCGGATCGGCACGATAAGCGGCATCATCGGCCAGCACGCCCGCCAGCCCCGGCAGTGGCTCACCCATGCGGCCGGCGTACAACGCGCACACGCGATCGGTGAACAGCGCCATGCCATAGCCATCGGCCGCCAGATGATGCACCCGCAGGTACCAGACCCAGCGCTGCCCGCCCAGCTCAAGCAGCACCTGTTGGCTGATCCGGTCGCGGGCGGGGTCGACCGGGCTCAGCCGGTCGGCGTGCATCAGGCTGCGTGCCGCAGGGGCTGGATCAGCCTCGACGGACACATCACGCACCGAAAGCAGCGGCACATGTGCCGGGTCGTACCACTGCAGCGGCTGGCCATCGGCCCCTTCGGCAAAGCGCAGCGCAAAGGCCTGGGCTTCGCCCGCAGCCTGGTCTGCCGCTGTGACGAACGCGGTCACGTCCAGCGGGCCATCGATCCACACCGCGTGCGCGGTATTGAATGACGGATTGTCCGGCGCCAGCCGCTGTGCAAACCACAGTCCGGTCTGGGCCTCGGTCAATGCCACCGGCGTGGCCAGCGCAGCGGCGTTCATGCGTTCTGCGCGGCCTGCAGCGTCTGCACCACGTTCCACCACTGGCGCAGCGTGGTGTGCTCGGCCAACTGCGAGAACTCAATCGGCAGGCCGGTGTTGCCCCAGGCCAGGACCAGGCCGAGCATGCGCATCGAGTCCAGGTCCAGGTCGATCAGGTTGTCGTCGTCACCGATCTCGGCCGGCGTACATTCCAGAATGCGTGCCACGTCGGCACGCATCCGCTCCAGATCCAGCACCTCAACGGTGGCAGCCATCACAGCACCTCCAGCAACTGGTCGGTGGTCATCGGCACGCCACAGGTGCGTGCGATCCAATGCAGCGCCTGATCGTGATCGGCGCGCGAGAAGTCCGCCACGGCATCGGCGGCAATGAAGGCCTCGATATCACGCTGGAACGCTTCGACCACGGTCGCGGTGCAGCCGATATGGGCGTACACGCCGGTCACCAGCAACTGGTCGCGGCCACGCACCCGCATCAGCGTCTCCAGGTTGCTGCGCTGGAACGCGCTGTAACGGTGCTTGACCAGCACGTGCTCGCCCGGCTGCGGTGCCAGCGCGTCGATGATCGGTTCATGGTCGGCGCTGCGGCGCATGCCCGGTCCCCACAGGTCGGCCTGCAGGCCACGGTCACGGCGATCCTGGTCGCCATGCTGGGCGGTGTAGAACACCGGAATACCGCGCGCGCGGCAATACGCCAGCAGGCGTGCGATGTTGTCCACGGCCGGCCGCAGCGGTGCATTGCCGGCGTCGAATGCGGCCAGGAAGTAGCGCTGCATGTCGTGCACCAGCAAGGCGACACGATCGCGCTGCGGGCGCCACGGGCCGCGTGCCTGCGGCAGTTCGGCGGCGGTCGGCAAGGGGTAATCGGTGATACGGGGCAGCGCCATCAGCGCGTTCCTCCTGTCTGTTGCAGATGACGCGCACGCAACTGCGCGCGCAGTTCGCGGCGGCTGATCTTGCCGACCGCGGTGGTATCGAAACTGTCGACGAACACGACCTGGTCGGGCACCTTGAACGCCGCCAGGCCGCGCCCGCGCATCCAGGACTTCAGCGCCGGCGCCTTGAACGGTTCGCCCTGCGGAATCACGAAGGCACAGCTGCGCTCGCCCAGGTACTCGTCGGGAATGGAGACCACGGCCGCATCGAACACACCGGGGTGGGCCAGCAGGTGATCTTCGATCTCTTCGGCGGAGATCTTCTCGCCGGCACGGTTGATGTGGTCACCGGCGCGGCCCTGCACCACCAGGTAGCCTCCGGGCAGCTGCTGCACACGGTCACCGGTACGATAGAAGCCGTCATCGGTGAACGAGCGCGCATTGGCCACCGCGTCGTTGTGGTAGCCGCGGATGGTGTACGGCCCACGGGTGAGCAGATGCCCCACCTCGCCTTCGGCCACCGGCTGGTCATGGTCATCGACCACGCGCACTTCATCATCCGGACTGATCGGCCGGCCCTGGCAGGCCACGATCAGCTCCTCCGGGTCATCCAGCCGCGTGTAGTTGACCAGGCCTTCGGCCATGCCGAACACCTGCTGCAGCGTGCAGCCAAGGCCATCGATCACCCGCCGTGCGGCTTCCGGCACCAGTTTGGCGCCGCCTACCTGCAGTACCTGCAGGCTGGACAGGTCATGCTTGCTGGTGGCGGCGGCCTGTGCCCACAGCAACGCCAGCGGCGGCACCAGCCCACAGCAGGTCACCTGCTCGCGGGCGATCAGCGGGAAGGCCGCATCCGGACCGGGGCCTGGACTGAGCACCACGCGGGCGCCGGCATACAGTGCGCCGAAGAAGCCCGGCGAGCTCATCGGGAAATTGTGCGCGGCCGGCAGCGCGACCAGATAGACGCTGTCGCGGTCGATGCCGCAGAGGTCATTGCTGGCGCGGAACGAGTAGATGTAGTCGTCGTGGGTACGAGGAATCAACTTGGACAGCCCGGTGCTGCCTCCGGAAATCTGCAGGAACGCCACCGACTGCGGGTCCGGATCGGACGGTAGCTGGCTGCGATCGCCGTGCAGTGCCTCCAGCGCGATGAATTCCGCCGCATCGCCGTCGATCACCACATGGCGAACCGCCGGCACTTGGGCCTGCAGCGCCCTTGCCAACCCGCGATGATCGAAGCCATCGTGCAGTGCGGTGGTGATGTAGGCACTGGCTTCCGCCTTGCTGGCGAAGTGGACCAGCTCGGTGATGCGGTGCGCCGGCAACGCATACACCGGCACCAGGCCGGCGCGGAACAGGCCGCAGACCGTGGTGATGAACCCGGCGGTATTGCCCAGCTGCACCAGCACCCGTTCGCCAGGCTGCAGGCCGAGCGCCAGCAGGCCCGCACCGATGCGGCCTGCCTCATGCCACAGCTGCGCATAGCTCAGGCGTACGTCGCCGGCGACTACCGCGATGTCATCGGCGTAGCGTTCTGCACGCTCGCGCAGGAAACCCGGGAAGGTCTCGCCACGCCAGTGACCGGCTTCGCGATAGCGCGCCACCAGCGTGTCGGGCCACACCTGCTGCAGCGGCAGGCGGGAAGAGTCAGTGGAGGTACTCATGCGGCAGGCTCGATGGCGGGCGCGGATTCATGGACACCCAGCGCGTTCAACAGGGCAGCGAACTTCGCTGCGGTTTCGGCCACCTCGGCCTCGGGGTGTGACTCGGCGACGATGCCGGCACCGGCATACAGGCGCAGCTGCGTGCCCTGCAGGCGCGCGCAGCGGATCGCCACGTACCAGTCGCCGTCACCCTGCGCGTCCAACCAGCCCACGGCACCGGCGTAGAAGCCGCGCGGCACCGGTTCCAGCTCGCGGATGCGCTGCAGCGCCGCCAACCGTGGCGTACCGCAGACTGCCGGCGTGGGGTGCAGCTGCGCCAGCAGTTCGGCGGCAGACGCCTGCGGATCCTTCAGGGTGGCGTGGATGCGGGTGCCCAGGTGCCACATGCTGGCGGTGGCATGCAGCACCGGGCGCGGCTGCGCATCGATGTGGCTGCAGTACGGTGCCAGGCCCTCGACGATGGCTTCGACCACGTGGCGGTGCTCGTCGTGGTCCTTGGTCGAGGCCAGCAGCGCCTGCGCCGCACGCTCGTCCTCGGCGGCATCGGCGCTGCGCCGCGCGGAACCCGCCAGGGGATGCGACAACAGCTCGGCGCCGCGCTTGCGCAGCAGCAGTTCCGGCGTCGCCCCCACCAGCCAGGCCGGTGCCTGACCCGGTTCCACCGGCAGCGGAACCGCATAGGTCGCCACCGAAGGATCCGCGCCCAGGCGTGCCAGCAGCACCTCCGGGGAAAGTGACTGCCGCGTGCGTGCCAGCAGGCTGCGCGCCAGCACCACCTTCTGGAGGTTCAGTTCGGGCGCGCGCAGTACCTGCACCGCCGCGGCAACCGCTGACGCATAGTCCTGCGGCGCAGGCTCGGCCTTCAGGGCACCGTCCAGCGGCGGTGCGGCCTGCGGCTGCAGTGCCAGCGCCGGCAGCAGGCGCTCGGGCTGGAATAGCGCATCGTCCGCACGCGGTTCGAACGGCACTGCGCCAACCAGCAGGCCCGGGCCGCCACGCTGCCGGGCAAAGAACGCCGAGACGCGTTCTGCCAATGTCGCCAGTGCACCGGCCGGCAGCGTGGCGCGGCAGCCGCGTGCATGCACGTGCTGGCCGGCATGCTGCAGCAGGAACAGCGACGCGTCGTCGGTGCTGTCCAGTGGCGCTGGCGCAGCCTCCGGCCACGCGCCCTGCATCAGGGAATCGTTCATGGGGTCTCCTTCATCCGATGCGCTGCAGCCAGCGCGCACAGCAACAGCAGCAGCGCACCGACCAGCAGGTAAGGCAGGCTTGGCCCGCCGCGATACAACAGCGTGCCGAGCATCGGCCCGGCCACCATGCCCAGCCCCTGCGCGGCAGCGACGGTGCCGGCGGCGGCGCCCTGCTCGTGCGCCCCCACCGCATCGGCGGCCAGCGCCTGGAACGAGGGGAATACGAAGCCCATGCCAAACGCGGCCAGCGCGTACGCCGCCGGCAACTGCCAGCCCTGCTGCACGCCCGCCACCGAAGCAAAGCCAATGCCGGAAATCAGGGCGCCAAGGACGATCCAACGGCGTGGATGTACCTCCAGCTTCATCACCAGCGCCTGCGCCAGGATCAGGCCGACACCAACGGCGGTAAGTGCGATGCCGGCCATGCGTGCACCGGCCGCCGCATCCAGGCCCAGGCGATCAATCGCGAAGAAGCCGACCGTGACCTGCGCGATGGTCACCGAGACCATCGCGATGAACGCTGCCAGCTGCGGCAGGCGCAGGCGCGCGTCGAGACGGCTCATCGGCGCACGGCGCTGTGCGGACGCGCCCACCACCGGTGGTGTAGCCGGCAGCCGCCAGGCCAGCAATGCCAGTGCCAGCAACGGCAGCAGCGCGGCCACGTACAGCGCCAACGACAGGTTCGTATAGGCCAGCCAGCCCGCGGCGGCCGGGCCGAGCACCATGCCCAGCGCGTTGGCGCTACCCAGGCGGGCGAGGAACTTCGCACGTTGGCCGGTCGGTGCCTTGTCGGCGATGAGCGCGGCTGCGGTAGGAGGCACCGCCGCGTAGAACAGGCCGATCAGGCCACGCGCGCCGACCAGCACCAGCACCGACACCAGTACCGGCGGCACCGCCTGCAGGGCGACGTCGATGAACACCGCCAGTGCGATGTAGACGGCCGTATAGGCACTCATCGCCAGGATCAGCACGCGCTTGCGCCCAATGCGGTCGCTGAGCTGGCCCCAGGGGCGCGCGGCCAGCATCCACAACACGCCTGCGGCGGTGACCGACAGGCCGGCATGCCACTCGGACAGGCCGAGCATGCGGACCACCGGGCCGATCACGGCGACGAAGGACATCATCGCCATGGTGCCGATCAAGGCAGCCAACACCAGCGCCGGCAAGCCGGGAACGACGGGACGCGCGTGCATGGAACACCAGCCGTAACAGGAAGGGATGGCCGGGCACGCCTGCGCACCCCGCCCGGCACCGGCCCTGCTCAGGACCGGATGCCACCTTTAAATGATAACGGCTCGTATTTGCATTTGATACCCATTCTCTTGAATGGGCGCGCAACAGTGGGTTCAGCGCATTGCACGCGGGCCGAGCAGGCCACGGCGCTTGAACGACCACTCCAGCGGCAGCGTCACCAGCGGCGGGATGGCTGCCAGGAGGGCCAGGGCACTGGCCCACCACGGCCAGCGCAGGCGCACCGCCGCAAACAGGGTGACTGCCACATAGACCAGGAAGGCCACGCCGTGCAGCGGCCCGAACACCTTCACCAGCGCCACGTTGGCCATCGGGCCGTACTTCATCCACATGCCGATGAGCAGGCCGGCCCAGGTCACGGCCTCGATGAAAGCGACAATTGCGAACAGGCGTCCGGTCGGGTGCATTGGGGAACGTTGGGTCACGCGGGGCTCCGGCATCGGGGTATCAAATGCGAATGATACGCAGATGCGAACGCCATGTAGAGTCGAGCCGTGCTCAACTGCTGGAGCGTGTCCACCAAGGTGGACACCTACCGGAGCGTGTATGGCAGAACGTGCTCACCAATCTCGCGCAGCACCAGGTCCATCGGCCGCCCGTTGTCGACCAGGTTGAACATCACGTGCGCCACGCCCTGCGCATGCACGCGCAGCAGATAGTCACGCAGGCCATCGCGGCCGACCTTCAGGCCCAGCGGCAGCGGCTCGGCTGGCGCCTGCGGATCGGCCTGCAGATCCAGCAGCATCGACTGCACGAACGGCTTGCCTGGCCCACCACGCTGCGCCAGCGCCTGCTGCCACAGGCCGATGCGCCCTTCCTGTGCGGCCTCCTCGCGATGATAGGTGGCCCAGCCTTCAGCCTCGCGCGCGATCCACTGCAGGCTCTGCCGCGCGGTACCCACCACCAGCATCGGGATGCGGGTTGCCGGCGCCGGCAGCACGTCGAAGCCACCCGTCGCCTGCAGTACGGCGGTCCGCTCATCGGCCTCCGGTGACAGCGCCGCGCGCAACAAGGTCCAACGCGCACGGAAGGTCGCCGCCCTGCCCTCCAGATCCTCGCCGAATGCGGCGAACTCTTCCGGGCGGTCCCCCGAACCCAGGCCCAGCACGAACCGTCCGCCGCTGATCCGGTCCAGGCTCAAGGCCGACTTCGCCACCTGCAGCGGCTGCCGCAATGGCAGCACGATGGCCGCGCTGCCTACCACGATGCGTCCGGTCGCGGCAGCCAGCATGCCCAGCCACAGAAACGGGTCATCCAGCGCGCTTGCTGTCGCGTCCGGACCCTGCGGCACCATCAGTGGTACATCACGCGTCCACAATGCAGCAAAGCCCAGATCATCGGCCAGTCGCGCAATGCGCCGCGCCTCATGCGGATCGGCCAGTCCATGCGCGGCGACAGGCGTCATCAGGCCCAGGCTCAGGCCCTGTTGCGGAAACAAGGCAGCGTAAGCAGGATTGAAATCACTCATGCCGCCAGCTTAGCGTGCAGGCCTGCGGCAACGATGACGTGCCGCCCACTACCGGAAGAACACTGCATGCCGACGATCCGCCCTGCCCACGTCGATGACCTGCCCGCGATCAGTGCGGTGTGCCTGGCTGCGTTCACTGCGGCGGTCGCGCCTTCGCTCAGCGCGGCCGGCATCGCCACCTTCGGCAGTGTCGCCGCTGCCGAAGCATTCGGCGCGCGCCTGCAGGGCGACAACCACATCCTGGTGGCAGAGCAGAACGGCCGTGTCGTCGGCGTGATCGAACTGAAGGAGGGCCGGCACCTTGCGATGCTGTTCGTCGATCCCGCCTGCCAGCGCCAGGGCATTGGCCATGCTTTGTTCGAGGCGGTGCTTCCACAGGTGCGCGAGCCGGTCCTGACCGTGCGCGCTTCGCTCAATGCAGTGCCGACCTACCTGCGCTATGGCTTCGCGCTGGACGGTGACGTCGGCGAGTTCAATGGGTTGGTGTATCAGCAGATGGTGCGGGCAGCGGCCTGAAGGCAACCGCCCGGCGTTGCCCGGCAATGCCCGGCAATGCCCGGCAATGTCCGGTGGGCGTTATGCCCTGCAGCACGCCCGTCATGAGCAAACTGAATCAGCGGGCTCCCCGGCGGTTCCTACAATGGCCTGTCACCCTGCCCTTCGAGATGCTGCTGATGCGCGTCGCGCTTTCCGTGTTGCTGCTGGCTTCGGCGCTGAGCGCCTGCACCCCGGCCCCGGTTTCCACCGCCAACTCCGCCGAGGCACCTGCGCCGGCCAAGGGAATCGCCTGGCGCCAGGGCGATGTGGACGATGCCTTCGCCGAAGCCGCCGACAGCGGCAAGCCGGTGCTGCTGTACTGGGGCGCGGTCTGGTGCCCGCCGTGCAACCAGCTCAAGGCGGGCCTGTTCAAGGACCCGGCCTTCATCGCGCTGACCAGCAAATTCGTGCCCGTCTATCTGGATGGCGACGAGGAAGGAACGCAGGCCTGGGGTGAGCGCTTCGGCGTACGCGGCTATCCGACCCTGATCGTGCTGGACCCACAGCGCAACGAAATCACCCGCGTGGCCGGCGGCAACGACGCCGCCGAACTGACCCGTGCACTGACCGTTGCCGCAGGCCGCCGCAGTGCCGTCGCCGCCACCTTGGCCACCGCGCTGGCGACGCCGGACCGCCTGGCCGCCGAAGACTGGCAGGTGCTGAGCGACTACGGCTGGGAAGTCGACGCCAACCGCCTGGCCGACGAGCGCAAGAGCCAGGATGTGCTGCGCCAGCTGTCCAAGGCGGCACCGGATGCCGCCCTGCAACGCCGCTTCGCCCTGCTCGCCCTGGCAACGGCTGAAAAGCCTGATGCCTCGCCTACCGAGGTACGTGAGCTGCTGCAGGCAGTACTGGCGCAACCGGCGGAAGTCCGTCGCAACCGCGAACTGCTGGGCTACGCGGGCGCCTCGCTGGTCAAGCAGGCCAGCGCCGGCCCAGCCACCAGCAACACGCTTGGGCAGCAGCTGCTGGTCGCACTGGAGCGCGCAGATGCCGAGCGCGGTGACCGCGCCGACGACGCGTTGTCGCGTGCGCTGACCGAAGTATCGCTGGCCCGCCAGCAGCAGCCGAAGGGCGCACTGCCCGTGGCCCTGGTTGATCGGGTCAAGCAGCGCGTGGCCGCTGCCGATGCCGCCGCCACCGATGCGCATGCACGCCAGGCCACGATCAGCAGCGCGGTTTATGCCCTGCGCGAGGTCGGCGACGACGCGGGCGCCGAAGCGCTGTTGCTGGCCGAGCTGAAGCGCAGCGAACAGCCGTACTACTACATGCCCGAGCTGGCCCAGCTGGCCGAACAGCGCGGCGACACCGCCGGGGCACTGGAGTGGCTGAAGCGTGCCTACGATGGCGCGCAGGGCCCGGCCACCCGCGTGCAGTGGGGCGTGCTGTACGTGGAGGGCCTGCTGAAGCTGGCGCCGGACGACGCACCACGCATCGAGCAGGCCACGGCCTCGCTGATCGCCGAACTGGAAGCGCAGCCGTCGGGCTACCACCAGCGCACCCGCCAGCGCTTCGAGCGCCTGGCCGGGCAGTTGAAGACGTGGAGCGGCAAGCACCAGGGCGCCGAAACACTGGCGCGACTGCAGCAGCGGATGCAGCAGGCCTGCGGCGATCAGGTGGATGGCGCGTGCAAGGATTGGTTGAGTTGATGAAAACGCTGGCGGCGGGCACGTCACCGCGCCGGTGAGGATTCGAAAAGCGGGTTCTGGTAGTGCCGGCCGCTGGCCGGCAACCCGACCTTCGCTGATTGCCGGCCAGCGGCCGGCACTACCATGCCGCTCCTGCTCCCTTTCACGCATTTCCTCCCCCCGCCCCTTGACCTCAACCAATGTTGAGGTGCGATAACAGTCTCCCCACGGCCAGCCCTCTGGCCTTCCCCACGGAGATTGCTTCGATGTCGTACTCGCTTCCCCCGCTCCCCTACGCCTACGACGCCCTTGAGCCGCATTTCGATGCGCGCACGATGGAAATCCACCACAGCAAGCACCACCAGACCTACGTCAACAATCTCAACGCCGCCATCGAGCAGGCTGGCATCGCCGAGCAGCCGGTCGAGGCGCTGATCGCCAACCTCGATGCCGTGCCCGAGGCCCAGCGTGGCGCGGTCCGCAACAACGGCGGTGGCCACGCCAACCACAGCCTGTTCTGGACCGTGCTCAGCCCCCACGGTGGTGCACCCGATGGTGAGCTGGCCGCCGCCATCGACCGCGATCTTGGCGGCTTCGATGCCTTCAAGGACGCCTTCACCAAGGCGGCTCAGACCCGCTTCGGCAGCGGCTGGGCCTGGCTGACCAGCGATCGCGATGGCCGCCTGCAGGTGGAAAGCAGCGCCAACCAGGACAGCCCGTTGATGGGTGCAGCCGTGGGCCTGTCGGGCAACACCCCGATCCTCGCACTGGATGTCTGGGAACACGCCTACTACCTGCACTACCAGAACCGTCGCCCGGACTACATCGGTGCGTTCTTCAACATCATCAACTGGGCCGAGGTCGGCCGGCGCTACCGCCAGGCCAGGGCCTCATGAGCGGCGAGACACTGCCGTACGCCGGGCCGTGGGCGGGAGTATTCCCCGCCCCGGCGCCGGTGCCGTCGGTCGAGATGCCGCCGCGCGCACTGCGGCGGCTGCTCGGCCACTTTCCTACCGGCGTGGCCATCGTCTGCGCACGCGATGCGCAGGGCAAGCCCATCGGCCTGACCATCAATTCGTTCGTGCCGGTGTCATTGCAGCCGCCCCTGGTGCTGTGGAACCTGGCATTGCACGCGCAGAGCCTGTCCACCTTCCAGCGCGCCACCCGCTTTGCGATCAGCGTGCTGGCGGCCGACCAGGAAGCGCTGGCCCGGCGCTTTGCCGATCCGCAGGTGCGCAACCGCTTCGATGGCCTGGCATTGCTGGATGACGACGAGGACGCACCACCGCGGATCGCCGGTGCGGTCGCCCATCTCACCTGTACCCGCCACGCACAGTGGCCGGTGGGCGATCACCTGCTGCTGGCCGGCCGCATCATCGAAGTGCACGAGAACGGCGGCGCGCCGCTGCTGTTCCATCGCGGCCGCTTCCAGCCCGGCCCGGCCGAGCTGCTGGTGGAGGTGCGCTGATGAACATCGAAGCTCTGGAATGCATGCTCGCCGCCGGCAAGGACGGCGCGCTGCTGCGCTTCGGCCTGGGCAAGGGCTGGCTGGACGCCGGCAACCCGGTGCGCGCGGCCACCCATCTGGGCCGTTGCGTGGTGCTTGATCCGCAGTACTCGGCGGCGTGGAAGCTGCTGGGCAAGGCCTGGCTGGCCAGTGGCCAGCCGCAGGCGGCGCGCGAAGCATGGCAACGCGGCCTGAGCGTGGCCGGCAGCAAGGGCGACCAGCAGGCACGCAAGGAAATGCAGGTGTTCCTGCGACGCCTGGACCGCGAGCAGGCGGACCTGGCGAAAGCGGGCTGAGTCGATCAGCCCGCGTTGGCCGATGCCGGTGCGGACATGATGTCCGACATCGGCAGGCGGCGCGGCTTGCTCGGGAACGCGTGGCGCAGGATGCGCCAGACCACCTGGCCGAACTGGCGCGGCAGCGAGCCGTTGTTGTAGTGCTGGCCGTAGCGGCGGCAGATGTCTTTCACTTCCTTGGCGATGGCCGCATAGCGGTTGGCCGGCAGGTCCGGGTAGAAATGGTGCTCGATCTGGTGACTGAGGTTGCCCGACAGCACGTTGATCAGGAAGCCGCCACTGATGTTGGACGATCCACGCAGCTGGCGCAGGTACCAGTGGCCGCGCGATTCATTGCGCAGGCATTCCTTCGGGAAGGTTTCCGATTCGGCGGTGAAGTGGCCGCAGAAGATGATCACGTAGGTCCAGATGTTGCGCAGGCCGTTGGCCACCATGTTGCCCAGCATCACGGTGAGGAAGAACGGGCCGGCCAGCAGCGGGAAGAACACGTAGTCCTTCAGCACCTGGCGGGCCATTTTCCGCGCCACCGGGCGGGTCTGCATCCACATCGCACGGCCGCTGATGCGGCCCTTCAGCCAACGGCCCAGGCGCAGGTCCTGCGCGGCAACGCCCCACTGGAACAGCAACGCGAAGATCGGCGCAATGATCGGCTGCAGCAGGTAGAACGGCTTCCAGCGCTGTTCCGGGAAGATGCGCAGCAGGCCGTAGCCGATGTCATCGTCCATGCCACGCACGTTGGTGTAGGTGTGGTGGCGGAAATTGTGGGTCTTGCGCCAGTTGTCGGCGGTGGCAACGATGTCCCACTCGTAGGTGTTGCCATTGAGCTTGGGGTCGCCGGTCCAGTCGAACTGGCCATGCATGACGTTGTGGCCCAGCTCCATGTTCTCCAGGATCTTCGACAGCGCCAGCAGCAGCGTGCCGGTGATCGCAGCCGGCCACAGCAGCGGCATCCAGAACAGCGGCGAGAATGCCGCAAGGAACAGCAGGCCACGGCCGCCCACGCCGAACCAGCGCACGGCGGCAGCCACCCGGCGGATGTAGCGGGTATCGGAGGCGCCGAGGCTGCCGATCACACGGTCGCGGATCGCGTCGAGTTCCTCACCGAAGGCATGCATCTCGGCAGTACTCAGGGCACGGTCGGTAGCGCGGGTCATGGCAGGCGTCCTCAGAGATCCAAAGTCAGGTCGGTGGTCGGTGCGCTCACGCAGATCCGCACCGGCTGTGCCGATTCGGACTGCAGGTCGCCGGTGCGCAGATGGCGGGTGGCGCCACTGACGCGATCACAGGTGCAGGTGTTGCAGATGCCCATGCGGCAACCATGCTTGGGCTTGATGCCATGGGCTTCCAGGCTTTCCAGCAGCGAGCGGCCACGCGGCACGCTCAGCTGGCGACCACTGCGCGCAAGCGTCAGCGACACCTCGCCTTCGCTGCTGGCATCGCGCAGCGGCGCCGGCGGGGTGAAGGCTTCGGCCTGGAAGCCAGCCACTTGGTGCGCCAGGCGCTCACGCGCGGCAGCAACGAAGCCGTCCGGGCCGCAGGCCAGCACATGGCGCTGCGCCAGCGGCGTGTCATCGCCGGCCACCTGCAGATCATGGGTATCGATTCGCGCTGCCGGCACCTCACCCTCGCGGGTGGTCAGCAGGTGTACGCGCAGGTTCGGATGGGCCGCGGCCAGCGCCTGCAGTTCATCACGGAACTGCAGATGGGCGGCGGTGCGCTCCCAGTAGAACAGGTCCACCGGCGCTGCCAGCGGGCGCTGGCAGGCGTCGCGCAAAAGGCTGCGCATCGGCGTGATGCCGCTGCCGGCAGCCAGCAGCAGCACCGGCGCCGCGGCCGGCATATGGAACTCGCCGAAGGCGGCATCGAGGCGGAACAGTTCGCCCGGCTGCGCGTGGTTGACCAGATGCTGGCTGACCCGGCCGCCGTCGATCGCCTTGACGGTGATCGCCAGCTCGCGCCGCCCCAGTGCGGTGGGGCTGTAGCTGCGCTGCCACAGGCGTCCTTCAATCTCGACGCCGAGGGTGACGTGCTGGCCAGCGCGCATGCCGGCCCAGTGCCGGTTGGTGCGCAGGACCAGGGTCGCCGCGCCCTCGCCCGCCGGCTCACGCCGGACCAGGCGGGCCACCGGCTCGCGCAGGGTCCACAGGGGATTGAGCTGGCCCGCCCAGAAATCGAACAGCGACGGCGAGACCCAGCGATACGGAGAGAACAGGGACGGACGGACGACAGCGCTCATGAGCGAACTATACGGGCGCACATACACCTGTGTATACATGTGTATATTGAACCGGATTGGGTATGATTCAGCCTCGCCCCACCGGAACCCCCATGGCCGCCGCCACCGCCTTGTCGACGCCCGAAGATGCCAACAGCCCGGCCCGCCGTACGGTGAGCCGCGAGGATCTGCTGGCCGCCGCCCTGAAACTGATCGGGCCGCACCGCAGCCTGTCCACGCTCAGCCTGCGCGAAGTGGCACGTGAGGCAGGCATCGCGCCGAACAGCTTCTACCGGCAGTTCCGCGACATGGATGAACTGGCCGTGGCGCTGATCGATGCCGCCGGCCGCTCGCTGCGCACCATCATCGGCGAGGCCCGCCAGCGCGCCACCTCCACCGCCACCAGCGTGGTGCGGGTCTCGGTGGAGACCTTCATGGAGCAGCTGCGCGCCGACGACAAGCTGCTGCACGTGCTGCTGCGCGAAGGCGCGGTCGGCTCGGACGACTTCAAGCACGCGGTCGAACGCGAGCTGCACTACTTCGAAGAAGAGTTGCAGCACGACCTGGTGCGACTGGCCGCACTGGATGGCGCCGTACTGCATGCCCCGGAACTGGTGGCCAAGGCCATCACCCGGCTGGTGTTCGCGATGGGCGCGACCGCCATGGACCTGCCGCCGGAGAAGGATCCGGAACTGGTCGAGCAGATCTCCACGATGATCCGCATGATCATCGTCGGCGCCCGCACCCCCGCCGCGTTCCGCCGCGGCTGACGATCGGCCCCGGGGCCGGGTCGCTTTCCTCAGGAAAGGGCACTGCCCCCGTCTCCCTGCCCCAAACGGCAACTCCAACTTCCGAACATGACGACCGGCAGGGTTGCCGGTCTTTTATGTAATGTTATAACACCGTCATGATCTGACTCGACCAGCGCTCCACTCGGAATTGCTGCGGCTTCCTTGTATAGCACTTGCTATATTGATGAGCCGCTGCTTTTATATGCGTCAGCCAGGTCGCCCTCGCCGCCTTTCTTCCCCCAAGGACCACGCCCTCATGCCCGTTGCCACCCCCTTCTTCCATCGGCTGCCCCTGGCCGCCGCCATCGCCCTGACGCTGCCGCTGCCCGCACTGGCCGCCACACCGAAGCCAACCGAGCTGGACCGCGTGCAGGTCAAGGTCAGCACCGCCACCCGCAGCGAACGCCTGCTGTCCGATGTCCCGATCCGCACCGAAGTGCTGCGCAAGGAAGACATCGCGCTGCGCGCGGCCACCGACTTCTCGCGTGCCGCCGAGCTGATCAACGGCCTGCGCGTGGAGAGCAACTGCCAGAACTGCAACACCAGCGAAGTACAGCTGCTGGGCCTGCCCGGCGCCTACAACCAGCTGTTGTTCGATGGCATCCCGCTGCTGTCCACGCTGGGCAGCGTGTACGGCCTGGAACAGATTCCTGCCGGGTTCGTCGACCGCATCGAAGTGGTCAAGGGCGGTGGTTCGGCGCTGTATGGCCCGGGTGCGGTTGCCGGTGTGATCAACCTGATTCCGCCGCTGCCGGCGCGCAGCGGTGGGCATGTCCAGGCCGGCGTGGATGTCCTGAAAGGCACGCCGCAGAAGAGCGCCGATGCGCGGCTGGACCTGGTGGCCAAGAAAGCAGACGCCGGCCTGTCGGTGATTGCCCAGCGCAACTGGAACAGCGGCATCGACTACAACGGTGACGGCTACACCGAGATCACCCGCAAGAACCTCAAGGTCGGCGGGCTGCAGGCCTGGTACGCCCCCACGCCGGGCACGCGGCTGCGCCTGGACCTGCAGGTGACCGATGAAACCCGGCGTGGCGGCAACCGCTTGGACCAGCCGGAATACCTGGCCAACATCGCCGAATCGCTGGATACGAAATACCGCCGCGGCAGCGTGTCGTGGGACCAGGAAGTCAATGCCAACGTCGATTTCCGCCTGGCCTACGCCTTCGCCGACATTGACCGCGACAGCTTCTACGGCGGTCTGGGCGACGTAGTCACCGATCCGTCCGCGCCCGGCTATGACCCATCGCAGCTGGACCCGAATGTGGCCGGCAGCGCGGCCTCGCGTTCGTGGCGCCAGTACGGCCGCACCCACAACCCGCTGCACTACATCGACAGCCAGTTGAACTGGCGGTTCGGTGCGCACGCGCTGGCCTTCGGCGTGCAGTACAAGCACGAGGCGCTGCGCGACGACAATCGCACCGGTGACGGCCAGCGCCTTGCGGTGCTCGAGGACGCCACCTTCCACAACCTGGGCGCCTTCATCCAGGACGAATGGAGCCTGCGTGACAACGTCGACCTGGTGCTGGGCGCCCGCGTGGACAAGAGCTCGGAGCTGGACAACGCGGTGTTCTCGCCGCGCATCGCGCTGGCCTGGCAGGCTAACCCGAACCTGAAATGGCGCGCCGGCATCGCTACCGGCTTCCGTGCTCCGGAGATCTTCGTCGAGGACGTGCACGTCGATACGCTCGGCGGCGAACAGGTACGCGTGCGCAATACCGATGGCCTGAAGGAAGAGCGCGCATTGACCACCCTGTTCGGCTTCGACTGGCGTTCGGACCCGGCCAATCCGGTGTGGAGCTGGGATGCTACGGCCTCCTATGCACGCATTCGCGATACCTTCGCGCTGGGCGAGATCCAGCGCGGCGATGACGGCCAGCTGAGCCAGCTGCGCTACAACGCTTCCGGCTCGAATGTGATGGGCGCGGAAACCAACCTGGGCTGGCAACCCTCACCGCAATGGCGCCTGACCGCCGGTGCCTCGTGGTATCGCTCGCGCTTCCGCGAACCGCAGCGCATCTTCGACGACAGCGGCGACGGTGGCGACACCGTGATCGAAAGCCGCGACTACCTGAAGACCCCGCGCTGGACCGGCCTGGCCCAGCTCAGCTGGATGCCGGCCGAACCGTGGGAGACCTTCGTCGCGCTGCGCCATACCGGGCCGATGTCGGTGCTGAACAACCGGCTGGGCGAGCTGCACCGCACGCGGTCATTCCTGGTCACCGACCTCGGGGCGCGCTGGCACCGGCATCTGGGGGCGCAGGCGCAGCAGGAAGTGTCGGTAGCCGCAGGCGTCAAGAACGTGTTCGATCAGCGCCAGAAGGATCTGGAAGTGGGCGCGCTGCGCGACAGCGACTATGTCTACGGGCCGCGTTTCGCGCGCTCGTGGTACGTCAACCTGCGCTATGCGTTCTGAGCTGCTGCGAACGTTGTCGCTGGTCAGCGCCCTGCTGCTGGGCGCACCCGCAATGGCCACGGACCTGCACGCGCAGGTTTCGGCCTCGCTGATGCGGCCGGAACAGCGCTCGCTGCGGCCGATGCAGTGGACACCGCCGCCGCGGCTGGTGGCGCTGTACTTCGGCGGCGACTGGTGCGCACCGTGCCATGCCTTTGTACCCACCTTGCGCAGCGTACGCGACGCTTTGCGCGAGGCCGGCGCCGATACCGAAGTGGTGTACGTCAGCCTGGATGAGAGCGAGGCTGCATTGCGCCGCTACATGTACACGCAGGACATGCCGTGGCCGGTACTGGACCCGCGCCGCGCCGCGCGAATGCCGGCACTGCAGGCATTGGCCGGGCTGGCACCGCCGAATCTGGTACTGATCAATGCCGACGGCCAGGTGCTGGCCAATGGCTGGCAAGGCCGGCGCTATGAAGGCCTGCAGCCGGTGTTGAAGGAATGGACGAAACGGGCGTGCGCGCAGGAACAGGCACGCTGCCCGCCTGGATTGTAGGGTCGCGCGAAATGCCGCCGGGCATGGCCGGCGCTACCGTTACGGCGCCCCGCCCTCGGCCTTGCGCACGAACGCTTCAAACAACGCCAGCGTCTGCTCGCTCACATGGTGCTCGATGCCCTCGGCATCGCGCCGCGCGGTATCCGCGTCCACGCCCAGCGCCAGCAGGAAACGCTCCACGGTCTGATGACGCTGGCGGCTGGCATGGGCCAGCGCCTCGCCTTCCGGGGTCAGGAACACGCCGCGGTACGGCCGCTGCACCACCCAGCCATCGCGGGCCAGGCGCCGCAGCATCTTCGCCACGGTGGGCTGGGCCACGCCCAGGCGGGTGGCGATGTCGACCTGGCGGGCCTCGCCGCCGTCGGCCAGCAGGTCCGAGATCAGCTCGACATAGTCCTCCACCAGCTCCATCCGGTGCGCCTCGCGCACTTGCCGGAAGCTCTCGACCTGGCGCTCGGCCTCGATCAAGGGGGTGCTTTTCAGCGATGTCGAATCGTCGGTCTTGCCCACGCCTGCGCCTGTCCTTCCGGGGTGATCCGGTGTTGAACCTGAATTCTGGACCAGTAACGCGATAAAGACGATTGTTTCACATTGCTAATGACTATAGCAGGAGCTATATTCGGACCCATGAACACCCTGGCACCCCGCGACCCTTCGGCCTCCACTGCGGCCAGCCTGGGCGCGCTCAACGCCTCGGTCGCGGTGCCCGACAAGGGCCATTGGTGGTTCCGCTTGCTGGCCTTCCTCGGCCCGGGCTACATGATCTCGGTCGGCTACATGGACCCGGGCAACTGGGCCACCGACCTCGCCGGCGGTTCGCGCTTCGGCTACGTGCTGCTGTCGGTCATCCTCGTCTCCAACCTGATGGCGGTGATCCTGCAGGCGCTGTCGGCGCGGCTCGGCATCGCCACCGGCATGGACCTGGCCCAGGCCTGCCGCGCGCGTTACCCCAAGCCGGTGAACCTGGCGCTGTGGGCGCTGTGCGAGGCGGCGATCATCGCCTGCGACCTGGCCGAGGTGATCGGCACCGCGATCGCGCTGAAGCTGTTGTTCGACCTGCCGCTGCTGTGGGGCGCGGTCATCACTGCCCTGGACACACTGCTGGTGCTGCTGCTGATGAACCGCGGTTTCCGGGCGCTGGAAGCCTTCGTGATCGCACTGCTGATGGTGATCTTCGGCTGCTTCATGGTGCAGATCGCGCTGGCCGCACCGCCGGTGATGGACGTGCTGGGCGGCTTCATTCCGCGCGCGCAGGTAGTGACCGATCCGCACGCGCTGTACATCGCGATCGGCATCATTGGTGCCACGGTGATGCCGCACAACCTGTACCTGCATTCGTCGATCGTGCAGACCCGTGCCTACCCGCGCACCGATGAGGGCCGTCGCAGCGCGCTGCGCTGGGCGGTGACCGACAGTACCCTTGCGCTGACCCTCGCATTGTTCATCAACGCCAGCATCCTGATCCTGGCGGCGGCGGTGTTCCATGCCAATGGCCATTTCGACGTGGAAGACATCGAACAGGCCCACCAGCTGCTGGCGCCGATGCTGGGGGTGGGCGCGGCGGCGACGTTGTTCGCGGTGGCCCTGCTGGCGTCGGGCCTGAATTCGACAGTGACCGCCACGCTGGCCGGCCAGATCGTGATGGAGGGTTTCCTGCACCTGCGCCTGCCGCCGTGGCTGCGGCGGCTGATCACGCGCGCACTGGCAATCATTCCGGTGGTGGTGGTGATCCTGCTGTTCGGCGACCAGGGCGCGGTGAAGCTGCTGGTGCTGAGCCAGGTGGTGCTGTCAATGCAGCTGCCGTTCGCGATCATCCCGCTGGTGCGGATCGTGACCGACAAGGTGACGATGGGGGCGCTGGTGGCACCGCGCTGGCTAGGCGCGATCGCCTGGGTGATCGCGCTGGTGATCGTGGTGTTGAACGTGAAGCTGCTGGTGGATACCTTCAACGGCGCATAGCGTGAAATGCCAGGGCGCCGTTGAAGAGTCGAGCCATGCTCGACTCATCGCACCCGGCACGAACAGCAGCCGAGCATGGCTCGGCTCTACAGATGCAGCGCGATCGCGGCCTCGATCTGCTGCGGCGACTGGAACCCGGCCAGGCGCGTGCGTTCGTTACCATCACGGAACAGGGACAGCGTCGGCGTCTGCCGCAGCCCCAGCTCCCTGAAGAACGCCTCACCCAGCACTTCCAGCTGCACGCGCAGCAGGGTCGTGCCCTGCCCCGCCACGCTGTTGGCCACCCGGTGCAACGACATCTCCAGCATCCGGCACCCCGGGCACTGGCCCTTGTGGAAATCCACCAGCACCCGCGGGTGCTCGGCCAGCAGCTGCCGGAACTGCTCAGGCGTGGTGGCGTCGATGATCTGCATCGGTGTTGCTCCAATAGTGGGCCAGGACCGCGTCGGTCCAGGCCTCGATGGCCCCGGCATGGCGTTGACCATGCGGCATCTGTTCGATTTCCAGCGGCGGATAGTCGCTGCGGAAGTAGCGGATCAGGCGGTGCACGGCGCCGCAGTAGTACTCCTGCCCCCACTGCGTTTCGCCGGTGCCGAACACCGCCAGCTGCCGCGGCCGCTCGCCGCGCTCGGCGATGCCGGCCACCCATGCCTTCATCTCCGACGGCGTGCGGCCGGCGTTGTCGGTCCAGCAACCCAGCAGCACCAGGTCAGCCTCGTCGGCCGCCAGCGGCGGCGCCTGGCGCAGGTCGTCAGCCTCCTGCCAGTGAACCTAATGACCTGCGGCGCGGCAACGCTCGGCGATCTGCCGGCCGAGCTCGCGGGTGTTGCCGCTCAACGAGGCGACCACCACCAGGATGCTCAGCGCGGCGCCGGACTCACAGGTCGTCGAAGCCGTTGTCGACGTTGGTCTTCTTGTAACTTGCATTGCGCATCTCGAAGAAGTCGGTCTTGGTTTCGGTGAAGTTGTCGGCGTAGGCCTTGATCCACGGCATCACGTTGTCGGTGGTGTCGCTGTACAGGCGTTCGATGCCGAGCATGCCGGCCATCTTGTTGGCGCGGTACTTCACGTAGCGCACCATCTCGTCCACGTCGATGCCGTCGATGCCACCCAGCACCTCCGACGACCACTGCGTCTCCAGCTCGATGGCATGCTCGAACGATTGGTGTACGTAGGCGGTCAGCTCGTTGGTCTGCAGCTCGGGGTTCTCGCCGATGATGGCGCGGATCAGCTCGCTGATGAACTTGGTATGCGCCAGCTCGTCGCGGTTGATGAAGCTGATGATCTTGCCGGTGCCGTTCATGCGGTTCTGCCGCACCATGTTGTAGAAGTACGCGAACCCGGAATAGAAATTAATGCCCTCCAGGATCGAGGACTGGATCAACGACTTGAGCAGGGTCTCGGCGGTCTTCTCGCGCATGAAATCGTCATACGCCCCCATGATCGGCGCATTGCGCCTGATGATGGTCGGGTGGGTGCGGGCGATCTCGAAGATGCGGTTCTGGTTGGGCAGGTCCGTGATCGAGGCCAGCACGTAGCTGTAGCTCTCGTTGTGGATCACTTCCTGCTGCCCGATGATCGCCGCATTGGCGTGCGCGGCCGGGTCGGTGATGTACTCGGCCACGTTGTAGATGAAGCGGGTCTGCGGTGAGTCGAGCGTGGCGAGCAGGCCGATGATCGAGTCGTAGGCGTTCTTCTCGCGCGCGTCGAGCTCGCCGTACTGGCGGGCGTCCAGCTTCATGTCGACCTCGTCGGGAATCCAGAAGTTGGTCGACAGCTCCTTATAGGCCCGATAGAACGACGGGTACGGGATGTCGTTCCAGTTGAGGATGCCGCTGGTGCGGCCGTTGATGATGCCGGTGCTGCGGTTGGGATGGCGCGGCTCGAGGATCTTGATGCGGTCGAGGGGAGTTGCCATGGTTTTCTGCCTTCGTTCTCTTTCTATCGTGCTGCCGGCCAGCGGCCGGCACTACCGAAGATCGCGGGGTTGCCGGCCAGCGGCCGGCACTACCGTGGGTCGCCGGTGATCAGCTGGAGCACCACTCGCATTCGCTGATGTCGATGTCGTTGGAGCGCACGTAGTAGGTGGTCTTCAGGCCTTCGCGCCAGGCGCTCAGGTGCAGCTCCAGCAGGGTGCTCGCGCGGATGGTGCTGGGCACGTACAGGTTGAAGCTGATCGACTGGTCGACATGGCGCTGGCGGCGCGCGTTCTGGCGCACGCTGGCGAACTGGTCGACCTTGTAGGCACCCTTCTCGTAGTACGGCCAGGTTTCCAGCGACAGGCCCGGCGCCGCCACCGGCCGCCGGAAGTCCTTCTTTTCCTCGTAGTAGAACGCGCTGTAGATCGGGTCGATGGAGGCCGTGGAGCCTGCAATCTGCGCGGTGCTCATGTTCGGCGCCACCGCCAGCAGCCAGCCGTTGCGCAGGCCGTGCGTGGCGACCTCGTGGGCCAGGCTGTCCCACGCGGCGCCACTGTAGTCGCGGTCACGGAAGTAACGCCCGTTGTGCCAGTCACTGCCCGCGAACATCGGGTAGCTGCCCTTCTCCTTCGCCAGCTGCGCGCTGGCCTGGATGGTCAGGAAATTGATGCGTTCGTAGAGCCGGTCGGCCAACGCCTCGGCATCCGGTGATTCCCATTGGATTGCCTGCTGCGCCAGCAGGTGGTGCCAACCGAACGTGCCCAGGCCGATGGCGCGATACTTGCGATTGGTGATCGTGGCCTGCGGCACCGGCAACGCATTGAGGTCGATCACGTTGTCGAGCATGCGCACCTGGATCGGGATCAGGCGCTCCAGCACGTCGGTGGCCAGCAGGTCATCCGGCGCACTGATCGCCCGGCCGAGGTTGATCGAGGACAGGTTGCAGACCACGAAGTCACCGGCGCGGCGTGTCGTGACGATCTGGTCGCCGCTGACGATCTCCTGGATCATCCGCGTCGGGCTCATGTTCTGCAGGATCTCGGTGCACAGGTTGCTGGAATAGATCATGCCCGCGTGCTTGTTCGGGTTCCGGCGATTGACCTCGTCGCGGTAGAACAGGAACGGGTTGCCGGTTTCCAGCTGGCTGAGCATGATCCGCTTGAACAGATCGATGGCCTTCACCGTGCGGCGGCTGATGCGCTCATCGGCCACCAGTTCGGCGTAGCGGTCGCGGAAGCTGCCTGAGCCGCGCTTCTCGTCGTAGAAGTCCTGCAGGTACCAGCCCTTGGCCTGCTTCACCTCGTGCGGGTCGAACAGGTACCAGTCGGCGCGGCGCTCCACCGCTTCCATGAACAGGTCGGGCACGCACACCGAGGTGAACACATCGTGCGCGCGCAGGCGCTGGTCGCCGTTGTTGAGGCGCAGGTCCATGAAGGCTTCGATATCGCGGTGCCAGATGTCCAGGTAAACCGCCACCGCGCCCTTGCGCTGGCCAAGCTGATCAACCGACACCGCGGTGTTGTTGAGCTGCTTGATCCACGGCACCACGCCGCCAGAGGAATTGGCCACGCCACGGATCGGTGCGCCACTGCTGCGCACATAGCCCAGGTAGGCGCCAACGCCGCCGCCATGCTTGGACACACGGGCGATATCGGTGTTGGAGTCATAGATGCCCTGCAGGCTGTCATCCACCGTGTCGATGAAGCAACTGGACAGTTGCCCACCCACCTTGCCGGCATTGGCCAACGTTGGTGTGGCGACCGTCATGTACAGATTGGACAGCGCCCAGTACGCCTCGCCGACCAGCTGCATGCGCCGCTCACGCGGTTTTTCTTCCTGCATGAGGTACAGCGCGATGGTCAGCCAACGCTCCTGCGGCAGCTCGTAGACCTCGCGGCTGCGATCGCTGGCCAGATAGCGCGTGGCCAGCAGGTACAGGCCGTTGTAGGCGAACAGTCGGTCGCGCTCCGGATCGATCATCTCGCCGGCCTGCTGCAGCTCTTCCTTCGAATAGCAGCGCAGGATGTCGTTGCTGTAGATCCCGCGGTCGGCCAGGCTTTCCTGCAGGCCCACATACGAGCCGTACTTCAGGCCGACGTCGTAGAAGCGGTTGCGGCTGGCGCGCTTGTACAGGCGGCGCAGGTAGATGCGCGCGGCAAACTGTTCCCACTCGGGTGCGACCAGGTCCACCCGCGACTCGGCCTCGCGGATCAGCAGATCGACCAGGTCATCGGCGCTGATGCTGGGCTTGCGCTCGACCATCGCCTGCACCACGCGGCGGTAGTCGCTCACGTCCAGCTGCGGGAACTCGGCATGCACGGCGTCGATGCTGCGCTGCAGGCGTTCGGCCTCGAACGGCAGGCGGCGGTTGCCGGCCTCCTTGGTGATCCAGGTCGGCACGCGCTCGCCACCGGCGCGCAAGGCGTCGCCAGCGCCGGCCAGATCGGCCACGCGGAAGGTACTGTCGGTCATGGTGGTGAAACTCCAGGCTCGCGCGCGCGTTGGCGGTCGATGCCATGGCGGCCCTGAACGCGATACCGGCGCACGGGGCGAACGGGTGGATTGCCAGGGCACGGGAACGTAGGTCGTCGGCATCTGCCTGCGCCTGCGGCCGGTATCCGGGCCGTGGGGGCGACCTGCGTCCGCACGATGGCGGCCGCGTCGACACGGCAAGCCTCAGGGGCGGGCCGCGGGACGTTTGCTGCATGTCCGGCGACGGCGGCTGACCGGGAGTGACAGCCACAACATAGTGGGGATATCCAAACCCGTCAACACAAGATGCGGTAATCAACACATGTCGCGACGATCAGTCGCAGGATGCCGTGTTGCACCTGCGGCGCCTTGTCGACAGCGCCTGCGTCCCCAGTTCGGTACAACATCAACTTTCCCCGGAACACCGCCCATGCGCGCTGCCCAGTACCCCTCCTTCGGCGATCCGGCCGACGTCCTTGCCATCGCCGACGCCGCCCTGCCCGAGCCCGGCCCCGGCGAGGTGCGCATCCGCACCGTGCTGGCCTCGATCCACAACCACGACCTGCTGACCGTGCGCGGCCTGTACGGCTACAAGCCGACCCTGCCGGCGATCGGTGGCAGTGAAGCACTGGGCGTGATCGATGCACTCGGCGATGGCGTCGACGGCCTTCAGGTCGGCCAGCGGGTGGCCGCTGCCTCGGTGCACGGCACCTGGGCCGAAGCGTTCATTGCGCCGGCACGCATGGTGATTCCGATGCCGGAGGCGATCCCGGACGAAATGGCCGCGCAGCTGATTGCCATGCCGCTGAGCGCGTTGATGCTGCTGGAGTTCCTGCACGTCGAGCCGGGCCAGTGGATCGTGCAGAACACCGCCAACGGCGCGGTGGGCAAGTCGCTGGCGATGCTGGCGCGGGCGCGTGGCGTGCATGTGGCCAACCTGGTGCGCAATGCCGATGCGGTCGCGCAGCTGCAGGCGCTGGGCATCGCTCATGTATTCGACACCTCGCTGGGCGGCTGGAAGGATCGCGTGCGTGAGGCGACCGGCGAAGCACAGGCTGCGGCCGCGGTGGATTCCATCGGCGGCGACGCCAGCGGTGACCTGGTCGACCTGCTCGGCCACCACGGCACCCTGGTGTCGTTCGGAGTGATGAGCGGCGAACCGATGCGCATTCCCGCCGGCGGCCTGATCTACAAGGAAGCCACGGTGAAGGGTTTCTGGGGCAGCAAGGTCAGCCAGGCGATGGCGGTGGAGGACAAGCGCCGGCTGGTTGGCGAACTGCTGAAGCGTGCGGCGAGCGGCGAACTGACCCTGCCGGTGGAGCAGATCTTCGCACTGGACGACATCGCCCAGGCAGCGAAGGCTGGCGCCGGTTCGGGCCGTAACGGCAAGGTGCTGCTGCGGCCTTGATGCCTCAGCGGATGGCGCTGTCCCGGTGGTGGCGCAGTCCCGGTAGTGGCGCAGTCCCGGTAGTGGCGCAGTCCCGGTAGAGTCGACTGTCAGTCGACTCTCGCGCGTAGCGCGGGGGGTATGAGGCTTCTTTCCACAGGGAAAGGGCTGTGACCCTCCAGGGGTGTGCGGACCAACGGTCCGCACCCACCAAAGATCGGTCCCGCACCCACCGAGTGGGTCTGCTCCAACGGAGGCACCGACTTTCGTTAAGAACCTGTGATGTATAACTGAATGCGCTTTCGTCATTGGAAGGCGCACGTGCCTGCGTGCGGTACTGACGGCTCCTCCCCCGTTCGGCGTTGTCGCTTCCATGTACCGCACCACCCTGAACCTGCTTGCCGGCGCGATCGCGCTGGGCCTCACCGCCGGCGCAGCCGGCGCCGCTGAATCCGCCGACACCGGCAAGGACAGCACCACCCTCGGCGCCGTGCAGGTGACCGGCTCCAACATCAAGCGCAGCGATACCGCCGGGCCGAACCCGGTGCAGATCGTCAGCCGCGAACAGATCGAGCAGACCGGCCGCTCCACCCTCACCGACGTGCTGCGCAACCTGTCGGCCAATGCCGGCAACAGCTTCGACGAACAGTACACCGGCAGCTTCGCCGCCGGCTCGGCCTCGATCGGCCTGCGTGGCCTGTCTCCGAAGAACACGCTGGTGCTGGTCAACGGCTACCGCGTCTCCAACTTCGGTTTCGCGCTCAACACCCAGGACACCTTCGTCGACCTCAACGCGCTGCCGATCAGCGCAGTGGAACGCATCGAAGTGCTGAAGGATGGCGCCTCGGCGGTGTACGGTTCCGATGCCATCGCCGGCGTCATCAACATCATCCTGCGAAAGAACTTCCAGGGCGTGGAAGTCGGCGGCGGCTTCGGTACCGCCACCCAGGGCGGCGTCGATGAGCACAAGGCCAACCTGCTGGCCGGCTTCGGTGATCTCGAACAGCAGGGCTGGAACGTGCTGTTCGGGTTGGACCTGCTCAAGCGTGATCGCCTCGACGCCGACCAGCGTGCCTACACCCGCAGCGGCGATTTCCGCGACAAGCCCGGCGGTCGCCTGGCCGGTTGGTCCACCGCCGGTGGCAACTGGCTGTCCAACCCGCGCGCACCGCAACCGTTCGCCAACTGCCCGGATGGCAGCCAGCTGCGCCCGTACAGCGATTTCGGCAGCACCCTGCCCGGCCAGGCCTGCGCCTTCAACGCCCAGCCGTTCAAGACCCTGCAGCCCGGCGCCGAGCGCCTGCAGGCGTCGTTGAGCGCGACCTACCGCTTCAACGACAGCGTCGAGGCGTTCGCCGATGTGCTGTACAGCCACAACAAGGCCGACCAGATCTTCAGCGCGCCGCTGACCGTCGGCCCCGGCCTGCGTGCCTACAACCCGGCCACCGGCACCCTGATCGACGTGCCGGCGGTGCTGCCGGTCGGCCACCCGAACAACCCGGGCAGCGCGCCGCTGCCGTTCGAGTACACCTTCTTCGATCTCGGCCCGCGCCTGAAGGACAACACCCAGGTGTTCTACCGTGCGCTGGCCGGCGTGCGCGGCAGCGGCGAGCGATGGGACTGGGAAGTGGCGGCGCTGACCTCGCAGAGCGCGCAGCGCGAATACGTCGACAACTTCGTCAACCGCTACGCGTTCGAGCAGATCCTGCGCGATGGCAGTTACAACTTCCTCAACCCGTCCGCCACGCCGGGGGCACTGGATGCACTGCGCCTGCAGACCAAGCGTCCGGGCTGGTACAAGCTGCATTCGTTGAACGTGAAGGCCTCGACCTCGCTGTGGGAGCTGCCGGCCGGTGCGGTCGGCTTCGCCTGGGGTGCCGAGTTCCGCAAGGAATCACTGGACGCGCGCACCAGTGCGCAGGTGCTGTCGGGCACCGAACTGCGCCCGGCCATCAACGTGGTCAACGGCGAGCGCCAGGTCAGCGCCGCCTACGCCGAACTGAGCGTGCCGCTGCACCGCACGCTGGAGCTGCAGGTGGCCGGTCGTGGCGACCACTATGACGACTTCGGCAACGCGTTCTCGCCGAAAGTAGCGCTGCGCTGGCAGCCGCTGGACAGCCTGCTGCTGCGTGGTTCGTTCTCGCGTGGCTTCCGTGCACCGTCGCTGCCGGAGATCGCGCCGGGCCAGACCGTCAGCTACGGCTCGGTGATCGATCCGCTGGATCCGTTGCAGCCCGGTGGCAGCCGTGGCGTGACCAACATCCGCACCGGCAATCCGGACCTGAAGGCCGAACGCTCGCGCAACTTCAACGTGGGCGCGGTGTGGTCGCCCGATGGCGATACCAGCATCGGCCTGGACTGGTACCGCATCGAGCAGGACAACCTGGTCAAGCCGGACAGCGCGCAGTTCATCGTCGACAACCCGACACTGTTCCCCGGACGCGTGCAGCGTGATGCACAGGGGCGCATCCAGTTCATCACCAACCAGTACGCCAACCAGGGCGAGCTGACCACCTCGGGTCTGGATCTGGAAGCCAACCGCACCTTCCGCACCGAGGGCTGGGGCAACTTCACCGTGGCCGGCAGCTGGACCCACCTGCTCAGCTTCAAGCAGCCGCTGGTGGCCGGCCAGGCACCGTATGAAGGGGCCGGCAACAACCGCCACGGCGCACTGCCGCGCACCCGCGGCACCACGTCGTTGAACTGGGCAGTGGGCGACTGGAGCAGCACGCTGAGCCTGCAGTACGTGAGCGGCTATGACCAGCGTGTGGCGACAGCGACCAGCAACCCGGGCCTGCGCGACCGCATCAAGCCGTATCACCAGCTGGACCTGTACGTGGCCTACGAAGGGATTCCCAACACCACGCTGTCGCTGTCGGTGCTGAACCTGACCGACAAGGACCCGCCGTTCGACCCCGCCGGTGGCTCCAACGGTTTCGACATCAGCCAGTACAACCTGCGCGGGCAGTTCGTCTCGCTGGGGGCGCGCTACCGGTTCTGATGGTCGCTGTAGAGCCAAGCCATGCTCGGCTCTACAGGGTGTGCGGACCAACGGTCCGCACCCACCGCATCACCGGCTCAGGTGCAGGAACTGCAGGTGCCGTTCGTACTGGCTGATGATGTCGTTGATGATCTGCTTGCGGCTGTAGCCGACCAGGTCGTAATCCTGGCTGCCTTCGAACAGGTGCACCTCGGCGCGGTAGTAGCGCTGGTTGCGCAGCTGCTGCGCGGCGAACGACGGGGTCAGGTAGCCGCTGAGGATCACCCGGTACAGGAAGTCCTGCTGCTCGCCATGGTTGACCGTCAGCTCCATGTCGCCCGCTTCGAAGCGCGTCGCCACATCCCAGCCCTGCCCACGCAGCTGCTCGGCCACCGCCTCCATCGCCGGCTTCACCGTGTCATCCATGAAGCGGTAGACCTGGTCGCGTACCGGGAAGTGCATGGCCTGGCTCAGGCGCTGGCGCCAGCCCTGGTGGTGGCGATCGTCTCCGATCAACGGCGACGGCCGGTACTGCAGCGCGCGCTTGCGGTGCGACTCGTCACTGAAGGCGCGGGTCAGCCCCCACATCATCAACAACAGGATCGCCGAGAACGGCAGCGACGCCAGCACCACCGCGGATTTCAGTGCGTCGATGCTGCCGGCCAGCAGCAGGCCCGCCGTCAGCACTGCGATCACGGTGCCCCAGAACACCCGCAGCCAACGTGGGCCGTCGTCCTCAGGTGCGCCGCCATGCGAGGACAACGTGGACAACACCACCGCGCCCGAGTCGGCCGAGGTCACGAAGAAGATGAAGCTGACCAGTACCGTCACCGTGATCACCGCGCGGCTCCAGGGGTAGCCGTCCAGCAACGCATACAGCACCGTCGGTGGATCATCCACCGCCAGCTGCGCCAACTGTTGCTGGCCGTGGTGCAGCACCTGGTCCAGCGCGCTGTTGCCGAAGATCGACAGCCACGCCAGGGTGAAGCCGAGCGGGATCAGCAGCACGCCGAACACGAATTCGCGGATGGTGCGGCCACGCGAGATACGTGCAATGAACAAGCCCACGAACGGTGCCCAGCCGATCCACCACGCCCAGTAGAACACCGTCCAGCCACCCAGCCATTCGGGGCGGCCGCCGTAGGCATACACATCGAAACTCTTGCCTACCACGCTGCCCAGGTAGTCGCCCAGGTTCTGCATCAGCGTGCTGAACAGGTACTGCGTCGGCCCGGCAAACAGCATGAACAGCACCAGCGCGATCGCCAGCAGCATGTTGATGTTGGCCATCCAGCGCACCCCCTTCTCCACCCCAGAGACGGCCACGGCCACCGCCGCACCCATCATCGCCACCACCAGGATGATCTGCACCAGGTTGGAATGCGGGATGTTGAACAGGTGTGCCAGGCCGGCATTGAGGTGCAGCACGCCGAAGCCCATGTCGGCGCCGATGCCGAACACGGTGGCGACGATGCCCAGCGCATCCACGGTGTAGCCGATCGGGCCGTTGATGCGCTTGCCGATCAGCGGGTACAGCGCCGAGCGCAGCGCCAGCGGCAGGTTGTGGCGGTAGGCGAAGTAGGCCATCGCCATCGCCGCCAGCGCGAACACGCCCCAGCCATGCAGGCCCCAATGGAGGAACAGCAGCTGCATGGCCTGGCGCGCACCGGCCTCGCCCGCAGCCGGATCGCCCTGCGGCGGCTGCAGGTAGTGGGTCAGCGGTTCGGAAACGCAGAAGAAGAACAGCGTGATGCTGATGCCCGCCGCGAACAGCATGCCGGCCCAGGAGAGGTAACTGAACTCCGGTTCGTCATGGTCGGCGCCGAGCTTGATGCCGCCGTACTTGGACAGCGCCACGCCAACCACGAATACCAGGTACAGGGTCATCGCCAGCAGGTAGTACCAGCCCACATTCAGTGCGGCCCAGTCCTGTGCCTTGACCAGAAGGCGGCCCGCACCGAGCGGGAACAGACTGACGAACAGCGCGAACGCCACGACAACGATCGCCGCGAAGGCGAACACAGGCCGAAGGGTGCGCACCGGGGATTGTTGCGGCTCCAGTACATCCATGGGGCGGCGTTCTCCGGTAGATCAAGGAATTAGCCGACCGATTCTGGCTGAACCGCAGTGGACAGAGCATGAAGTTGCGGCCTGTGGTCACAGGCCCGGCCCGCCATTCCGTGTTATCACGCGCGCGCCGAAGCGTACCTGCGAGCGCAGCCGCGCGCGGACCGCGTGCATCGCGGCCACGCGCGTACTGTCCAATCACGACATCACATGCACCACATGCACCGCGCACAGCTTGTTGCCGTCCGGGTCGCGCAGGTAGGCCAGGAACAGCTGGCGCCCGGCCATGCTGCGGATGCCAGCCGGGTCTTCGATGGCCGTACCGCCATGGGCCACGCCAGCATCCTGCCAACCGCGCACGGCCTCGGCACTGTCGAGGGTGAAACCAATGGTGCCGCCGTTGGCATGGCATGCAGGCTGCCCATCGATGGGCGCGGTGACGCCGAACATCCGCCCATCCTTGAAGTACAGCAGCCGACCCTTTTCGTCGAACACACCCGGACGTGCCCCCATCGCGGCGAACAGGGCATCGTAGAAGCGGCGCGCGGCATCCATGTCGTTCGTTCCTACGGTGATGTGGCTGAACATGCGGGCACTCCTTGTGGAAAGCCGCAGTGTCGGCGAGCACGCCGGGCATCGCAAATCCGGCGATCTCTCCTGCTGCGGCATGCGCAGGATTTGTCGTGCGCCGCCCGATCGCCCTATAATGGGAATCATTCTCATTAATGACCCGTGCCGATGGCCGTGCCCGCCGCCTCCAGCACCGCGCTGGCGGGGTTCTACCGCGAACACCATGGCTGGCTGCTGGGCTGGCTGCGCCGCCGCACCCACAACGCCGACTGCGCCGCCGACCTGACCCAGGACACCTTCCTGCGCCTGCTCAGCCGGCGCGTCGATCCGTCCGAACTGCGCCTGCCCCGCGCCTATCTCAGCACCATCGCGCACGCGCTGCTGGTCAAT
The DNA here is from genome assembly GCF_059368675.1 of Stenotrophomonas sp. YJH_SMC_120. Taxonomy (NCBI): domain Bacteria; kingdom Pseudomonadati; phylum Pseudomonadota; class Gammaproteobacteria; order Lysobacterales; family Lysobacteraceae; genus Stenotrophomonas; species Stenotrophomonas sp. YJH_SMC_120. The sequence continues at coordinate 434,625 of NZ_JCAFRY010000002.1, forward strand.
CACTGGCAGCGCGCGGACCTGGAGCGCGCCTATCTGACCGCGCTGGCCGCACAACCGGAGCCGGTGCATCCCTCTGCGGAGGAGCGCACGCAGGCGCTGCAGCTCCTGCATGCCATCGCTGACATGCTGTCCGGCCTGGCCGAGCGGCCACGGCGTGCCTTCCTGCTGGCCCGGCTGTCCGGACTGGGCTATGCGGAGATCGGCCAACAGCTGGGCGTGTCCGAGCGCATGGTCAAGAAGTACATGGCGCAGGCGATGCTGCATTGCCTGCGCCTGTCCGGCGACGCGGCGGCATGAGCGCGGCAGTGGCCGGCCCGGCGCTGGAGCAGGCGGCAGAGTGGTTCGCGCTGCGCCAACAGGGCTGGAGCGACGACGACCAGCAACACTGGCGTGCGTGGCTGCAGGCCGACGCCGGTCACGCCGACGCCTGGCGCCGGGTCGAGGCGGTCTGGCAGTCGTTCGCCCCGCTGTCGGCACCGGCAGCAGCAACGGCGCTCGATGCCGCCGGCCATCGCCGCCGCCGCGCACTTCGCAGTCTCGGCGGCGCGCTCGGCATCGGTGCGGTCTCGCTTCTCGGCCTGCACGGGCTGCAGGCGCAGCGCCACCTGCAGACGCAACGCACCGCTGCCGGGCGCACCGGTCATTGGACGCTGGCCGATGGCAGCCAGTTGTGGCTCAACGCCGGTAGCGAAGTGACCGTCGACATCGGCAACGGCAACCGCGCCCTGCATCTGCTGCGCGGCGAACTGCTGCTGCAGACCGGCCACCACCCAGCATTCACCGGGTTGCCCCTGAGCGTGCATGTACCCGGCGCGCGCCTGCAGCCGATCGGCACCCGCTTCGCGGTCGGCCGCGAAGCCCAGCACAGCCGGTTGGACGTGTTCGAGGGCGTGGTGCGGTGCCTGCCGACGTTCGGCGCGGCGCTGGATGTGCCTGCGGGAAGTGCGCTGCAGATCGGACCGATGGGGGGACTCACAACGGTCGCTGCCGATCCTCTGCGCGGCGACTGGCAGGACGGACGCCTGCAGGTGCAGGACACGCAACTGATCCGGGTGATCGACGAACTGGCCCGTCACCATCGGGGCTATCTGGGCTGTGATCCGGCACTGTCCGCATTGAATGTCACCGCGGTATTGCCGCGCCTGGACAGCCTGCAGGCCCTGAAACTGCTGGCGCGCGCCCTGCCGATCCGCATCGAGCAGCGCTGGCCATGGTGGACCGTTGTGCGTCCGCGTTGAAATCGCGGTTCCCTTTCTGCGCGCTCGGCGGGCACTACAAGGGAACCCATTGCGGATGTCGCCGCCCCCATGAAACTACCCTGCCCTTCCCCTCGCCCGCTTGCCATCGCGCTGTGCCTGGCCCTGGCCACGCCGTGCCTGTTGCCGGCCGCCGCCCACGCACAGGATGCTGCCGCCGCCGTTCGCTGGCAGATCCCGGCCGGTCCGCTCGACCAGGCCTTGACCGCGTTCGGTCAGCAGTCCGGCCTGTCCATCGCTGCCGATGCGCGCCTGACCCGCGGCCGGCACAGCGGTGGCGTGCAGGCCTCGCTCAACACCGAGGCCGCGCTGGCACAGCTGCTCACCGGCACCGGCCTTTCGTTCCAGCGTGATGCCAGCGGCGTGGTGCTGCAGGCCGCCCCGGCCACCGACGCCGGCGTACGCCAGATCGGCACCCTGCGCGTGGCCGGCCAGGCCAGCGAAGGTGCTTCGCCGTGGGGGCTGGCCGATGCCGACGCCGTCTACCGCGACAGCGGCTCGCGCGTGCATCTGGACCACCAGCAGCTGGAACGCTTCCGCGGCCAGTCGATCGGCGATGTGCTGGCCGGCGCAGTCGGCGTGCACACCGGAGACGTACGCAATGGTGGTGCGCTGGACGTCAACATCCGCGGCCTGCAGGGTCAGAACCGGGTGCCGGTGATCATCGACGGCGGCCAGCAGGCCATCGACGTGTACCGCGGCTATGCCGGCGTGCAGCAGCGCAGCTACCTCGACCCGGACCTGATCAGCGCGATCAGCATCGAAAAGGGACCGAGCCTGGCCGCCAATGCCGCCAGCGCGATCGGTGGCGTGGTCTACATGGAAACGCTGAAGGCCGAGGACATACTCGATGACGGCCAGGCCTGGGGACTGCGCGTGCGCGGCGGCGTGGCCGACAACAGCATCGACCGCACCCGCACCTTCAGGCAGATCGCGCGCGGCAGCGACAACCGCAACAGCCTGCGCGACCCGCGCGACTGGAACGGCAGCGTGGCCTTCGCCCAGCGCGGCGAAGACTGGCAGCTGGTGGCCGCCTACGCGCGGCGCCGCCAGGGCAACTACTTCGCCGGCAGCAACGGCGCGCACCGCTACGACGACCAGCACCTGTCCAGCGGCGGTACCGGCATGTCCAGCCAGGCGGTTTCGGACATGTACCATCCGGGCGATGAGGTGCTGAACACGCACACCGACAACGAATCGGCGCTGCTGAAGTTCACCTGGACGCCCAACCCCGACCAGCGGCTTGAGCTGAGCCACCGTTACTTCAACTCCAGCTTCGGCGAGATCATGCCGTCGGCGATCGGCCGTGTCGGCGAGTCCAACGAATGGGTGACCTATGTGGACAAGGCCAACACCATGTTCCAGTTCGAGCCCGGGAAGATGCGGCTCAACGCCACCTCGCTGCGCCACCGCTACCGGCCCGAGGCACACCCGTGGCTGGACCTGAGCAGCACGCTGTGGTTCACCACCGCCACCAGCCGCATGTTCAACAGCAACATCGCCAACACGCCGCTGTTCAAGGACGTGCCCAACGACCAGATGCCGGACACGCTGGGCGAGACCTATGGCCCGGGTCTGCAGTCGGACGTGAAAACCCGGCGCTGGGGCGTGGACAGCAGCAACACCACCCGCTTCAACAACAGCCTGGGCGACTGGACGCTGCGCTATGGTGCTGCGTTCCAGCACGAGGACACCGCACCGAACTCACCGGTGCTGCCGGTGGACTACAACAACAACCGCTACCTGCGCTCCGGCACGCGCCGCGAAGCCAGCGTTGTGGCGTCGCTGCAATGGCAGCCCTGGGACTGGCTGTCGCTGACCGCTGGCGGCCGCTTCATCGACTACCGCACCCGCGACCGCAATCGGGTCGCCTTCGTCAGTGAATCGCGCGACCTGCGCTATACCTTCGCGCGCCTGAGCAAGGGCGGCCAGCTGCTGCCGGGCTGGTACAAGGAGTGGTACCCGGATGCACAGGGCAACTACACCTACGACTCGCTGCGGGCCACTCCCTACGGCGACAGCACGCTGGGCCAGAGCTACGACTTCGATGGCTTCATTCCCGACCCGCGCGGCGCCAACGGCTTCCATACCAAGCAGATTCCTACCGCATGGGGCTACAAGCCGGCGATCCGCCGTTCCGGCCACGGCTTCGCACCGTATGCCGAGGCCCGCTTCAACTTCGACGAGGACATGTTCTTCTACGTGAAGTACGCGCAGGGCTGGAAAATGCCCAGCCTGTTCGAATCGACGCTGGGCAACAGCACTTCGGCACCGGTGGCCGACCTGAAGCCGGAGAAGAACCGTTCCTGGGACATCGGCTTCAGCCTGCTCAAGCAGGACCTGTGGCGCGATGGCGACCGCCTGGCATTCAAGGTGGCCTGGTTCAAGAACGATATCGACAACGCGATCACCCGTCGCTTCGACTCCAGCAACTGGGCGTTCTATGTCGACAATGTCGACAACTACACGGTATCCGGCTACGAGCTGCAATCCGGCTATGACGCCGGCATCGCCTACCTGGACCTGTCGGCCAGCTATTACCAGCGGGCGCGCACCTGCGATGCGGCCACTGCCAAACGCCTGCGCGAAGACCCGTATGCGAAGTGGAGCAAGCTGGACACCACACCGGACTGCGTGGAAGGCGGCTTCGGCACCTCGTTCGTCAACGCGCAGAACCCGCCGAAGTACTCAATCCACAGCACGCTGGGCTTCCGCCTGTTCGACAAGCGGCTGGATACCGGCATCCGCCGCACCTACAACAGCGGCCCCACCCATGAACTGGACAAGCCCTGGAACACCACCGGCTCGACCGGCCTGCAGAACATCTACCTGCCGACCGCGATCTATGACTTCTATGCGCGCTGGCAGTTCACCCCGAAGGCCGAAGTGGAACTGGTGGTCAGCAACCTGCGCAACACCTACTACATGGACACGCTGGCGATGAGCCTGATGCCGGGCCCGGGCCGCACCACGCGGCTGAACTTCACCGCACGGTTCTAACTGCTGCAGAAACAGCAACGCCCCGGAGAGATCCTTCGGGGCGCTTGCCTGCGGCGGCTCACGCTCTGGCAGGTGCCAACCTGGGTTGGCACAGCGCTTCCGCACCGGTAGATGCCAACCTTGGTTGGCACGGCGACGCGTTACTTCGCGGTACTCAGCAGCAGTACCGCGACGGTCACCAATGCGATGCCGACCCAACCGATCGGACGCAGGCGATTGCCGAACAGCAGGCGGCCGCAGGTGGCGGTACCGATCACGCCGATTGCCCCCCACATCGCATAGGCGGTGGCCAGGTCCATGTAACGCACGGCCTGGCCCAGCAGGGCGAAGGCCATCCAGACCATGACGATCGCACCGACGCCCCAGCGCCAGCGGCGGAAGCCCTCCGACTTGGCCACCATCATGTTGGCGGCGACGTCGATCAGCGCCGAACAGATCACGAAAAGCAGGGCCAGGGTGTTCATCAGTGTGCCTCCCCGAGAGTGACGCAGACGATGCCGACCACCGCCAGCACCAGGCCGGCCAGCTGCTGCAGCGACAGGCTTTCACCGAAGACGGTGAGGCCGACCACGGTCAGCAGGGTCAGGCCCAGGCCTTCCCATACCGCGTAGGCCACGCCCACCGCGATGCGGCGCACCGACTGCGCCAGGAAGAAGTAGGACAGCGCCAGCGCGCCGGCCATGACCAGATAGCCGGTCCAGCCGCCATCGCGGGCGGCGTGGGCCATGAACGAGGTGCCGACCACTTCGGCGACGATCGCCACGGTCAGGCAGGCCCAGGCGACCAGCGCGCCACGGGCGGGAACAGTACGGGACATGTGAAGCTCCTTGCAGGGCGGGGACCACGCCGCCTCATCAATGGATCCACGCCGAGCGTGGAGGGTCCGGAACGCCCCGCAGACAGGGGCGACGGCGGCCAGTATCATCGCCTTTTACGGTGGAATCAAAATGGATTCCATCGACAGGAGCGATGGATATATGCCCTACTCCCCTGAATCCCTGCAGGCCTTCGTGGAAGCCGCGGCGCTGGGCTCGTTCTCGGCCGCCGCGCGACGGCTGCGCAAGACCCAGTCGACGGTCAGTACCGCCATTGCCCACCTGGAAACCGACCTGGGTGTGAGCCTGTTCGATCGCAGCGGGCGCTACCCGCAGCTGACGGAGGCCGGGCGACAGGTACTTGGCCACGCGCAGGAGATCCTGGCTGCCGATGCGCGCCTGCAACAGTTGAGCGTGCGCCTGGCCGCACCGGTCGAGCCGCGCCTGACCGTGGTGTTTTCCGATGTCTACCAGCTTGATCCCGAACAGCGGATCCTGCAGCGCTTCTCCGAGGCGTTCCCAGAGATCGAACTGGAATGGCTGGATGCGGAGGGTGAGGACGTGCTGGAGCTGGTCGGAAGTGGTCGCGCCGCGCTGGGCCTGCTGCCCAGGCAGGAGCACTATCCCGATGGGCTGGTGGCGCGGCCGCTGGCGCATCACAGCGAACTGTCGGTGTACGTGGCGCGCGAACACCCGCTGGCCAGTGCCGGGCGTCGCGACGCCGCTCAGCTGGCGCGGCATCGGCAGGTGCGCCTGAGCGCGGAAGTCGATCAATCGCGCGTGGTCACCGGCCTGGCCTGGACCGCCACCGACTACCTGATGGTGATGGAGATGGCCGAGGACGGCATCGGCTGGGCCGAACTGCCGCGGGCGCTGGTGCAGCGCTATGACCGCGGGCGGCTGGTGGAACTGGTACTGCCGGGCTGGCCGCGGCGCATCCACAGCGACCTGCTGTGGCGCCGCGACACGCTGCCCGGACCGGCCGCACTGTGGTGGGTCGACGCACTGGGATGAGGTAGTGCCGGGCGCTGGCCGGCAATCCAGTGTCCCGTGGTTGCCGGCCAGCGGCCGGCACTACCGATCAACGATGGGCGAGCGCGTAGTCCAGCGCCGAGCACACCGCCGCCACCTGCGCGTCGTTGCACTGCTGTGGCGTCGCGACATGCCGCCGGGACCGGCCGCACTATGGTGGGCCGACGCGCTTGGATGAGGTAGTGCCGGCCGCTGGCCGGCAATCCCAGTGTCCCGTGGTTGCCGGCCAGCGGCCGGCACTGCCGATCAATGATGGGCGAGCGCGTAATCCAGCGCCGAACACACCGCCGCCACCTGCGCGTCGTTGCACTGCTGTGGCGTCGCGACACCCCGCCGGGACCGGCCGCACTGTGGTGGGCCGACGCGCTTGGATGAGGTAGTGCCGGCCGCTGGCCGGCAATCCCAGTGTCCCGTGGTTGCCGGCCAGCGGCCGGCACTACCGATCAACGATGGGC